>JBBDSI010000233.1:3619-28934 GCA_040905005.1 Pseudohongiellaceae bacterium
CTGGCGCTGATATCGATTCCCTGGCTGTCCCTGGCCGGCCGCAGCCGCCTGCAGGGGCCGAATAAAGAGACGGACGCGGTCGCCGCCGGTTCCGGGAGCAACGCCTGATGGAGCTGATGATTCCGGCCAATCTTTTGCAGGACTTTCATTTCCTGCGCCCCTGGTGGCTGCTGGCCCTGGTTCCGGCCCTGCTCTTCGTGCTGGCACTGTGGCGGGTCAATGCCGTTATGACCGCCTGGGACAAGGCCATCGACAAGACCCTGCTGCCCTTCCTGCTGGACCGCAGCAAGAGCGCCTCCCAGCGCACGCCTTTGTACCTGCTGTTGACGACCTGGCTGCTGGCCACCTTCGCCATGGCCGGGCCGGTCTGGGACGAGTTGCCGCAACCGGTGCAGCAACGCGAGGACGCCCTCGTCATCGTCCTCGACCTGTCACTGTCAATGTACGCCGACGATCACCAGCCCAGTCGCCTGGACCTGGCCAAGCGCAAGCTACGCGACATCCTCGCCCTGCGCGAGGAGGGGCAGACCGCGCTGGTGGTGTACGCCGGCGACGCCCACACGGTCACACCGCTGACCGATGACGTGGTCACCATCTCCGCCCTGGTCCCCTCGCTCAGCCCGAACATCATGCCCCTTTTTGGCAGTAACCCGATAGCGGCCCTGGAGCTGGCGATCGGCCTGCTCGAAGACGGCGAGGCAAGCCGCGGCAAGATCCTGCTGATGACCGACGGTATCGCTGGTTTTCAGGAGGAGCAGCGCATCACGGAACTGCTGGAGAGTTACGACTATGAACTGTTGGTGATGGGCATCGGCACCGAAGAGGGTGCGCCCATTCGCACCAGCGACGGCGGCTTCCTCACCGACGACAGTGGCGGCATGGTGGTGCCCACGCTAAACCGCAATGTCCTGCAATCGCTGGCCAATCGTGTCGGCGGCCGCTATCACGATATTCAGCTCGCCGACTCCGATCTCGCCTTCCTGCTGCCGGATAACGAGATGCTGGACGACGAGCAGCTCTCCGATGTGGAGCAGCAGTTCGACATCTGGTACGAGACTGGCCCCTTCCTGCTATTGCTGCTGCTGCCGCTGACGGCCCTCATCTTCCGCCGCGGCTGGCTGTTCGCCGGGACGCTGCTCATTGGCGGCGGCCTCATGCTGCCGGCCGAGCCGGTGCACGCTCAGGGCTGGCGCGACCTGTGGCTGACCCCCGATCAACAGGCCGCCGAGGCCTTCGACGAGGATCGCCACAGCGAGGCCGCCGGCCTGTTCCGCTCACCACAGTGGGCCGGCGCCGCCAGCTACCGCGCCCAGGACTATGAGGCAGCGATCGCCGCCTTCAGCGCGACGGACACACCTGCCGCCCACTACAACCGCGGCAACGCCCTGGCCCTGATCGGCAACTACGCCGAGGCCATCGCCGCTTACGACCGCACCCTGACCCTGGAGCCGGAGCACGAGGACGCGCTGCACAACCGGGAGATCGTCCAGCAACTGCTGGAAGAGCAGGAGCAGGAAGCCGGCGAGAATCAGGAGGGGGAATCCCAGGAGAACGAGTCGCAACAGAATTCGGAAAATGAGTCCGAGCAGGACCAGGAGAATCAGGACCAGCAGGACCAGGAGAGCCAGGAAGGCAATCAGGACCAGCAGCAACAGGAGCAGCAGCAGAATCAGCCGCCGGAGGAACAGGAAGGCTCCGAATCCAACAGCGAGCAGAACACGCCGACGGACACCTCGAACGAGGAGTTCGAGGAACAGCAGGCCCTGGAGCAGTGGCTGCGGCGCATCGAAGACGACCCCGGTGAGTTGCTGCGGCGCAAATTCCGCTACCAGTACCGGCAGCGGCAACTGGACGGCACGGCGAACGACTCAGGAGGCCAGATATGGTAAGACGACTGACCCGTTTCCTGCTTTTCGCGCTGTGTCTGGGCGGCGGCTACGCGACCGCCCAGGAAGTGGATATTGAGGTCGACCGCACCGAGGTAGCCCGCGGCGAGACCCTCACGCTGACCATTCGCGTGTACGACCAGCGCCAGGGCATGCAGCTGGATCTGACGCCCCTGACCGACGACTTCGAGGTCCTGGGCACCCGCACCTCCAGCCAGATCCGTTCCATCAATGGCCAGGTCGAATCCTGGACGGATTACGTGGTAACGCTGTTTCCCCTGAGCGAAGGCGAAATCACTATCCCGACGCTGACGATAAATAATGTGCAGACTGACCCCATCGAGATCGCCGTGGTCAATCAGGGGCCGCGCTCCAATCAGTCCGATGAGGAGCTGTTCCTGGAGATCGAAGTCAACAAGGAGTCCGTCTACGTCCAGGAACAGCTGCAGTTCGCGGTGCGCCTGTTCTACACCATCAACGGCATCCGCAATCCCCAGTTTACCGAGCTGGAGATGGAGGATACGGTCATCCAGATGATCGGCTCTCCCAATCAATACGAGCGCCTCATCGATGGCGTCCGCTACGGCGTCTATGAGAAACGCTACGTGATCTTTCCGCAACGCAGCGGCGCGCTGGAGATTCCCGATATCCTGTTCCGCGGCGATGTCACCGACGGCTCCAGCAACTTCGTCTTTCGCAACCTGAACACGCGCCAGGTCACGGCCTTTACCGACGGCATGAGCATCGACGTCCTGGAGCGACCCGCCGCCGCCCGCAATCTCGAGTTCTGGTTGCCTGCGCAGAGCATCACACTGGAGGAGACCTGGAGCACTGATCTGAACGACCTCGAAATCGGTGACTCGGTGGTACGCACGATCACCATGAGAGCCGAAGGGCTCGATGGCGCCATGCTGCCGCCATTCAGCGAGGACGCGATTGACGGCATCAATCTGTACAACGATCCGCCCGAGATAGAGCGTACCTTCGTCGACGGCAGCATCGTCGGCACCCGCACCGAAACCGCTACCCTGGTCGCGACGCGGAGCGGTGTCATCGAGATTCCGCAGATCACCATTCCCTGGTGGAATGTCGGGACCGGCGAGATGGAATCCAGCGTCATCCCGGCTACGCGCCTCGACATTGCCGCGGTGGCCGGCGCCCTGCCTTCGGAGCAGGCTGTGGACAGTACCGGGAATCTGCGGGAATTGCTGGAGACCGGGCCGGTGGTCGACCAGGCCATGATCGACGCCCAGGCCGAGGCCGAATTCATCGAGGTCGATGCCCTGTGGTTCAACGCCTTCATCGTCCTGGCCGTGGCTGTCGTGCTGCTGAGCATCTACAAACTGGCCATCGCCCCGCGTCAGGGACAGATCGGTCAATTCATTGCCGCCCAGCGGCACCGCCTGGGCGAACACTTCAGTCCCGCCAACAACGAGCGCGTCGCCTTCCGGCAGCTGCGTGACGCCTGTCGGGCCCGCGACCTGCAGCGTACGCGCAGCGCCCTGGTGACCTGGTGTGATCATTACATCGACGGGCGCACGGTGCGCAGCATGGAGGACATCCAGCAGCAGACCGAGACACCGGAGTTGCACCGTTTCGCCGCTGGCATCCAGTCGCTTCTGTTCAACCTGAAGCAGGGCGACAAACGCGAGGCCGGGTTTGAGCCGGAGGAACTGCTGCGGGCGGTGGAGACACTGCGCAAGGGCAAGCGCAGCCGCAGCCGCCTGCAATCCCGCGAAGCGCGTTACGCCCTGCCCCCGCTTTACAAGACCTGAGCATGTCCAGCAGCAGGCTGGTCTACTCCACCGCCGGCGATAACACCTGCCCCGAGTGTGGCAAGCCCCTGCAAAAATGTCGCTGCAAGACCAGGACGCCGGCGACGCGAGCCGGCGACGACAGCGTCCGGATCCGACGCGAGACCAAAGGTCGCGGCGGCAAGGAAGTCACGGTCATCGAAGGTCTGGTGTTGCCGGAAGAGGAACTGAAGGCGTTGGCGAAGCGGTTGAAGACCGCCTGCGGCAGCGGCGGCGCCATCAAGGATGGTCGCTTGGAAATCCAGGGCGACAGGCGCGAGACCGTGAGCAGGCTGCTCGGGGAGGCCGGCTTCACTGTGCGGCTCAGTGGCGGCTGAGGCGGGCCACGCGTAACATTTTAATTCGTAACTGCTGCAGCAGCGCCTTCAGCGCGCGCATGTCCTGCCGGCGCTGTTGGGGCGGCACGCTGCGGTGGCGATAGTTGATATCCATGTACACGTCAGTGAGCTCCCGCATCAGTTCGGCCAGCTCCGGGCGCGCAGCGCTCACCCGGTCCCGCCAGGCCAGCGGCCCTTCGCCCGGGCGTCGGTCCAGCCCTGCCCGGCCGAGCTGGCGTCCCACCTTGCGATACAGCCGGTTGACCGGGTCGCGCGGCGAACGCGGCGGCCGGCGGATAACAATAAATGCCAGCACCACGACCACCAGGC
Source organism: Pseudohongiellaceae bacterium (assembly GCA_040905005.1). Taxonomy (GTDB): domain Bacteria; phylum Pseudomonadota; class Gammaproteobacteria; order Pseudomonadales; family Pseudohongiellaceae; genus UBA9145. The sequence continues at coordinate 7,967 of JBBDSI010000233.1, forward strand.
TGGCGACGCCGAGCAGCAAAAGGATTATCTTCTCATCGGTGACCTCACCGAATAGCTCCTCAAAGAACTCGTATTGAGCCTCTTCATCATAGGTCACGACGCGGCGATTCCACTCGTACTCCAGCGCGTCCAGGCGCAGCCGCAGGGCATTGAGCCAGCCCAACTGACCGAGCCCCGTGGCGGACAGCAACGACTGCTCCATGAAGGCCGGGTCCTCGCCCAGCGCCGCCTCCATGCCCTGCTCGATACGCTCGGGCGATACCGCGGAGGTTGGATCGAAGCGCACCCAGCCCCTGCCCTCCAGCCAGACCTCGTTCCAGGCGTGGGCGTTGTACTGATAGACCATCATGTAGTCTTCATAACGGTTGTACTCGGCGCCCTGATAGCCCACGACGACCCGTGCCGGAATCCCCACGGCGCGCATCAGGAAGGCGAAGGTGCTGGCGTAGTGTTCACAGAAGCCCGATCGGGTGTTGAACAGGAAATCGTCGATGCGCTGTTCGCCTAGCAGCGCCGGGGACAGCGTGTAGAAGAACGGATTCTGCTGGAAATGAGCGAGCACCTGGTAGACATAGTCCAGGTCCGTGTCGACACTGGCGCGCAATTCACGCGCGAAATCCCGACTGCGGGTGTTGCCCGCCTCCGGCAGCGCGGTATTGCCCCGGCGCTGGCTGTCGAGGAGGATAAGGTCGGTCTGGTTGTCCAGGTAGGAGCTGAGGTCGTAGCCGAAGCGATTGTTGATGGGGCCATCATTGAACAGTTCGAAGTCACGCGACTGCAGCAGCCTGGATGACTCGCGCTGGGCCAGGTGCAGGCCGAAGACCCAGGGCTGCTGGGTGGCCTCCATGATGATGTTGTAGTTCAGCGGCTCACCCGAGAAGCGGACGCGGTCTTCCCAGGTCCAACTGAAATCATTGAGCCGGGCCGCCCGGCCATAGGACGAGCTGCGTGAATCGCGGCGCCAGGTCGTGCCGTCGAAACTGTCCAGCACCAGGCCGCGCCAGTACAGCGCCTGGTGCAGCGGCGGCGGCCCGTTCTCGAACTGCACGCGAAACGCCAGCTCGCTGGAGCGCCCGAGTTGCGCCAGGTCGCCCGGCGACATCTCATCGGTTACGCCGGTATCGCCGCGACTCTGAAATGGCACCGACCACAGCGGTGCGATGCGCGGGAACACCATGAACAGGACGATAGTCAGTGGCAGGGCCTGCAGGCCGATTCTGACGGCCATGCCGGCGGTATTCAGCACCTGTCCCGGACGGGTGCGATTGAGCGCGATCATGGCCCCGGTGATCACGACAATGCTGAGAGCGATGTACACCGTGGTGAGCGCACTCTGCGAATAAAGAAACGAGACCATGGTCATGATGAAACAGAGGCTGAAGACCACATAGATGTCCCGCTTCTCCCGCATCTCGATGAGTTTGAAGACGAAGCCGAGCGCGAGCAGCGCCGCGGCACTGTCCAGGCCCATGCCGAGATCGCGAAGTTGCGTGACGGTAACGACCAGAGTGAACAGGACCACGCCGGTGCGTGCCCAGCGTCCAGGGTAACTGAGCTTGCCCGCGTGAATAAGCAGACGCCAGGTCACGCAGAGCAAGGCTATCAGCGTGACCCATAGCGGCATACGGAATGCCTGCGGCAGCATGACCAGCACGACGGCGAGCAGTATCCACAGCAGCGAGGCGCGGGGTATCTGATAATTCATCTCCATGACCTCAGCCCTCCTCCCTGCCGTACAGCGCGAGCACCCGCAACACGCGGTTACGATGCTCGACACCGGCCGCCGGCGCGATCTCGATGCCCGGCAGCTTCAGCCCGAAGGCCTTGCCGCTGCGCGTCAGATGCAACACGCAATAACACAGCCGCGAGAGACGATCTTCGACGCCGAAGCCGTAGAACATGTCCCAGTCCAGCCAGGTGCGCTCGTCGGCATAGTCCACGAACTGCTTGAGCTGCATCCCCTGACCGCGCGCGAAGTTCTTCCAGGCAACCTGTCTGAGTGGATCACCCGGCACATAATCACGCAGGCCATAGAAATCCTCGCTGCCTGCAACGATCAGGGATGACTCGTCGCCGCCGCCCCCACCGCCGGAGAATTGCTGCAGGTTGAACGGCACTGGCCTGGGGTAGACCAGGCACTGCATGTTGAGGCGCACCAGCGACCAGGCCCGCACCAGCCCCAGGGGAAAAGTTGTGGCTACACGCAGCAGCGGCGCCGGGAACAGTCCCCGCCGCCGTGCCCGGGTGAAGACCCTGACTTCTTCGCGATCAATGTCCAGCAGGCTGGCGTAGCTGACTACTCCCTCGGGAAAACTCAGTTCCAACGCCTCGTGGCGACGCTCGCCGGGGCGGGCCAGCAGCACGTTGAAGCCGGCATCCTCGCCACAGTAGACGGGCAGCGCCGGCTGCGCGGTCAGTTGCAGGTGATTGAGATTGTTGAAGGTATGCAGAATAGCCAGGATGAACAGGCTCACCATCAGGAAGGCCAGCCCGAAGGCGAGACTCACCGCGTAATTGATGGCGCCGATAAAGATCAGCCCGGTCGCCAGGAGGAACATGACGCCGTTGCGGCTGGGCAGAATGTAAATGATGCGCCGGTTGAGGGTGATCTCGTCGCGCAGCGGTACTCGTGCCGCCATCCAGCGTTCGAGTCGCGCCCGCCACCAACTGCTGATTTTGCCTGCCATAAGAGTTCTCTCTGGCACCCTTGACGGTCGCTTGCTCGATGATCCCCTACTCGATCACATCCACTTCATTGAGCAGGCGTTGCACCTGGGCAGCGCCGCTGTGGCCGTCATCGTCGGTCGTGGCCCGCAGCCTGTGCTCGACGACGGCCGGGAGTATGGTCTGCACATCCTCAGGCACCACATGGTTGCGGCCACACATCAGCGCCCAGGTCCTGGCGGCGCGCATCACGGCGAGGCTGCCCCGTGGCGACAGGCCGAAGTGGAAGTCTTCCTTGCTGCGGGTAAAGGCGATGATCCGCTGCACATAATCCAGCAGCGCGGGGCTGGCGGTAATCTCCGCCGACTGGCGCCGGAATTCCAGTACCTGCTCGATGGTCAGGCACTGCTGCACGCTCTTGACCTTGTCCCATTCCGAGTGCATCTCCAGCAGTTCCCGCTCGGCACGATGATCCGGATAGCCCAGGCGCAGGCGCATCAGAAAGCGATCGAGCTGGGACTCAGGCAGGGGATAGGTGCCGGCCAGGGTCACCGGATTCTGGGTCGCGATGACGAAGAAGGGTTCCGGCAGCGCGCGCGTTTCCCCCTCGACCGTGACCTGGCGTTCCTCCATGGCTTCGAGCAGCGCGCTCTGGGTCTTCGGCGTGGTGCGGTTGATCTCGTCGGCCAGTATCAACTGATTGAAAATGGGACCGGGATGAAAAGTGAACTGACCGCTGTTCTGCTCGAATACCGAGATGCCGAGGATATCCGCCGGCAACAGATCGGAGGTGAACTGAATGCGGGTATAGTCCAGCCCCAGGGCCTGGGCCAGTGCGTAGGACAGCGTGGTCTTGCCCATGCCGGGCAGATCTTCAATCAGCAGGTGACCGCCGGAAAACAGGCAGCACAGCGCCAGACGAATCTGGTGATCCTTGCCCAGCAAGGCCTTGCTCACCTCGGCGACGGTAGTCTGTACCTGCTTGGAGAAATGGTTGTCGAGCAGCGGTGCGCGGTCATCGGCTTGCTTGTCGAGATTGATCGAGAACATGGGGATGAAGCTCTTTGTTGGTCAGGCGTCTGAGGTGAGATCGGTGACCATATCGTCCCGCCTGGACTGTCCCTGATCCTTGCGTAGCTGCCTGGCCGCGTCACTGCGGCGTGTCTCGAGCCTGCGCAGGTACATCTCATCCACATCGCCGGTGATGTACTCGCCATTGAAGACCGAGCATTCGAAGCGCGAGATACCGGCGTTACCCTCGGAGCAGGTGGCGATCAGATCCTCCAGATCCTGGTAGACGAGCCAGTCGGCCCCGATCAGTTCCTCGACTTCCTTGTCCGTGCGCCCGGCGGCGATCAGTTCGGAGGCGGCGGGCATGTCGATGCCGTAGACATTGGGATAACGCACCGCGGGCGCGGCGGAGGCGAAATACACCTTACGCGCGCCGGCATCCCGGGCCATCTGGATGATCTGCTGGCAGGTGGTGCCGCGCACGATGGAGTCATCCACCAGCAGCACGTTCTTGCCCTTGAATTCCAGGTCAATGGCATTGAGTTTCTGGCGCACGGATTTCCTGCGCTGGCTCTGCCCCGGCATGATGAAGGTGCGGCCGATGTAACGATTCTTGACGAAGCCCTCGCGATACTTCAGGCCCAGGTCATTAGCCAGCTCCAGAGCCGAGGTCCGACTGGTGTCCGGGATAGGGATCACCACATCGATATCGTGATCGGGCCTGAGGCGCTCGATCTTGGCCGCGAGCCGCTGACCCATGCGCATGCGCGACTTGTACACGGAGATGCTGTCCATCAGCGAATCCGGGCGTGCGAAATAGACGTGTTCGAAAATGCAGGGCGTGTGCTCGCCGGGCTCGGTACAGACCTGGGTATGCAGTTTGCCTTCGACGTCGATATAGACGGCCTCGCCAGGCGCCACGTCTCTCTCAATGGCGAAACCCTGCGCGTCGAGGCCCACGCTCTCGGACGCGATCATGTATTCCTTGCCGCTGGCGGTCTCCCGGCTGCCGTAGATGAGCGGCCTGATGCCGTTGCGATCGCGGAAGCCGACGATGCCGTAACCGGTGATCATGACCACGGCGGCAAAGCCGCCACGACAACGCCGGTGTATACCGGCCACGGCCGCAAACACATCCTCCGCGGTCGGCTTGATCTTGCCCCGGCGCTGCAGTTCGTGGGCAAAGACGTTGAGCATCACCTCGGAATCGGAATCGGTATTGATGTGCCGCAGATCCTCCTTGAACAGATCGCGGCTGAGTTCGGCGGCGTTGGTGAGATTGCCGTTGTGGGCCAGGGCCAGTCCGTACGGCGAGTTGACATAGAACGGTTGCGCCAGGGCCGGGCTCGAGCTGCCGGCCGTGGGGTAACGCACGTGGCCGATCCCCATCTGTCCGACCAGGCGACGCATGTGCCGGGTACGGAAGACATCCCTGATCAGCCCATTGTCCTTGCGCAGGTTGAGCTTGCCGTTGTCGCTGGTCATGATGCCGGCCGCATCCTGGCCCCGGTGCTGCAGTACTGTCAGCGTGTCGTACAGACACACGCCAACATCATTACTCGTCACAACACCTACCAAACCACACATAGTCTACTCCGCAGGTTGCGTGCTCCCCGGCATGGGGAACGCGTCGTTATTGTAGGCGTCCGCGAAAAACAGGCGCGAACGCTCTACCATGGTCATGCCATAGGGTATCAGCCGCGACTGCTGCCAGAGCGCGCTCTCGGAGGCGAACGGGCTGCTGATGAACAGCAGCACCAGAACGATGATCACGCCCCGCGCCACACCAAACACGCTACCCAACAGCCGATCGAGCATTTTCAGCCCGCTGACAGTCAATACCTTTGCCATCAGATGGTTCAGCGCCGTGCCTGCCATCATGACAACAATGAAAATAATCGCAAACGCGGTGACGTAGCGTACGCCCTCGCTCTCGATGAAGTTGGCCATCGCCCCCGCCAGAGGAGCGCTGTAAATTCGCGCGACCAGCAGTGCCGCCACCCAGGTCAGCAATGACAGTACTTCCTTGACCAGTCCGCGCCAGAGCCCAAACAGGGCCGAGATGGCGGTGACGGCCAGAATGGCCGCATCGATCGTATTCATCCGGCTTGTTGCGTCCAGGCGTCAGAGCTGTTCAATCTCGTAGCGCTCCACGATGCCGGCCAGTTGGAACTCTTCCTGCAGCCTGGCGAGATAGTCACCCGCCTGTCCCCGGTCCAGCCAGGGCCCCACATACACCACGGTCAGGCGTCCCTGGCTGCTGTCGCGCATTCGTGAATAGGCCTTGTAGCCCGCCTCCTGCAGGCGCGCGACCAGCGTGCTGGCATTGTCGCTGTCGGAGAAGGCACCCAGGCGCACACTCCAGCCCTGGGGCAGCCCGGTCTCGTCCAGTTGCGGCGCCGGACTGATGAAGTCGGGCGCGGACTCGACCACGGCAATGCCGGTGCCGGCCGGGTCCTCCTCGTTCGTCGATTCTAAGCCATTAGCCGGCACCGTATCTGCGCTGCCGTTCGCGTTATCGTTCACGGCAGGCGCTGCGGCCTCCTCCACCAGGATGGCGTCGCTGTCGGCGAGGATCTCCGGTCGTGTCACTCTCGGCTCAGGCATGACCGGGACTGCCGGCGCATCGGGAATACGGCTGGAAACGGGCGTTTGATAACTGCCGTCGCCGTCGAAAATGATGGGCAGGAAGATGAGCGCGAGCGATAGCAGTACCACTGACCCAACAATGCGTTGTCTGGTGCCCTGTTTCACTTCAGCGAAGTCCTGTGTTCGTGCATGCGGCGACGCGGCGGCTCATGACTGGGCCGCGCTGTTGCCGGCAGCGGGCGCCTCAGTCAGGTGGCGGACGGCGCTGACAGTGTGGAAGGAGCCGGTGACCACGATCAGGTCTCCCGCCCCGGACTGGGCACAGGCTTCCCTGAATGCCTCGGCGACGCTGTCATATTGCCTGACCGGGGCCCTGCCCCCCTGCCGCCGGAGCCGCTGTGTCACTTCTTGAGCAGGCATACAGCGCGGTTCATCGACCTGCGCAATATACCAGATGTCCACCTGTGATTGTAACGCTGCGGTCATGCTCTCTAACTCCTTATCTGCCATGATGGCAAGAACTGCAATGAGCCGCGAGCCCGCGGCGGCCGTGGTCTGCCGGGCGGCCAGACGTTCTCCCAGCAGGCGCATGCCGCCGGGATTGTGCGCCACATCGAAGAGAATTCGGGCGCGACAACCGGCGACCCGGCGCCATTCGAAGCGGCCGGGCAGGCACAGGGACGCCAGTGCGGCCAGCAGCCCCGGGTCCGGCGGCACGTCCAGCAGTGTCAGTGCCTGCAGGATCGTCGCCAGGTTGTCCGGGATCTGCTCACCCGGCGTGAATGGGCCCGCGTCCAGCGGCTGTCCCTGTGCATCCAGCCCCCGCCAGCGCACGTTGTCGGCCTCGGCGCGGATATCATATTCGCGGCCAAGCCGGTACAGCGGTGTGCCCAGCGCGGCGGCATGGCGCTCGATCGAGGCCGGGATATCGCGATCACCGTACACCAGCGGCCGGCCGGGTCTGGCGATGCCTGCCTTTTCGAAGCCGATGCTCTCGCGGTCGGCCCCCAGCCATGCCGTATGATCGATGCTGATGCTGGCGATCACGGCAACATCCGCATCGAGCAGGTTCACCGCATCCAGGCGCCCGCCGAGCCCCACCTCCAGCACCACCGCGTCCAGGCGGGCGTCGTGAAACAGCTTGAAGGCCGCCAGGGTGGCAAACTCGAAGTAGCTGAGCGACGTCTCGCCCCGCGCCCGTTCCACCGCCGCCAGGGCCGCGCAGATGTCGCCGTCGCTGGCCTCCTGCTCGCCCAGGTGAATGCGTTCATTGAAGTGTTCGATGTGGGGTGAGGTGTAAACGCCGGTGTGCAGGCCATGCCGGCGCAGCCCGAGATCGATACCGGCGACACAGGAGCCCTTGCCGTTGGTCCCGGCGACGGTCACCACCAGCGGCGCCACTGGCAGCAGTTGCATGCGCGTCATGACGGCACGAACCCGGTCCAGGCCCAGTTCGATCTTCAGCGGGTGAACCTGGTCGATGTAGTCAAGCCAGTCCGCCAGCGAGTCAGCAGCGTCTGGCGAGGTGATCATCAGGCGACAGTATCGGTATCGACGTTATCGGTAGCGACGTTATCGGTAGCGACGTTATCGGTAGCGACGTTATCGGTAGCGACGTTATTGGTAGCGGCGGTATCGGTATCGGCGGTATTGGTAGCGATGGGATCGGTCGCGACGGCATCGGTCGTGACGTTATCGGTATGGCGGAAATGAGTCAGCTTGTTCAGTAGCGAGGCGATGCGCTCGCGCAGGTCACGCCGGTGCACGATCATGTCGATGGCGCCGTGTTCGAGCAGGAACTCGCTGCGCTGAAAGCCTTCCGGCAGCTTTACCCGCACGGTCTGGCGAATCACGTCAGGACCGGTGAAACCCACCAGGGCATTGGGTTCGGCGATGTTGATGTCGCCGAGCATGGCCAGGCTGGCGGACACGCCTCCGTAGACCGGATCCACCAGCACGGAGATATAGGGTAGCGCATGCTCCTTGAGCCGCTCCAGGGCGGCCGAAGTCTTGGCCATCTGCATCAGGGCGATAAGCGCCTCCTGCATGCGGGCGCCGCCGCTGGTGGAGAAACACACCAGGGGCAGGCCCTCGGCGATGCAGGTGTTCACCGCCTGGGTGAACTTCTCACCGACCACAGCGCCCATGGAGCCACCGATGAAGCCGAACTCGAAGGCCGCCACCACCACCGGCACGCCGTTGACCTTGCCCTTCACCACCACCAGCGCGTCTTTCTCGCCGGTGGTCTTCTGGGCATTGTTGAGGCGATCGCGGTAACGCTTGAGATCCTTGAACTTGAGGATGTCCACCGGTTCCAGGTCAGCGTTCAGTTCCTCCTGTTCCTCACTGTCAAGGAACAGTTCCAGGCGGCGGCGCGCGGAGATGCGCAAGTGGTAATCGCACTTGGGACAGACCTCGTGATTCTCCTCCAGGGACTTCTGGTACAGCATCGCGTCACAGCGCGGGCATTTCTTCCATAACCCTTCCGGCACGGCGCCGCGCTTGTCGCCACTGTTGGAGGTGCTGATGGAGGGCAGTAACTTGTCGATCCAGCTCACGGTAAATCCTCAAGATCCTTTACTTTTCAACGAGATAACTATTCTAGTTCATCCAGGGCCTGCCTGGCGAGTCCGATCACCGCGGTCACCCTCGTGAGCGTCGCGGAAGCGGGTGTAGCATCGGCAGCCAGGCTGCCGATGCCCTCTACCAGGGCGCTGCCGATCACCACGCCGTCGGCGCAGCGGCCCATGGCGGCAGCACTGTCGGCATCCTTGATGCCGAAGCCGATGACGATCGGCAGGTCGGTGTCGGCACGCAGCTCGGTGATCCGCGCGGCGATGGTCTCGGGCTCGGTCAGGGCGGCGCCGGTAACACCCTTCAGCGACACGTAATACAGATAACCACTGCTGTGCTCGATGATATCCCGTACCCGCTGCGGGCGCGTGGTGGGCGCCACCAGGAAGATGGTATCCAGGCCGGCCGCACGCAGCAGGCCGTGCAGTTCGCTGGATTCCGCCGGCGGCATGTCCACGGTCAGCACGCCGTCCACACCGGCCGTGGCCGCCCTGTCGGCGAAGGCCGCATAACCCATGCTCTCGATGGGATTGAGATAGCCCATCAGCACCACTGGCGTGGCCGTATCGTCGCGCCGGAAATCCGCCACCAGCTGGAGCACGCGGGTCAGGCTGGTGCCCGCCTTGAGCGCCCGCTCCACGCCCTTCTGGATCACCGGCCCGTCGGAGGACGGATCGCTGAAGGGAATGCCCAGCTCGATGATGTCGGCACCCTGCTGCACCAGTGCGTGCATGAGGGCGAGACTCGCCGTCAGGTTGGGGTCACCGGCGACGATGTAGGGTATCAGCAGTTTGCGGCCGGCCGCGCGCGCCCGGCTGCAGGTGTCAGTCAATCGCTTCATGGGCGGTCCTGCAGATTGATGCCCTCGAGGCGGGCGACCGTTTCGATGTCCTTGTCGCCGCGTCCGGACAGATTGACCACGATGTTCTGCTCGGGCGTCATGGTGGCCGCCAGCTTCAGAGCATAGGCCACGGCATGGCTGCTCTCCAGCGCGGGGATGATGCCCTCCGTCCGCGTCAGCTGATGAAAGGCCGCCAGGGCCTCGCTGTCGGTGGCCGACACGTAGTTGATGCGCCCCAGGTCCTTGAGCCATGCATGCTCCGGCCCGACGCCCGGATAATCCAGGCCGGCGGACACCGAATGGGTCGCCATGATCTGGCCACCGGCGTCGGTCATCAGGTAGGTCCGGTTGCCGTGCAGCACCCCGGGCTTACCGGCACTCAGCGGCGCCGCGTGCTCGCCAGTCTCGAGACCGTGACCGCCGGCTTCGACGCCATACATGGCCACATCCGCATCCGCCAGAAAGGGATGGAACAGGCCGATGGCATTGGAGCCCCCACCGACACAGGCCACGAGCGCATCCGGTAGACGCCCGGTCATCTCCAGCGCCTGCTCGCGGGCCTCGCGGCCGATGACGCACTGAAAGTCGCGCACCAGTTGCGGATACGGGTGCGGCCCGGCCACCGTGCCGATGATGTAATAGGTATTGTCGACATTGGTCGCCCAGTCGCGCAGCGCCTCGTTCATCGCGTCCTTCAGGGTGCGCGAGCCGGACTCCACCGCCACCACGTTCGCCCCCAGCAGCTTCATGCGATAGACATTCGGCGCCTGGCGCACGATGTCCTCGGCGCCCATGTAGACATGACACTCCAACCCCAGGCGGGCGGCGACCGTGGCGCTGGCGACACCGTGCTGCCCTGCCCCGGTCTCCGCGATCAGCCGCGTCTTGCCCATACGCCTGGCCAGCAGTGCCTGACCGATGGTGTTGTTCACCTTGTGAGCGCCGGTGTGATTGAGGTCTTCGCGCTTGAGGTAGATGCGGGCACCACCGGCACTCGCGGTGAGCCTCTCGGCGAGATACAGGGGCGACGGACGTCCCACATAGTGCTTCAGGTCGTAGTGAAATTCTTCCCAGAAAGACGGATCCTGCGACAGCCCGGCATACATCTCCGCCAGCTCTTCGACCGCGGCGATCAGGGTCTCGCCCACGAAGATGCCGCCGTAGGGGCCGAAGTGCCCACGCGCATCGGGTCCTGAGAAGCCAATCTTTTCGAACTCTGCATTAGCCATTTCTGGCTCCTTTTATGAACATCCTGATCTTGTCGGCGTCCTTGATACCCGGACTGCGCTCTACACCGGTACTGACATCGACGCCGAATGGATCAACCTCCGCCACCGCAGCGGCGACATTGGCCGGCGTCAGCCCGCCGGCGAGGACCAGTTTTCCGCGTATCGAGTCGGGCAGGCTTCGGGTCCGGGACCAGTCGAAGGTCTTGCCTGTGCCACCCGGCGCCTTTTCATCAAAGGCATCCAGCAGCAGCAGTTCGGCCGCCTCGTGCTCGCCTGCCAGGCGCTCGACATCGATTCCTTGCCGCATCGACAGCGCCTTCAGGTAGGGTCGCCGAAAAGACGCACAGAACGCGGCATCCTCGTCACCGTGAAACTGCAGCCAGTCGATGCAGCCGGTGGCACAGACCCGCTCCACCAGTTCCCGCGGTGGGTCGACGAACAACGCCACCCGCTGCACCGACTCCGGCACATCCGCCATGATTTCCGCCAGGCGCGCCGCATCCACCGCGCGCCGGCTCGGGGCATGGAAGACGACGCCGAGGGCATCGGCCCCCGCTTGCGCCGCGGCGCGCGCATCTTCCGGGCGGGTTATCCCACAGATTTTGATCCAGAGTGTCGACAAGGCGGGGTCTGAAGCGTTGCAAATCGCTATTTTAGCAAAGCCTGAGCGTCCAGACATAGGAGTCTGAGCGGTAATAGCGTTTTAAGACAATGGGAAGTCATTTCCCCAACCTGCCGATTCTTCGCGCGATGCGGCAGCGGTGGTGGCAGAAGCTGTGCTCACCACAATCAAGGGCCAGCGCCGAACGTAGAAAACAGACCCTGACGTAGCGGAGCGGAGGAAGGGGCTGCTTTTCGGAGAGAGGGAACCGCGGAGCGGCGCGGACCGTGGTGAGCACAGCTTCTGCCACCACCGCTGCCTGGCACCGCACCACGCAAAAACTGCGAGCAAAAAGTTTAGAGGAACAGTGACTTGCAAGTTAAAACCAGAGACCAAAAAGCTTTTCATGAATCTTGCGTGACTAGACTGGCCAGGAAAGGCGGTGGCTGCAGGGTTGCCGGCAGGGTGAAGTTGTCGGGATAGCTCACACCCACCAGATAGAGACCCTCCGGCGGCGCCGTCGCGGCGGCGAGGCGCCGGTCGCCCGCGGCGAGCAGCTCGCCGATCCAGCCCGGGGCCGCGTCTCCCGCGCCCACCCGGAGTAGTGAGCCGACGATATTACGCACCATGTGCTGCAGGAAGGCATTGGCCTGGATATCGAAGATCAGGAACGGCCCCTGGCGGTTGAAGCCGGCGTGGTGCACGTTGCGAGTCGACGATTTCGACTGGCAGCCGGCGGCGCGAAATACCGAGAAATCCTGTTCGCCCACCAGGGCCCTGGCGGCTGCATTCATGGCCTGCACGTCGAGGGCATGTGGCCAATGGGTGACCCTGCCCGCCAGCAGGGCCGACGCCGTCCCGCGGCTATAGAGCAGATACTGATAGCGCCGGGCCTGGGCGGAAAAGCGGGCATGGAAGTCCGTGGCAACGGGTTGTGCCCACAGCACTCTGACGGCCGCCGGAAGCAGGCTGTTGACCCCCCGGGTCCAGGCCCTGAGGCCCCGGTCCACCGGCGTATCAAAATGCACGACCTGGCACCCGGCGTGCACGCCCGCGTCGGTGCGTCCGGCGCAGACCGTAGCGACAGGGGCGTCGGCCACCTGGCTAAGCGCGCTTTCCAGCGCGCCCTGCACCGTGGGAAGTTTGGGGGAGGATTGTTTCTGCCAGCCGGAGAAGGCGGTGCCGTCGTATTCGACGGCCAGGGCAATGCGTGCGCCCGAGGCAGCAGTTGTTGCGGCGTGCTCACGGCTCACGTCTGTGGGCCGAAGCGGTGCTCAGTCATCCTTGTCGAGAGAGTCGAGAGAGTCGAGCAGTTTCTTCGCTTCGCCGACCTGCTTCTCGTTGCCCTCTTCGATGACTTCCTCGAGGATTTCCCGGGCGCCTTCCTTGTCCCCCATCTTCTGATAGGCGTAGGCCAGTTCCAGCTTGGTGGCCGCCTCGTCATCGTCCGACAACAGCTCCACCTCTTCGACATCGATGTCGCCATCGTCGTCATCAGCCAGGAACTCCAGATCTTCCAGTTCGTCGTCTTCGTCGTCGCTGTCGTCGGCCGCAGCGCCAGCGTCTTCGTCGAAGTCGATCTTCACATCTTCGTTCTTGCCCGCGGCGTCCGCTGCCACGGCCGCATCCAGATCGAAGTAGTCAGCGTCTTCCTCGTCTGTTGTGGCTGTGCTTTCCTTGTCTTTAGCCTTTTCATCGTCATCGGCATCGGCATCGAACTCATCGAGGTCGAAATCGAAGCCCTCGTCGTCGTCCCCGGCAGTCTCCATCTCCGCGGAGTCCGTCTCTGTCGCAGCCGCGCCGGCGTTGCTGTCTTTCTCATCCGCCTCGTTTGCCGGAGCGCTGTCGGGCTTCTCCACAACCGTGTCGTCGAGATCGAAGTCGAAGGTTTCCAGATCAGCAGCGGCTGCTTCCGGCTCGGGCTCGGCCTTGATTTCATCCTTGTCGAAATCGAAGTCGACGGCGTTTCCGCCGTCTTCAGTGGCGGCCGGCTCGTCCTGCGCGTCGGCGGGCGGCTCCGGCCTGACGTCCTCGGCATCGAACTCAAAGGTTTCCAGGTCCAGTTCTTCCTCGTCCTGCTCGGCGGCTGGCGCCGGCGCCGCGTCCGTGTCGGAATCGAAGTCGAATGCTTCGATGTCGAGTTCATCCGCCGCTTTGCTGTCGCCGCTGCTCAGCGTCGCCGCGTCCCCCGGCTCGTCGAGATCCAGCGCCGCGAGCTCCGCGTCGCCCTGGCTGTCGCCGGTCGTGTCCTCGCCCGCCGCTTTAGTCGTGTCTTCGTCTTCGGTCTCCAGCGCCGTGGCTGAGGAGGAATCCTCGTCTTCCGTCGCTAAAGAGATGCCGGCTGCCGATGCACTGGCAGCCTCATCGGCCGGCTCTTCCGGCTGCTCATCGAGGTCGAAGGACAGCTCGTCGTCGGCCTCGCTCGGCTCTGCCTCTGTCTCTGCCTCGGCCTCGGCCGGGTCCGCGTCGCTGTCACCCCCCAGGTCAAAGGTCAGATCCATGTCCTCGTCGGCGAATTCGAGATCGGTACTCTTACTTGTGGCTGGTTCCGGCTCCGGTTCGGGCGCGACTTGCGCTTCAGCGCTGCCTTCGTCCTTGCTCTCGTCCTTGCCCTCGTCCAGGTCATAGTCGTCGAAATCATCGAGGTCGATGCCCAGGTCATCCAGGAACGAAGAGTCTTCTTCCTCCCCGGTGGCAGTCGCCCCGGCTGCTGCCGCAGGCTTGGTGGGTGCGGGGGCGCCCTTGTTCAGGGCGAAGCGTTCACGCAGGCGCGCGACTTCGCGGTCGAGAACCGGACTCTTGTCATCGGCGATGATATCAGCGTGGGCATCGAAGGCCCTGGTATCGCCCTGATGAGCGAACACTTCCATCAGCTTCAGGCGAATCTTGTGATCCTCCGGCTCCGCCTCCAGTTCGCCGCGCAAGAGACTGGCGGCTGCGGCCAGCTCGTCTCCGGCGATCAGCCGGTCCGCCTGCGCATAGATGTCATCGCCTTCAGCGCTGTCCGGGCGCTCATCGCGGTCTTCGTCTCCGGTCACCGCGAGAATATCGTCCAGTTCGGCATCCATCTCCTCGCCGTGCATGTCCCGCAGATCGTCTTCGCTGTGCTCGTCGGTGCTCTGTTCTCCCCTGGCCCGCTCATCGCTGGCCTGCTCTTCCCAGTCTTCCTCTTCCCCGGCGTCGGTCTCTGGCGCCTCGAACTCCTGCTCGGCCAGCTCATCGAGTTCGTCCAGATCAGCCCCGGCTCCGGCCAGTTGCGCGCGATTACGGCGCAGCAGCAAGACCACGAGCATGAGGATAATGAGGATCACGCCGAGGACCATGAACAGGGTGTTGCCGGAAAGGATGCGCGTCAGGTCGTCCAACGGACCCTGGGAGCGGGCCGCTAGTTGCTGCTCCATCTCCGCCTCGGCGGCGGCCATGACGGCCTGCTGCGCGGCGCTGGCCTCCGCCTCGGCGGCGGCCTGGGCGATGGATTCCTGCAGCTGTGCCAGTTGCAGATCCTGCAGGCGAATGATTTCCTGGGCGGCGGCGATCTGTTCATCGAGTTGCGCCAGCCTGCTCTCGATCTCTTCACGCTCCAGGCGCGCCCTGTCAGCCTCTTCCTGCTGTACTGCCAGTTGGTTCTCCAATTCGGCTATGCGGGCATCGAGTTCGGCCAACTCGCCTTCTCCCGGCGCCTGCACGCCGTCTTCGACACCGTCGCCGCTGACGACACTCAACTCGGCCTGGGGATCGTCACCGGCAGCCGGCTGCGCATTGGCCGGCGCCGCGAGCGGCTGCAGGTCTGCGAATTCCTGATTCTGCCGGCCGATTTCGTCGATGGCCTCGCGCGGCGCCACATCCTGGATGGCCTCCAGGGAGGGAACACGCAGCACGGCGCCACTGCGCAGACGATTGATATTGTCACCGATGAAGGCGTCGGGATTCAGTCGCTGCAGGGCCAGCATGGTCTGCTGCAGGGACACGGAATTGTCGGGGCGCACGCGCAGGGCAATATTGGTCAGGGTGTCATTGGCCTCGGCGGTGACCGTCTCTGTCTCGGGCTCGGGTGGCTGCGACGCATCGAGGCCCGCCTGCCCGGCAGGCTCGGCGGCTGCCACGGCGTCAGCCTGTGGTGCGGGATCTGCAACCGCGACTGTCGGTTCGGGATCGGCCGGCGCTGCGACCGGCTCGTCCAACTGCTCTTCCTCCGCCACGGCTTGCTGGTCTTCCTCCGCCACGGCGTCTTCCGGCATGGCCTCGGGGGTCGGCTCAGGGGCCGCCGGCTGCGGGAGCGCGACGTTCGCAGGCTGGGAAGGGGCCGGTTCGTCGGCAAAGGGCGCGGCGTCCTGCTGATTGTCCGCGGGGGGTTGCAGCACCGGGCTGATGGGCTGACGGACACCCGGCGCGCCCTGCTGCCCGTCAGCGAACACCGGCAGATCAAGCAGTACCGTGTGTTCGCTGAGCAGGCGACCGCTGGGCCAGCGGGTGTCGAGCACGAAAGTCAGGTAGGGCTCGCGCACGACCTGATTGCTGGTGAGCACGACGAAGTTGCCCGACGCCGTGGATTCGATGCGAAAGCGGATGTTGGAGAGGAAGCTGGCCCGGTCGATGTTGAAGCGTTCGAAATCGTCCGGCGACGCCATCTGGATGTTGAGGTCATCGAGCCGGACAGCGCCCAGCTGCACGATCTCGATACGCACGGACAGCGGCTGGTTCAGCGCCGATTCGACCGTAATGTTGCCGAGACCAAGGGCAAAAACCTGGGTCGCCATACTGCTCAAAAGCATGGCCAGAATGACGACGGATTTACGTAGCATTATCCCTTTTCTTCCCCACCGCTTGGTATTCTTTACCACGTGCCCACCACGTGCCTGCTGCCTGCGTCACACCCGGCGTCTGTGCGCCCGGAATTCTTCTTGAAACCATTGCGCCCCGGCTCGACTCCGCCAGGGTTGATGCTGTTGCCCTGGGCAGCGTTGCCCCCCCACCACAAGCTATCGGGTTAGTGAATACTGTCGCGTGGCGCCAGCCAGATTTAAGGACCTTAAGCCTGTTTCTTCACTAGGGCTTGCAAGTATTCATTACAAGTAGCTTTTTATCAACTCTTCAGCGATCTGAACGGAGTTGAGGGCGGCACCTTTGCGCACATTATCGGCCACGATCCACAGATTTATACCATTGGCCAATGAAATATCCTGACGGATTCGCCCCACGAAAACTGCGTCCTGGCCCGCAGAATCATGAACGGCCGTGGGATAGCCGCCATCCTTGTGCTGGTCGATGACCGTCACGCCGGGCGCCTTGCGCAGCAACTTGCGCACTGCGTCGGCGCTGATCGGATCGCGAGTCTCCACCTGTACCGCCTCGGAATGCCCGTAGAACACCGGGATGCGCACGCAGGTGGCGCTGACCTCGATGCTGTCGTCGCCGAAGATCTTGCGGGTCTCCCAGCTCATCTTCATCTCTTCCTTGGTGTAGCCGTTGTCCATGAACGTGTCGATCTGGGGCAAGGCATTGAAGGCGATCTGGTGCGGATAGACCTTGCTGCTGGTCGCCTTGCCGTTGAGCAGCTCCGCCGTCTGTCGCGCCAGTTCCTCGATGGCCGCCTTGCCGGTGCCGGAGACCGCCTGGTAGGTGGCGATGCACAGGCGCTTGATGCCCGCGGCATCGCGAATGGGCTTGAGCGCCACCAGCATCTGGATAGTGGAGCAGTTGGGATTGGCGATGATATTGCGGTTTTTGTAATCGGCGATGCGCTCCGGATTCACCTCGGGCACCACCAGCGGGATATCGGGCTCGTAGCGAAAATGGGAGGTGTTGTCGATCACCACGCAACCGGCCGCCGCGGCTTTTGGGGCGTATTCGGCGGAGACACTGCCCCCGGCTGAGAACAGCCCGATCTGTGCCTGGCTGAAGTCGAACCTGGCGAGATCACCGACTTTGACAGGCCTGCCCTTGAACATCACGGTGCTGCCGGCGGAGCGTTCGCTGGCCAGCGGGTAGAGCTTGCCTACCGGGAAATCGCGCTCGGCCAGAATGTTTAGCATGGCCTCTCCTACTGCACCGGTGGCACCGACCACCGCAACGTCATAGCTGCTCATTTGTACTCTCTTTTAACTCTCTATTAGCTATCTATTAGCTATCTATTAGCTATCTATTCTATCTATTAATCAGGGGTATTAGCTTTTTATTTCAATCAGCTAATAACTTTATTTAAAGTTATCACGAAGCCTTTGGCTCGATGAAGTACCAGGGCGAGCGTCGGCGCCAGCCGTCTTCGAACTGGCGAATGGCGTCCGCGTCCTCGAGGGTGAGTCCGATATCGTCGAGCCCCTGCAGCAGACAGTCCTTGCGAAAGGCATCCAGCGTGAAGGGAATCTCGGCGCCGTCGGGCTTGATGATGACCTGGCGCGGCAGATCGACTTCCAGCTCATAGCCCTCGCTCGCGAACACATCCGAGAAAAGCTGGGAGACTATTTCCTTATCTAAAACAATGGGTAATATTCCATTCTTAAAGCAATTATTGTAGAAGATGTCGGCAAAGCTCGGGGCGATCAGCACGCGGAAGCCGTAGTCGTCCAGGGCCCAGGGCGCATGCTCCCGGGAGGAGCCGCAACCGAAATTATCCCGTGCCAGCAGGATGCTGGCGCCCTGATAGCGCGGCTGGTTGAGGACGAAGTCCGGGTTCAGCGGGCGCTGGCTGTTGTCGGCATCGGGTTCGCCCTGGTCGAGGTAGCGGTGCTCATCGAACAGGTTGACGCCGAAGCCGGTGCGCTTGATGGACTTGAGGAACTGCTTCGGGATGATGAAGTCGGTATCCACGTTGGCCCGGTTCAGGGGCAACACGCGTCCCTTTACGACATTGAATTGCTTCATGATTCGCTCCTCATTTTCCTCAGTTCAATTCCCTGACATCGACGAAGTGGCCGGCGATCGCCGCGGCTGCCGCCATGGCCGGGCTCACCAGATGGGTGCGCCCGCCACGGCCCTGGCGGCCCTCGAAGTTGCGGTTCGAGGTGGAGGCGCAGTGCTTGCCGTCGCCCAGTTGATCCGCGTTCATGGCCAGGCACATGGAGCAGCCTGGCTCGCGCCACTCGAGGCCCGCCGCGATGAATATGCGGTCCAGCCCCTCGGCCTCGGCCTGCTTTTTCACCAGCCCGGAGCCTGGCACCACCATGGCCACTTCCACCGTGGGTGCCACCTTCTTGCCTGCGACCACCTTTGCCGCCTCGCGCAGGTCCTCGATGCGCGAGTTGGTACAGGAACCAATAAAGATGCAGTCCAGCCTGATGTCGCGGATCGCGGTGCCGCCGGTGAGGCCCATGTATTTCAGGGCCTCGACGATGTTGCCGCGGCGCGTCTCGTCGGCTTCCGTCGCAGGGTCCGGGATGCGGCCGCTCACCGGGGCCACCATCTCCGGTGACGTACCCCAGGTGACCTGGGGCTCGATCTGCGCCGCGTCCAGCTCCACCACCCTATCGAAGACCGCGTCGTCGTCACTCACCAGTGCGCGCCAGGCGTCGCAGGCTTCTTCCCAGAGGCTGCCGGCGGGAGCGAAGGGCCGGCCCTTGATATAGTCCAGCGTGGTCTGGTCGACGGCGATGAGGCCGGCGCGGGCCCCGGCCTCGATGGCCATGTTGCATACCGTCATGCGGCCCTCGACGCTGAGGGCACGGATGGCCTCGCCGGCGAACTCGATGGTATAGCCGGTGCCGCCGGCGGTGCCGATGCGCCCGATGACCGACAGCACGATGTCCTTGGCGGTGACGCCCGGGGGCAGCTTGCCGTCCACCTGCACCAGCATGTTCTTCGCCTTCTGCTGCACCAGGGTCTGGGTGGCCAGCACGTGCTCCACCTCGGAGGTGCCGATGCCGTGGGCCAGCGCACCCAGGGCGCCATGGGTGGAGGTGTGGGAGTCGCCGCAGACGATGGTCATGCCCGGCAGGGTGGCGCCCTGCTCCGGCCCGACCACGTGTACGATGCCCTGGCGGACATCCGTCATGGGCAGCTCGAAGATATTGAATTCCCTGCAGTTATCATCGAGGGTGCGGACCTGGATGCGGGACACCGGGTCCTTGATGCCCTCCAGGCCGCGACTGCGCTCGTCCGCCGTGGTGGGGATGTTGTGGTCCGGGGTGGCGAAGTTGGCGCTGGCACGCCAGGGCTTGCGCCCGGCCAGGCGCAGGCCCTCGAAGGCCTGCGGCGAGGTCACCTCGTGGATCAGGTGGCGATCGATGTAAATCAGCGCCGTGCCGTCAGGCCGCTGCGTTACCAGATGCGCATCCCAGATCTTGTCGTAAAGAGTCTTCCCGGTCATAACATTCACCAACTTAATTTAACTTCACAAAAAAACATCTTAATACTATGTATTAATTAACTAAACTTCCCATCTTTCAGGCTTAACGGGAAACGTCGGCGTTCTGCGCCCGATCCCGCAGCAGATGGTCCATCAGTACCAGCGCCAGCATGGCCTCGGCGATGGGCGTGGCGCGAATCCCGACACAGGGGTCGTGCCGCCCGGTGGTGACCACCTCCGTGGCGGCGCCTTCGACGTCGATGGAGCGACCCGGAATGCGGACGCTGGAGGTGGGCTTCAGAGCCAGGTGCGCGACGATGTCCTGGCCACTGGAAATGCCTCCCAGGATGCCCCCGGCATTGTTGCTGAGAAATCCGTCCGGTGTGATCTCGTCGCGGTGCTCGGTGCCCTTCTGTGTCACGGCGGCAAAGCCGGCGCCGATCTCCACGCCCTTGACGGCATTGATGCTCATCAGGGCCTTGGCCAGATCGGCGTCGAGGCGGTCGAAGATCGGCTCGCCCAACCCGACCGGCACGCCGCTGGCCTGCACGGAGATGCGCGCGCCGATGGAGTTACCCTCCTTCGCCAGCGCCGCCATGTAGCGCTCCATCTCCGGCACCTTGTCCGGGTCCGGACAGAAGAACGGGTTACGCTCGATCTCGTCGAGTTCGATGCGCTCGACGCTGATGGGGCCGAGCTGACTCAGCCAGCCGCGAATCTCGATGCCGGCACTGCAGCGCAGGTATTTCTTGGCGATGGCACCGGCGGCGACGCGCATCGCGGTCTCCCGGGCCGAGGCCCGCCCACCGCCGCGGTAATCGCGGATGCCGTATTTCCTGAGATAGGTGTAATCGGCATGGGCCGGGCGAAACTGGTCCCTGATCTTACTGTAGTCCTTCGAGCGCTGGTCGGTATTGTCGATCAACAGGCCGATGGGCGTACCCGTGGTCCTGCCCTCGAACACTCCGGACAGGATGCGTACACGATCGTCTTCGCGGCGCTGCGTCGTGAAGCGGGACTGCCCGGGCTTGCGCCGGTTCAGGTCGCGCTGCATGTCCTCTTCGCTCAGCTCCATGCCGGGCGGACAGCCGTCCACGACACAGCCCAGCGCGGGGCCGTGACTCTCACCGAAACTGGTGACGGTGAACAATGTACCGAACGTATTGCCTGACATAGGG
>JBBDSI010000234.1:0-4947 GCA_040905005.1 Pseudohongiellaceae bacterium
CCCTCAGTTAGATGCGACGCCCCCAAACCGGTATACTACGCGCCACCGAAAACCCACAGCGCAAGAGTCTCCCGTTCCGTTGAAAACCGACTTCCTGGGCAAGACCCTCTCCGGTCCCTTCACGATTCCTTCCGGCATCGTCACCTGCTCCGCCAACATCATCCAGCGGGTGTTCGACACCATGCCGGAGGTGGGCGTGCTGACCACCAAGAGTATCGGGCCGGCGCCGCGGCTGGGCTATCGCGAGCCCATCCTGACCCAGTATGAGCCGCAGCACTTCACCAACGCCGTCGGCCTGACCAATCCCGGCGCCGACCGCGCCGCCGAGCTGCTCGCCGGCCTGACGATTCCCGCCGACCGCTTCCTGCTGATCTCCATCTTCGGCGGCAGCGTCGCCGAATACGTCGAGGTGGCGAAGAAGCTGGCGCCCTATGGCGACGGGCTGGAGCTGAACCTGTCCTGCCCCCACGCCAAGGGCTACGGCATGGCCATGGGCCAGGACCCGGCGCTGGTCGAGGAGATCACCGCCGCGGTGAAGGCGGCGGTGGACATCCCCGTCATTCCCAAGCTGACGCCGAACGTCGAGCGCATCAGCGAGATCGCCGCGGCCGCCGTCGCCGGCGGTGCCGATGCCCTGTGCGCCATCAATACCACCGGCCCTGAGCGCATCACCGCCCACGGCCACCCGGTGCTGGCCAACGAGGTCGGCGGCGTGTCTGGCAAGGGCATCCTGGCGCGGGCGCTGGCCTGCGTCGAGGAGATTCGTGAGGCCGTGGATGTGCCCATCATCGCCTGCGGCGGCATCAGCAGCGCGGAGGAAGTACGCCGCTTTCAACAGGCCGGCGCCGGCATCATCGGCATCGGCTCGGCGCTGATCGGCATGGACACCGCCGAGATCGCCGCCTACTTCCACGCCCTCGCCGCCGACCTAACGGACGGCGGCGAACAGGCGGAGGCGCTGGTGCGCTACGATGTCGACATGTCCTTCCGGCGGGTGACGCTGGTGGAGAACCGACGCCTCACCGACGACATCTGCATCCTGCGTTTCGCCGAGAAGGTGGCGGTCGAGGCCGGTCAGTTCATCTTCCTGTGGATTCCGGGCCTGGGCGAGAAACCCTTCTCGGCGCTGACCGATGATCCCTTCTCCCTGGTGGTGATCAACCTCGGTCAGTTCACCGGCGCCTGCCTGGAACTCGAGCCCGGCGTGGAGGCCTATGTGCGCGGTCCGCACGGCAAGGCCGTGCGTCCGCCGCAGGGCAGCCGCGTCATGGCCGTGGCCGGCGGCACCGGCCTGGCGGCGGTGTACCAGATCGCCCGCGACTATGGTAACTGCGAGGGTAAGGACGGCCACAACGCCGAGATCTTCATGGGCGCGCGCTCCGCCGAGCGCCTGTATTTCATGGACGAGTGCGCCGCAGTGAGCCGCCTGCACATCGCCACCGACGACGGCAGCCGCGGCTATCACGGCCTGGTCACCGCCATGCTGGAGGCGCGCCTGCAGGAGCTGTCCACAGAAGAGCTGGGGTCGCTGGTGTTCTACAATTGCGGCCCGGCGGCCATGGTGCACGCGGCGGAGAAGCTGCAGCGCCAGTACTGCCCGCCGGAGCGCATCTTCAACGCCATCGATTATCTGACCAAGTGCGGCGTCGGCATCTGCGGCGCCTGCGACGCCCCGGACGGCCGCCGCCTGTGCGTGGACGGGCCCTTCCTCGACGCCGCCGACGCCCAGAAGCAGGCGCTCACAGCCCGCTGAACGTTACAATATCAGCGGCGGGATACACTAAATCCCGCCTGGGGCAGAACATCTTCCAACGCGGATCAACGCCTCTGCCTGCGCTTTCACCCGCGCGCCGATGGTGCTCTAATAATCCCTCGCGGCAACAAGACCGCATGATCGAGGGGGTCCCCATGTCACACCATGCAGCAATAAAGAGACTGATTACCACGCTGTTCGCCGGTGCCGCCCTGCTGCTAGGCAGCCTCGGCTGGGCCGACATTGAACAACATCGGCTCGAGGCCGTCACCGCAGACCTTGAGGCCCGCATCGAGGAGAGCCGCCTGTCCGGCGCCGTCGTCATGGTGGCCCAGGACGGGAAGGTCCTGCTGCAGGAGGCCCTGGGTTATCAGAACGTGGAAGAAAAGATTCCCATGGCCACGGATACGATATTTCGCATCTTCTCCATGACCAAGCCCATCGCGGGCGTCGCCATGATGATGCTGTACGACGAGGGCCGATTCGACCTGGACGACCCGGTGGAGCAACACCTGCCGGAATTGGCCGACATGCAGGTGTTCGTCAGCCAGGACGAAGACGGCAACTGGGTCACCGAGGCGGCAGATCACCCCATGACCGTGCGCGAGCTGATGAGCCACACCGGTGGTCTGCTCTATACCCCGCCGCTGTCCCAGGGCCCGGTGGCCCAGGCCTACGCGGCGGCCGGCATCAATAACCTGCCCAACTACACGCTGGCAGAGTCCATCCCGGCCCTGGCCAACATTCCGCTGGGCTATCAGCCCGGCACCCAGTGGGTCTACAGCATCTCGGTGGACGTCCAGGGCTACATGGTGGAGCGCCTGTCGGGCATGCCCTTCGATGAGTTCCTGCAAACCCGTCTGTTCGAGCCGCTCGGCATGGTGGACACCGCCTTCTATGTGCACCCGGACAAGGCCGAACGCCTGGCCGGCCAGTACGCGCCCACCGACGCCGGCCCGCTGCGTCGCAGCGACAACGGCAGCTTCCTGCTGCCGCCGAAATTTATCTCCGGTGGCGGCGGCCTGACGTCCACCGCCGGCGACTACATGAAGTTTGCACAGATGCTGGCCAGCGGCGGCACCCACGAGGGCAGGCGCATCCTGTCCGAAGAGGCTGTCGAGCTGATGCGCACGAACCAGCTCCCACAAGCCGTGCCCAACATCGGCCAGCTCTACCCGGGCAACGTCTTCGGCCTGGACTTCGCCATCGTCGACAATCCCGACGCCTGGCAGGGTGCCTCCCGCGGCAGCTACTGGTGGTGGGGTATCGCCGGCTCCTGGTTCTGGATCGATCCGGTAGAGAACATCGTCTTCATCGGCATGATCCAGAACGACGACATCTTCTATTCGCTGCAGGTGCACGCCGCTTCGCGTTCGGCGATCTACCAATAGAACGCTCTTAAGTCCCGCGATCGTCAAAAGCTGCCAGGTCGTTGAGCCCCATCGCTCAAGAAACGTTTGTTTATGCCCTAAATGACTGACTGATGGGTATGATACGAACGCATCAATAAAGTTTAGGAAAATTGCTTGGCGTAGTCATATCTCGAAGTCGTATAGCACCCACAAGACATATCCTTCAGACCTATACGGTCCAGGATATTTATTTTTCCACGGGCATAATTGATCAGTTTCCGCCGTTGCAGATCGCCCGCAGCAATAGTTACTGCGCTACGCAGCACGCCCAGCATGTCTGCGAGTTGGTCATGAGTATGTTGAATCAGATCGGTGTGGACATGATCGTGGATCAGCAATAGCCAGCTGGCTAATCTCGCTTCCACCGAGTGGAATTGTGTGCAGGCTATGACCCTGGTTGTTTGAATTATTTGTACATACTGGTAACGATAGAGTACTTTTAGTAACGAAGAGTGTTTATTTATTGCCCACTGAAAGTCCCGAACCGGCATGGAATAGGCAGTGCCCGGCCCTTGCACAACAGCACGAAAAGGTGATTCCATTATGCCCAGCATCAGGCTTGCGCCAAGCATGCCCTCCTTTCCGATCAACCCAATCTCAATGGCCGGATGCGCGGCAACGGGTTGCATTAAGGAAATGAAAGCTGTCTGCGGGAAATAGACTTTTTTATAGGGCTTATCCTTCTCTGCGATGATCTCGTTAAAATTCAGTTCTACCAGATCGCAATGCTTCAGTATTTGCGAGAGCACCCTGGGTGGCAGTTGCTCTAGCAGAGGGGTATCCCGTGCTTTGAAAGGCATGACATTCTCCTGAAAAATCTTATTAGAATAATTACCTGGAATAGGTCTAAATAGCAGCAACCCTCATCTCATCTGACCCTGATAACACCAGGGATGGAATATTTCTGTACGCTATCGCACAAAACGTTGACGAAAATCGTGAAGTGTCTGCCTGGCTGTGGCGTTCGTACAGACCCGAATTCAATTACTTATCCGGTGAAACGACTATGAGGCATAATCCACGAGCTCCCATATACAGGCAGGTGCCTCACGCCAAGACATCGGAATTCCCAATACCATCTGCCTGATCGGGTTTCTGGCTGCTGTGGTGTTCCACGACCTACCCGGTGGTTGGGAAGGCCTGGCCATGGCGGTCGCCGCTGGGGTTATTTGGCTGATCGGGGCAATTCAGGACTGAATAATTATGCGGCGATATAATCAAACATGGCTTTCAGACTGTAAGCACCACCGAAAATATAAATCGCGCAGATCACCCCTTCGCCAATGGAGATCCCGATCAGGGTTTTAACCACATTGATCCGCAGCACGCTACAGACATAGACGATCAGGTCACTGGGTACGAATGGAAAAAAACCCCAGGCGGCAATAACCGGCATTTCCTTTTTGTGCAGCAAAGCGGTCAAAGTTTTTACCTGCTTAGCGTAATGCTCGTGGAAATAATGATCGAAACGGAGGTAGCGCGCCATGTAATAGACGATGCTGGAGGATGTATAAACGGCAAGCTGATTGACCAGAAATAACGGCAGGGGAGGAAACACCAACACCCCGGCCAGCACGATGGGTGTTGAAGGGATCAGGGTGAAACCCCGCAGCGTCGAAATAACAAAATAGATGCCAAGTCCCGGAATCAGGTTGGTATTAAAAAACTCGCGGATGCGTTGTGGCTCGAAGAGTTCGGGCTTCAGAAAATAAAAAGACAGGCATATAACGATAACAACAAGCCAGGTATAGAGCCCGAAAAAATTGATCGTTTCAAATTTTT
>JBBDSI010000235.1:0-2731 GCA_040905005.1 Pseudohongiellaceae bacterium
AAATGGAGGTTTGCCATGTCCACATTAAATGCCACCGAAGCACGGTCGAAGCTTTATGCCCTGATCGACGAGACCAACCAGACGCACAAGCCTATCGTTATTACCGGCAAGCGCGGTAACGCGGTATTACTGGCCGAAGAAGACTGGAATGCCATTAGTGAAACCCTTCATCTGTTGTCTATACCAGGCATGCGTGACTCTATTCGTGAGGGTCTGGAGACGGAGTTAGGTGATACTGACCAATCGCTGGATTGGTGATGTGGGCGCTCTACTTCACCAGGCAAGCCCAGAAGGACGCGAGGAAGCTGGCGTCCTCCGGGCTCAAGCCCAGGGCGCAGGAACTCATGGAAAGTCTCAGGAAGGATCCGTTTGCCAACCCACCTCCCTATGAGAAGTTGATCGGCGATTTGTCAGGGGCGTACTCGCGTCGAATAAATATCCAGCACCGACTGGTTTACCAGGTCCTGGCTGAAGAGCGTGCCGTAAAAGTGCTTCGGCTATGGACTCACTACGAATGACGGCCATAACAAGCCAATCGTTGCCCGCGACCGCCTGCGCTGGCAGGTGAATACGGACATTTGGCCGCCGTAATCGCCTTCCCACTTTGTGACGCAATTTACATGTGCCTCCGGCTCTGTTGAACTATGCTGATACGATAGTCTTGGAGACGCCGATGCGCCTGACTCTCGCCCTGTTACTGCTCCTGGCCTGCCCCCTACTCCCGGCCCAGGACCGCCTGGTGACCGCGGTGCCGCTGGTCTCGGGCCTGGAGCGGCCCACGGCCATCGCCCATGCCGGGGACGGGTCCGGGCGGCTGTTTATTGTGGAGCAGCCTGGGCGGGTGCGGGTGTTTGACGACGGGGCGCTGCGGGCGGCGCCGTTTCTAGACCTGTCGGACCGGGTGCTGTGCTGTGGCGAGCGGGGGTTGCTGGGCATCGCCTTTCATCCTGACTTCGCCGCCAATGGCGAGTTTTTCGTCAATTACACCGGCAACGGCGGCGCCACCGTGGTCTCGCGCTTCCGTGTCGCTGCTGGCGGCGAGGTGGCGCTGGACGGGGCGGAGGAGGTTATCCTCACCGTCGAGCAGCCGTTTCCCAATCACAACGGCGGCCACCTGGCCTTCGGACCCGACGGTTATCTCTATATCGGGCTCGGCGACGGTGGCAGTGCTGGCGATCCCGAGAACAATGCCCAGGATCCGATGTCGCTGCTGGGCAAGATGCTGCGCATCGACGTGGACGGCGGCTCGCCCTATGCCATCCCGCCCTCCAATCCCTTCGCCGCCGATGACTTCACCGCCGACGAGGTCTGGGCACTGGGGTTGCGTAATCCCTTTCGCTACAGCTTCGACCGGGTCACCGGCGATCTCTTTATTGCCGACGTGGGGCAGAACGCGGTCGAGGAAGTGAACCTGCACCTGGCCAATACGGCCGCGGGCGTCAACTACGGCTGGCGGCGGATGGAGGGTAGTCAGTGTTTCAATCCTGCCAGTGGCTGCGACGACGGTGCTCTCACCCTGCCCGCCTTCGAGTACGGCCACAGCGGCGGGCGCTGTTCCATCACCGGGGGCTATCGCTATCGCGGCAACCGCAATGATGCCCTGCAGGGAGTGTATCTGTTCGGGGATTTCTGTAGCGGTGAGATCTTCGGCGCGGTGCCGGATGAGGCCGGTGACTGGGCCTTCTCCGTGCTGCTCGACACCGACTTCCAGATCAGTAGCTTTGGCGAGGATGAGGGCGGCGAATTGTACGTGGCCGATATCGGCGGCACGGTCGCCCGACTGGTGGCACCTCTGCGCATCGCGCCGGCCAGCGGGGTCTATGCGCGCAACCAGTCGGTGGACCTGTCGGCGGTGTTGCGCCTGCCCGGGGCTGGTGTAGAGGCCATTGACGCCCGTCTTAATGGCATCGATGTCAGCGCGGACTTCTCGGCCTGTGCGCTGGAGGGAACGCTGGTCGAGGGTGGCCATACCCTGCGTTGTCCGGGGGTGCCGCTGTCCCTGCTCGATCCCGGCCACTATGAGTTCGGCCTGTCACTCACCCTCACCGGTGGCACTACCGTGTCCGATACGGTGACCTGGGACGTGCTGGACAGTAACGAGCCCTGATGCGGCATCCCGTCTCTCACGAGGGATCGTGCCGCGACAAAGATACGCAAATCTACTGATAGAAAACCCGGCCAAATACGGCAGAATAATACGCGATCGAAACGCCGACTTTTATCCGGCGCGCCGTGGCCGAGCCTGAGCGAGAAAGCCGTCATCCTGCCTAACAAATAAGACGGGAGAAGACGGCGCCGCCGTTGCATCACACTGCTTTCGATCACTCGCCAGGCCCGACTTTACCCCACCCTTCACAGTGATATGCAGGTATGCGACCAATGCCTCTGCGCAGCACACTAAGCGCTTGTTTGTCGGGCCTGGCCTGGCTGCTCAGCGGTAACGTGACGGCCGCGGATGATTCGACGCGCAATGCGCTGATCCTGTACGGCTCCGCCGGCATCGCCACCTGGAACCAGAGCTACAACAACGCCCTGCGCGAACACCTCGGGGCAGACTTGAGCCAATATTTCACGCCGGAATACCTCAACCTGGTGGGCGCGACCTCGGACGAACGCGAACTGATCGCCCGCTCCCTGGCCCTGCGCTACAGCGACACGGACATCGACCTGGTGGTGGCGGTGCTGCCCGAGGCCAATACCTTCGTCCATGACTGGGGCCACATCTTCGCCG
>JBBDSI010000235.1:2831-4879 GCA_040905005.1 Pseudohongiellaceae bacterium
GCGCAGCCGGTGAGCGCGCAGCCGGCCTACCTGTTCAACGGCGCGCAACTGGACCGCTTCGGCATCAATCGCCGCCTGCTGCCGCCCGGCAGCCTCATCGTCAACGACCCAGCCAATCTCTGGCGCGACTACGATCAATGGATCATCGCCGGAGTCGTGATCTTCGCGCTGCAAATGCTGCTCATCGCCCTGCTGCTGGAGGCCATCCGCCGCCGCCGGGTCGCCGAGGCCGAGCTGCAGCGCACCCAGAAACTCGATGCCCTGGGCAGCCTGGCCGGCGGCATCGCCCACGACTTCAACAACACCCTCATGTCCATCGTCGCCAACACCGAGCTGGCCATGGAAGACCACAGTGAAGACACGGCGCTGAAGAAACAACTCGGCAACGTCCTCGCCGCCAGTCAGCGCGCCCGCAACATGGTGCGCCAGATTCTCCTGTTCAGCCGCCAGTCGGCGACGCAGTCCGTCGCGTTGCTGGACACCTCGGCACAGCTCCAGGAGTCCGTGGCGCAGATACGCAGCTCACTTCCCCTGAATTGCCGCATCGATCTCAATTGCGCCTCCGGGCTGGCGCCGGTGTACTTCGACAGCACCCAGCTACACCAGGTACTGCTCAATCTCTGCGTCAACGCCGAACACGCCATGGGCGGTGCCGGCGTCATCGCCATCCAGGCGCAGAACGAAACCGTGAACTGGTCGCGTCACCTGTTCAACCAGAAACTGCCGCCGGGCGAGTATGTCACCATCTCGGTCAGCGACAGCGGCAGCGGCATCAGCGCGGAGGATCTTCGCCGCGTGTTCGAGCCCTTCTTCTCCACCAAGGCCGCGGGCAAGGGCAGCGGCCTTGGCCTGGCACTTGTCTACCAGATCATGAAGGCACACAAGGGCTTTATCGACCTGAATTCACAACCGGAGCACGGCACCCGGGTCACGCTCTATCTCAAGGGGGCGGCCGACCCGGAAGCGGCGTCCGAGCCACCCCTGCGCACTAGCCGCAAGTCCCGCGGCGACAACGAGCCGATCCTGCTGGTGGACGACGACATCATGGTGCTGGACACCACCCGCCATATCCTGGAAAACCTGGGCTACGAGGTGCACGCTTTCAGCAACTCCGTGGAGGCGCTGCGGCGGTTCCAGAAAGACCCGGACTACTTCCGCCTCATCTTCTCCGACCTGTCCATGCCCGAGATGGATGGCGTGCGCCTGATCACCCGCGCGCGCCAGACTCGCCCGACCATCCCGGTCATCCTCTGCACGGGTTACCAGGAGTCGGTCGGCGCCAACGAGCTGGAGAACTGCCGGATCCTGTTGAAGCCGGTGGGCGCGGTGGAGATCGCGGAGGCGGTCGCCGGCGCACTGAACGAGGCAGCGGGCCCGGCGTCTTGATCCGCCACCGTTCTTCTCTTTATTACGACCTAGAGGCTCACGATCTAGAGGCTCACGATCTAGAGCCTTACGGTCTAAAGCCTATTGCGATCGACAGCGATCTATAGCGATGCCAGCCTGTCGCGATCCCCGCGCGGCTATCGTCCCCATGGCAATCGGGGCGGGCAATCGTTAAGCTAGTGCTCCCAATGCATTGATCCAGGGAATTGTCGCGAGAAGCACATGGAAGGCGCAGACGCCATCGAAACCATCGCCGGAGTCATCCAGCTCGCCGTCGCGCCGGTGTTTCTGCTCGCCGGCATCGCCGGCATGCTCAACGTGCTGTCGGTACGCCTGGGCAGGGTGGTGGATCGCGCGCGTGTAGTCGAGGCGCGCCTGGCGGTAGAGAGGCAGGAGGATCGGCGCGACGTGCTGCAGCGGGAAACCGAAGGGCTGTGGAAGCGGATCCGGCTGGTGAACTGGTCCATCCGCATGTTCGTCACCGGCGCCCTGCTGGTGTGTCTGGTCATCGTGACCCTGTTCCTCGGCGAGCTGACCGAACTTGACCTCTCGGCTACCATCGCCACCGAGTTCATAGGCGCCATGTTTCTTCTTATTATTGGACTGATCATGTTCCTTGTTGAGGTGAGTATCTCTACGCGGCGTATTCGTGAGGGGATAAC
>JBBDSI010000236.1:0-4855 GCA_040905005.1 Pseudohongiellaceae bacterium
CGGCCGTGGCGCGGTTGAACCGGTAGCGCAGGATCGGATTCAGCAGACGGGCCAGCCCACGCGTAAAGGTCAGCGGGCTGTCCAGCACCGCGAAGCACAGACAACCTTCCTCGCTCACCGGCTGGTGATGATGGGAACGGTCGCGCAGCACGAAGTCGGACGGCCGGTAGGCGCCCAGCTCATCGCTGAAGCTGCCTTCAAGTACCAGCGTGATCTCGTTGCCCTGATGCCGATGGATCGGCACCTGGCTACCCGGTTTCATGTAGATGAACTCACACTGCGTCTCGTCGTCCAGCGACACCGCCGCCTGATTGATGCCGCCTGCCAGCTTCTTCCACACCAGCCCGTCCGAGGCGATCTTCGCCAGCACCCGCGGCAGCGTCACGCTGCACTCGTGCATGTGGATCTCGCTGACGGCGCTGCCGTCGCGCCGCGCCTCCCGCTGTTGCGGAGTGGCCACGATCGACTCGATCAGGGCGGCAAAGTCCGACTGAGAGTCTGACTGAAAGCCCGATTGAAAGCCCGACTGAGAGTCCGACTGACTGTGGGACACCGACTCCGCTTGCGGGTCCTGTAGCCAGGACCGGGTGGCCTCGGCCTCCAGCGCGCCGGCGAGTTCGCGACAGCTCGTGCACAGCTCCACATGGGCGGAGACCGCGACACTCGGCCCGGTGGAGAGCGTCCCGTGGGCGAAGTGCTCAAGCATTTCCTGAGGAGGATGAAAATTCGTCTGACCAGTCATTGTTCAACACCAATCTTCTGTCTGAGTTTGCCGACGCCGAGCCTGAGCCGGGATTTAAGGGTTCCCAGGGGAATGTTCAGGGCCGCCGCCGCCTCTTCATGCGTGCGGTCATGAATGTATATCTGCTCCACGACCGCCTTCTGGGCCGGGGGCAGTTCCGCGTAGTAGCGTTCGATCTGTTGGACCTCGACTTCCTGTGACGCCTGCTCCTCATGGACCAGGGCGCCGTCGTACTCGCCTTCAACAGGCCAGATATCGTCGGCGCTGACCGTGGCCGGCTGGCGCTTGATTTTACGCAGCATGTCGAAACAGCGATTACGCGTCAGCGTGAAGATCCAGCTCTGCGCCGTGCCCCGGTCCAGGTCATACAGCGGCGCCTTGCGCCACACGGTCAGCATGGCCTCCTGCACCAGGTCGTTGGCGAGCTGCTCGTTGCGCGTCAGCTTCATGCCCATGGCGAAGATGCGCCTGGCGAAGCGGTGGAACAGCTTGTCGAACGCCGCCCTGTTCTGGCGGTTGCCCACGGCGATCAGGAGCTGCTCGTCGCTGTCGGCATCCACTTCACCCGTCTCTTCACCCGTCATGGGAGACGCGGCCTGGCCCGCACGGGGCAGAATCTCGT
The DNA here is from genome assembly GCA_040905005.1 of Pseudohongiellaceae bacterium. GTDB lineage: Bacteria > Pseudomonadota > Gammaproteobacteria > Pseudomonadales > Pseudohongiellaceae > UBA9145. The sequence goes on from JBBDSI010000236.1 coordinate 1,365, forward strand.
CAGGCCCCTGCGTGTTCACACCTAACCCGTCCATTGTTAGAGACATGCTGCCCATAGACACTAAAAACGCTGCTTAGAGGGTGCTGGATCACTGCTCTTCTCTTTCTCGCGACAATCTGTGATCCAAAACAGTACCAGAACCCGTAAAGCAGGGGAATCAAACCCTGTGTAGATTAATGGAACATGGCCTCGACCCCGGAATTGACCAATGCCAGCCGACTGACCAGCGCCGAATTCCTGGCGGAGCGGGTCAAGCACGCCTACCGCACCTTCGACAAGGGCAAGCTGGCCGAGCTGGAGACGCTCTACACCCCGGACGTGTATTTCGAGGACCCGAGCCACGGCCTCCAGGGAAAGCAGGCCCTGCTGGCCTATTTTGACAGCATGTCCGACAACCTGAAGGACTGCCGCTTCAGGTTCCACCAGACCCTCACCGACGGCTCCGATATCTTCCTCTCCTGGACCATGTTCCTGCGCCATCCCCGACTGCGCCGCGGCGAGACCATCCGCGTCGAGGGCGCCAGCTACCTGAAGACCCGTAACGGCAGGATCTACTATCACCGGGACTACTTCGACATGGGCGCCATGGTCTACGAGCACCTGCCCCTGCTGGGCCGGATCATCCAGCGCATCAGGCAGCGGCTGGGCGAATGAAATCCCAGAACATTGCCATCATCGGCAGCGGCATCGCCGGGCTGACGACCGCCCACCTGCTCAGTCGCGAGCACCGGGTGACCGTCTTCGAGGCCAACGACTACATCGGCGGCCATACCCACACCGTGCCGGTGAGCATGGATGGCACTACCCTGGCGGTGGACACCGGCTTCATCGTCTGCAACGACCGCAACTACCCCCATTTCCTGAGCCTGATGCAGCGCCTAGGGGTGGGCATCAGGCCCACGGAGATGAGCTTCAGCGTCCGTAACCCGGCGCTGAACCTGGAATACAACGGGCACAACCTGAACACGCTGTTCGGCCAGCGGCGCAACCTGCTGCGTCCGGGATTCTACCGCCTGGTGCGCGACATCCTGCGTTTCAACAGGGCCAGCAAGTCGGCGCTGGACAGCGGCGGTGTCGACGACATCACGCTCGGAGCATTCGTCAAATCGCAGGGGCTCTCCGCGCTGTTTCGCGACAACTATCTGCTGCCCATGGTGGCGGCGATCTGGTCCTGCAGCCTGCGTCAGGCAAGCGATTTTCCCCTGGCCTTCTTCCTCCGGTTCTTTCGCCACCACGGCCTGCTGGACGTTCGCAACCGCCCGCAGTGGTATGTCGTCGAGGGCGGCTCGCAGGCCTATGTCGAACCACTGACACGCGACTTCGCCGACCGGATCCACCTGCGGACCCCGGTGACCGCGGTGGCCCGAACCGACGCGGCGGTAGAGATCAGCTACGGGGGCCTGACCGAATGCTTTGACCAGGTGGTGCTGGCCTGCCACAGCGACCAGGCGCTGGCCCTGTTGCACGATCCCACGGACAGGGAACGGGATATTCTGGGCGCGCTGGAATACCAGGACAACGATGTCATCCTGCACAGCGATGCCCGGCTGCTGCCGCGCACGCCTCGTTGCCGGGCGAGCTGGAACTTCATCGCCGGCGACAGCGCGCTGGACTCGCCCCCGGTGGTGACTTACTCCATGAATATCTTGCAGGGCCTGCAGAGCAGCGAGCCGCTGCTGGTGACGCTCAACGCCCGCGAGCGCATCGCCCGGGAGAAGATCATCGCCGAATTCAGCTACGCCCACCCGGTCTATTCCCGCGCCAGCATGGCCGCCCAGGCCCGGCGCGGTGAAATCTGCGGACGGGATCGCCTGCACTACTGCGGCGCCTACTGGTACGACGGCTTCCACGAGGACGGCGTGCGCTCGGCGCTGGACGTGGCGGCGCGCTTCGGGTTGAGCCCATGACAGACAGCACGCAATTGGAAAGCGCCATCTACCGCGGCCGGGTCAGGCACCGCCGCTTCGCGCCGCGCCGTCATGGATTCTCCCTGCCCCTGTTCATGATGTGGCTGAAGATCGACGAGATTCCGGCGGTGCTGGACACGGCCTGGCAGCTTGGCCGCGGCCCGCTGAGCTGGGCGCGCTTCCGGCGGGCCGACTATATCGGCCCGGTCGATCAGGGCATCGACACCGCGGTAAGACGCAAGATCGCCGATCTGTCGGGGACACCCATAGAGCGACTGGAAGGCGATGTCTTCATGCTGTGCCAGCTGCGCTACCTGGGCCTGTACTTCAGCCCGCTGACGCTCTATTACCTGCGTCAGAACGGGGACTGGCGCTACCTGCTGGCGGAAGTGAGCAACACGCCCTGGAACGAGCGCCACTATTACCTGCTGGACGCCGCCGATCCCGTGGATCATCCCAAGGCCTTTCACGTCTCGCCCTTCAATCCCATGGATCAGCAATACCGCTGGCGGCTGACGCCGCCGGACAGCCGCCACCGCGGCTGCGTGGTGCATATCGAGAGCCGCGGGCAGGAGCCTGGTGAGAACTCCGACAAGGGTTCCGGCGAGCGTTCCGGCAAGGTGTTCGACGCCACCCTGACCCTGCGCCGCTACCCCTTAAACCAAAAGGAATTCACACGCGTATTGCTGAGGACGCCGGTGCAGACCCTCAACATCGTCGCGGGCATTTACTGGCAGGCGCTGAAGCTGTTGCTGAAGCGACTGCCGCTCTACGGCCACCCTGACCGACCCGGGACTGAAACCGGAAAAGGAATTTTATGAACCGGAAACAACTAGCCGTAAGCTCCGGCGCCGAGCTCGAAGCCGCCGATTCGCCGCGCTACGTCAATCTGTTGCGAGCGCTCCTCGTCAATGTGCTGAGCAGAGCCACGCAGGGCCACTTCCTGCTGCGGGAGCGAGGCCGCGTCATCGCCGAGGTGGGCGAGCGCAACGATCCACTGAGCGCGGAGGTCGACATCCTGGACACGCGCTGTTACCTGCGTGCCCTGCTGGGCGGCGATACTGGCGCCGGCGAGGCCTACGTGGACGGCTGGTGGACGACGCCGGATATCACCGCGCTCACCCGCTTCTTCGCCCGCAACCTGGAGATGATGGACGTCTGGGGCCGGCGCTTCGGCTGGCTGCTCAGGCCGCTGAGCCTGCTGCGAAAGATGAGCAGAGCCAATTCGCGCAATCAGGCGAAGAAGAACATCCTCGCGCACTACGACCTGGGCAACGAGCTCTACCGCAGTTTTCTCGACGGCCGCATGCAGTATTCCTCGGCCATCTACAACCATCCCGGCGAGACACTGGAAGACGCCCAGATCAACAAGCTCACCCGGCTGTGCGAACAGCTCGAGCTGGGGCCGGATGACCATCTGCTGGAAGTCGGCACCGGCTGGGGCGAACTGGCGATCTTCGCGGCCCAACACTTCGGTTGCCGCGTGACGACCACCACGATCTCCGACGCCCAGTGGCACTACGCCAGCGCGCGCGTCAGGGAGGCCGGCCTCGAGGACCGGGTGACGGTGCTGAACCGGGACTA
>JBBDSI010000237.1:0-4842 GCA_040905005.1 Pseudohongiellaceae bacterium
CCCCCCCCGCCGCGAGACCACTGACGCCGCAGCCAACTCCTTCCCCCCCCTCCCATTGCTGAATTCTTACCTCCGAGACATTCCCCTATTTCCCAACGAAATGCCCTCATTATTAAGCAGAAGTACTCATTCAAATTTTCAACATTTATAAATCAGGATAATTCGTGATTATTGTGAATTTGAATCCAGCACGTCGTGCGAAGCGAGGTTTAGGGGTGGTGATTCGGAGCGAGTAGCGCCAAGGACGGCGCGGGACCGGGGCCAGGGATGGCCCCACCGAGCGGAGAAGCACCACCCCTAAACCTCGCCACCGCACAAGTCTGGCAGGCAGGGTGCCTTGAGCAATATGTTTCGAGTCAATGGACTGAATTCAGCAGTAATCCAAACCTGATGCTAAAATGCACGCCCGCCAACGAAGGCACTAAAATTCAGCACTAATCACCCTCATGCATTATTTGTTCAAGCCACCCCTACCCCAACACGACCACGAAAGCCGCTACTGGCACAACGCCGAGGGCAGCGCCGCCAGCCTGGCGCTAATCGAGGCCGCGCATGCCGCGGAGGCACCGCTGGTGCTGGTGTTACCGGACAACGAGGCGGTAGAGACGGCGCTCAGGGAACTGCGCTATTTCGCCCGCAGCGAGGATGAGCTGCCGGTGTTGGGGCTGCCGGACTGGGAGACCCTGCCCTACGACAACTTCTCCCCCCACCAGGACATCATCTCCGAGCGCCTGCGCGCCCTGTTCCAGCTACCGCGCCTGAAGCGCGGCATCCTGGTGGTCTCGATGACGAGCCTGATGCACCGCCTGCCGCCGGCCACCTACGTGATCGCCAGCAGCCTGGACTTTGCCGTGGGACAGCCGCTGAACATCGAGCAGCTGCGCGCGCAACTGCTGCTGGCCAACTACCAGTCGGTGGACTCGGTCAACGAACACGGCGAGTTCGCCGTGCGCGGATCCATCATCGATATCTTCCCCATGGGCTCGCTCCTGCCCTACCGCCTCGACCTGTTCGACGAGGACATCGATTCCATCCGCACCTTCGATCCGGAGACGCAACGCTCAATGGACACGGTAGCGGCCATTCGCCTGTTGCCCGGGCGCGAGTATCCGTTGGACAAACAGGGCATCGACTATTTCCGCGCCCGTTTCCGCGAGCGCTTCGACATCGACCTGCGCCAGTGCCCGCTGTATCAGGACGTGGGCGAAGGCATCAATTCCCCCGGCCTCGAGTACTACCTGCCGCTGTTCTTCGAGCGGCTCAGCTCGCTGTTCGACTTCCTGCCGGATAACGCCATCGTGGCCAGCAGCGGCGACCTGCTGGCGACGGGCGAGCGCTTCTGGCGCGACATCGGCAACCGCCACGAGGACCGCCAGATCGATCGCTACCGCCCGGTGCTGCCGCCGGAGGACCTCTTCCTGCGCCCCGACGCCATTCTGCAGTCGCTCAAGCGCTACCGGCGCATCGAGTTTCGCGACCATGACCGGGCGCATGACTTCGGCAGCCGCCCCCTGCCCGACCTGGCCGGCAACGTGCACCTGCAGAAGCCCTTCACGCGCCTGGCGGAGTTCGTCGCGGACACGCCTGGTCGCATCCTCTTCTGTGCCGAGTCCGCCGGGCGCCGGGAGAACCTGCTCGAGGTGCTGAAGCAGATCGCGCTGCGGCCGCAGGCCTGTGAGCACTGGCAGGAATTCCTCGCCGGCGACAGCGCGCTGGCCATCACCGTGGCACCCCTGGACCACGGCATGTGGATCCCCGGACAGGACATCGTGCTGATCACCGAGGCGCAGCTCTTCGGCAACCGGGTGGCGCAGCGGCGCCGGCGGCACCGCGCCAAGGCCAGCACCGAGAACGTGATCCGCAATCTCACGGAACTGCACATCGACGATGCGGTGGTGCATGTGGAGCACGGCGTCGGGCGCTACCGGGGCCTGGAGACCATAACCACCGACGGCCAGACCACCGAGTTCCTCACCCTGGAATACGCCAACCAGGCGCGGCTCTACGTGCCGGTCTCCTCGCTGCATCTGATCAGCCGCTACAGCGGCACCGACCCGGAGACGGCGCCGCTGAACAGCCTCGGCACCGACCACTGGCAGAAGACCAGGCGCAAGGCGGCGGAGAAGATCCGCGACGTGGCCGCCGAGTTGCTGGACATCTATGCCCGCCGCCAGGCCCGTGTCGGCCACCAGTACCACCTCGACCAGCAAGAATACGACAAGTTCGCCGCCAGCTTCCCCTTCGAGGAGACGCCCGACCAGGAGACCGCCATCGCCGCCGTACTCGATGATATGCGAAGCGGTCGCGCCATGGACCGGCTGGTGTGTGGTGACGTCGGCTTCGGCAAGACCGAGGTGGCCATGCGCGCCGCCTTCGTCGCCGTGCAGAACAACAGGCAGGTGGCGATGCTGGTGCCCACTACCCTGCTGGCGCAACAGCATTTCGATACCTTCCGCGACCGCTTCGCCGACTGGCCCTTCGTCATCGAGGTCATCTCCCGCTTCAAGACCCCCAGGGAGCAGGAACAGGCGCTGAAGCAAGTCGCCGCGGGCAAGATCGACATCCTCATCGGCACTCACAAGTTGCTGCACGGCAAGATCGATTACAGCAACCTGGGCCTGCTGATCGTGGACGAGGAACACCGCTTCGGCGTGCGCCAGAAGGAGAAACTGAAGTCTCTGCGCGCCAATGTGGACATCCTCAATCTCACCGCCACGCCCATCCCGCGTACTCTCAACATGGCACTATCCGGCCTGCGCGACCTGTCCCTGGTAGTGACGCCACCGGCCAAGCGCCTGTCGGTGAAGACCTTCGTGCGCGAGCACCAGGACGGGTTGATCAAGGAGGCGGTGTCGCGGGAGCTGTTGCGCGGCGGCCAGGTGTTCTACCTGCACAACGAGGTCAAGACCATCGACCGCACCGCCGAGCACCTGCGGCAGATCATCCCCCAGGCACGGATCGGCATCGCCCACGGCCAGATGGCCGAGCGCGACCTCGAGAAGGTGATGGCGGATGTCTATCACAAGCGTTACAACATCCTGGTGTGCACCACCATCATTGAGACCGGCATCGATATCCCCAGCGCCAACACCATCATTATTGACCGAGCGGACAAGTTCGGCCTGGCGCAGCTACACCAGCTCCGCGGCCGGGTGGGCCGATCCCACCACCAGGCCTACGCCTACCTGCTGTTGCCCCATAGCAAGCTGACCCCGGATGCCGAGAAGCGCATCGAGGCGATCCGCGCCGCCAGCACCCTGGGCGCCGGCTTTACCCTCGCCAGTCATGACCTGGAGATCCGCGGCGCCGGGGAACTGCTGGGTGATGAACAGAGCGGCCACATGCAGAAGATCGGCTTCAGCCTCTACACCGAGATGCTGGAAGAGGCGGTGACCGCTATCAAGGAGGGGCGCACACCGAGCGCGGACCTCAGTAGCGGCCGTGCCATCGAGGTCAACCTGCGCATTCCCGCCCTGATCCCCGAGGACTACCTGCCGGACGTGCACACACGCCTGATCATGTACAAGCGCGTCGCCTCCGCCGCCGACGAGAGCGAGCTGAAGGAGTTGCAGGTGGAGATGATCGACCGCTTCGGCCTGCTGCCAGTGCCCCTGAAGCTGCTGTTTCGCCAGACCCGGCTGCGGCTGCGCGCGCAGCGCTTCGGCATCAGCAAGATCGACGCCAACGTCAGCAGCGGGCGCATCGAGTTCACACCCGCCACCCGGGTGGACCCGATGTCGCTCGTGCAGCTCATACAGAATGATCCCCAACACTATAAACTCGGCGGCGCCAATCAATTACAATTCAGCCACGGGTGCGAGGCGGCCGACGCCCGCCTCGACTTCATCGACCGCCTGCTGGACGACATGAAACTGGTGGAACAGGCGGCGGCCTGAGCTGGAGCAGACTCTGATCACACGGCCTGACAGCAGAAACAAAAGACCGCGCCCCGGCAGCCGGTGGGCGCTGCTACCCGTGTTCTGTCTGCTGCTGACGACACCCTGGGCGGCGGCGCAGGAGACCTGGTTCCAGATCGAGGTGTCGGTGTTCAGCAACGAGGTGCCAGCCGATCGCAATGAGGAAGTCTGGACCGCCGCGGGCCTGGCGCTGGATTATCCACCGCGCCTGCGCCGGCTCGACACCCTGCTGTCGCGCCTGCTCATCCCCGCGTTTACAGAACCGGCAGGCGTTGAACCGTTGGCGGCGGAGAACCTGTCGGCACCGGAGAGCCTGCTGACACCGGAACCGGACCCGGTGGCCGAGCGCCTGGACTCGATCCGGGCCGCTGGCCCCTTCCCGCCCCGGCCGGGGGAACCCTATGCCTTCATCGACTTCGCGCGCGATGCCTTCGTGCAACTGCCGATGACCGACAGTGATTTCCGCCAGACCAACAGCGCCCTGGAGCGCAACCCCCGCTATCGCCTGCTGTTCCACGGGCTCTGGCGCCAGCCCATGCCCATGCGCGACGCCGCCACCGCCCTGTTCGTCAGCGGCGGTGAGCGCTACGACGAGCACTATGAACTGGAGGGCAGCCTGCGTTTCCATTACAACAACGGCCGCGACCGCATCGTCGCCGACGCCGATCTCTGGCTCAGTGAATTCAGCGTCACTCCCGACACGGAGCAGGACTGGCGCCTGCCCGAACTGCCCGTGCTGCCTGGGCTGCCCGCCGCGGCGGTCGGCACGCCCGAGGCGGCACAGATGCGCCGCTACTTCCCGGCGACTATCTACCATCTGGCGCAACAGCGGGAGATGCGCAGCACCGAGTTCCACTACCTCGATCATCCGGCGCTGGGAGTGATAGTAACGGTCACGCCCTATGAAGTGCCGCCATTCCCCGAA
>JBBDSI010000238.1:0-4716 GCA_040905005.1 Pseudohongiellaceae bacterium
ATCTCCATGTAGTCGTCCTTGAATCCCGGCAGCAGATAGCCCTCGGCAATCAGTTCGTTCGTCGCCTGCTCGTACTTGGTGAGATAGTCATCAGACGAGGTGTAGAGTCCCGCCCGCGAGCTGCGCGGATCACGGGACTGCACCGCCGTGGCGGTATTCTCCGGGAAGGGTATATAGCCGCCCGAGAGGCGCGCCAGGGCTGCCTCGGCGCCGTTGGACGGCGCGCGCAGATTCCACGACACAAAGGTACCAAGTGGCACACTCGTGAGCGGTGGAAGTATCGTGCTCTCGGGGAGATCATTATTGTCGGAGTCTACCGCGGGCACCAGCGCCTGATATTCGTGATCCGAATAGTCCGGGTGGCGGTCGACGATGCGCTCGCTCTCCCAGCGAGGACCATAGTCGACATGGCGCGGCTGGTACATGGAGGCCGGGTGGTTGACGCCGTTCAGCCGGTTCCAGGCGCGGCGATTGATGCGGCCGTCGACGTGCGCGGGCACCAGTGTGCCGTCGGCGATCGTCGGGTAGCGGGACGGTGGCGGCTCCTCGCCCGCGGCGACCCAGTCATACATCTGCACGATCAGTGACTCGGAGATCGGCGACCACATATTGGGATTGCCGGGCAGCTGGCCACCTCGGGGGGGACGCACGGTGCCGTCCCCGGATCCGTGCTGCGAGCCGCCGATGGTGTAGAAGCGAACCTCGTCCGGGATCTCGGCATCGGCCGTGCCCTCGGGATTGGTATGGGGCAGCGATCCGGCGCGCAGCCAGTATTCGTTACTGGTCTGGATGTGCATGATCTTCGGCACGGTGCCGGACGCGCGCGCCTTGCCGAGAACGCTGTCGGTGCGGCCGGTGAAGGGATCGGTGCTCTCGCCGTAGGTAAACGGAAACAGGTCGTTCGGGTACAGGTAGTTGGAATGGTGTCCGTTGGTACGCGTGGGCATGGCGAAGCGGTTGTTGAACATGCCGTAGCCGCCGCCGGCGATCACCGGGATCACGCCGTCGAACACGATGCGTCCCTGCAGGTCGGCGTTGAAACCGTCGTAGACGAACTGCCGGAGCAAACGGCCACTCTGGGAGATGCCCCAGGCTACCGTGTGTTCGATCGCCGGCAGATCGAACGGCGCCAGTTTGCCGCTGCCTTCGCCACCGTAGCGCATGAGCGAGACGATGTCGCGAATACCCGCCAGCCCGGCGCCGGCCAGCACCGGGTCGCGCGCCTCGTAGATCAGCTCATAGAGGTAACCGGGCTGCAGTCCGCCGTCGACATTGAGCACGATCTCCACCTGATTGCTGTTTTCGATCTCATTGACCATCAGCGAGAAATCCTCGCGCGGGACGGGAATACGCGGGTCATCCTGGTAGAGGCGCTGGCTGAGCGTGGCCTGATCCAGGCCGGACTCGGCCGGCCGGTAGGCCAGGTGGCCGCCGCCGGCGATATTCACGTCATTGGCCGGGGCCGTCACGCTGACCTCGTAGCGCACCTCGCCGGTGATGGCTGCATCCTCGTCACTCACCACGGGGGCGTGCAGGCGCAGTCGGCCAGGCCGCGGGGTGATCTCGTTGATCCAGCCGGTAACCAGATAGGTGAAACCCAGGCGAGAGAGCGGATGCAGCAGGGAGTCTTCCGGCGGCACTGTGGAACCGCCGCGGTTGTTGACGTTATACAGCAGACCGCCGTTGGCGATCTCGTCAGAGGGCACCAGCAGTTTGAAATCGGCGGCGTATTCCACCTGGCCCGCGGCATTGACCGGCGCATACTCGATGTCGGTGATCGCGGCATTGGCCGGGTCGTCCGGATCGAGGGTGAAGTGCATGACGCCCTGGTACACCTCGTAGTGGAAATCAACCGCGTCCGAACTCAGCGTCTCTTGCTCGTTGAGCTCGATGCGGACAACCTCGGCCCGGGCGCCGAGCCCGACGAGCAGGAGAGACAGGGAGAACAACAATCGGGCGAGCGGTGCGTGCATCGGGGCTTTCTTTGCTAGGGGATTTGACATGGGATTACCTGGCGCGATGGGCATAAACAGACTCTTGGCGGTTATTCTTTTGCTTCATCTGACAGCTTCCGACTGACGACGCAGCGGAATTCCGCAGAAAACCATAGGCTAATCAGTGTTTAACATTTACCGGTTGAAGTCAACGGGGCCTCGCACGAGGCGATAATGTTTGGCAGGCGGCGACTGGCGGGGCCGCGAGGCTCCCGCATCTGTAAGCAGTCAGCCTACGGCGTGCAGGCCCTCATTCCTCGGCCACCACTGGCTGCCCGTCGCCTCTCGCCCGGAATCGTTGCTGCAGCACGGGGACCAGGGCCGTGAGTACCGAGCCCAGCACCAGCAGGCCCGCGCCGGCCAGGGACAGGGCTGACAGCCGGTCGGAGAACGCGTAAGCCGGGTTCAGAAAAACGATCAACTTGAGTGAGCCGATGGTGAACAGCGGCGCCAGCGCCAACGTGGCGCTGACCTTGGAGGCATCCCAGAGATTCATGGCCTCGGCGAAGGAGCCGTAGGCTACCAGCGTGTTCAGGCAGCAGAAGGCCAATAACGCCAGGTGCCAGCCGTTGAGCTGCAGCAGGATAATCGGGTCGATGAATGGCAGCAGCACGACGACGGACACGGCGTAAATGCTGAGCAGGATCTGTACCGAGGAGAAGTGTCGCAGCATCTGCTTCTGCAGGAGCGCGTAGAGGACCCAGGTGATGGCGGCGAAGACGACGATGATGACGCCCACCGTCTCCCGGTTGTTGAAATCGCCAAAAGATTGCAACCGCTCGTTAAAGAACAGAATTAATCCAAGCACGATAAAGCCCGTACCAAGCTTCTGGATACCCAGGAATGGCTCGTGATAGACGAAGACACCGCCCAGAATCAGAAACAGGGTAGTGAGCTGGATGACCGCCTCGCTGGTCTCGGCATTGACGAAATTCAGGCTGAAGGAAAACAGGAAGTAGTTTGCACACAATCCCAGGGCGGCCACCAGTAGCAGGAGCCTGATACGACCTGTCGTCTGCTGCAAGGCGGGCAGCCTGCGCTTCAGAAGCAACCAGATGAACAGCACCGCGCCGGCGACGAGAAAGCGATACCAGACGATGGTGGTCGCGTCCATGCCCAGCAACAGCTCTTTCAGCGCGATCGGAAGCACTCCCCACAACATGGCGGCGACGAGTGACAGGAAGAAACCCGCCACCGGCTTTTGTACGCTGGGTTGCATCATTGGCTGTGGTCAGTGGGCCACTCAGTACAAGGTGAAGTGCAAGGCGCGACCTGGGCGATTCACGAGAGACGACGCCAGACAGGTGGCGTGAATCCGGCTGTAACCGGGCCCGGTTACAGGCCCGAGTTTTCGTAATAGACGACGTTTCGCGTGCCGGCACCGATGCCGGCGATATCGAGAAAACCATCGCCGTTAAAATCCGCGATAGCCAACCCGGATACGGCGATGTTGCCGTCATCGAGGTCGATGCGGCGCCAGTCATCCGACTCGGGCAGATAGCGATAGATCGCCAGCCGATAGGGTTCGGAGCGCCCGCCGGCGATGATCTCGTCCAGGCCATCGTTGTTCAGGTCGGCTGCCAGCAGGGCGTGACCGTTGGCCAGACCGGTCTCGATCACACGCCGGTTCCACAGGCCGTTTGCGCCGGCGGGTTCGGTGTAAACGACGACCTGGTTGCCGTGCCAGGGTTCTACCGTGGCGATGAAACGGTCTCCATCCAGAGAGCCCACGTCCACCTCGCTGGAGCCGATCTGCGGCCGCTCGGCATCCTGTTTGCCGGCGCCGAGTTGCTGCTTGTGCACCGGCTGGCCCTGCATGGCCAGACGATACAGGTGGACGCCACCGAAACTGGCGGTCAGCATGTCGTCCTGGCCGTTGCCATCGAAATCATGGAGCGCCAGACCGTGCGCCAACTGCAGTGACTCGTCCAGGACCAGGCCGGGCCAACCGTCTACATCCAGATCTGGTGGTATGGCATAGGCCTTCATTTGCAGATCCACATCGTAAAGAGGGGCACTGGCCCCGACGCCGATAATCGGCAGATTGATCAATTCAGGCATGCCGTCGCCGTTGACATCGCCCCACTTGACGCGGTGCGAGGTAGGTATCTCGTCGATATAGTGCATCTCCCATTCCTGGTTCAGCACCGGATTACCGGGGTTTTCGAGCCAGTGGACCAGGCCGCCCTGGGTGGACTCACCGAGGGCGAACTCGCTGGCCAGCACCACGTCCATGTCACCGTCGCCGTCTATATCGAGCGGCGCCGCGTCGATATTGCGCTGGGCGACCGTGCTGAGGGTGTACTTCTGCCAGGTCGGATTCCGGTACCAGACGAACTGCGCCGGGTTGGTAGCAAGGGCGATAATGTCAGTCAGGCCGTCGCCGTCGACATCCGCCACCTCGATTCCGTAACCACCGCGCATCTCCTCGTCCAGGGTGGTACGGGAGAAATCGACAAAGCCACGCTGGGCGTCGGCGACCTGGCAGCCGCTAAGCAAACCGGTAAACAGGATCACGAGTCGGGTCTGCATGAAAATACCGTTTCTGGAGGATATGGACATTATTATTTTCCCAGTCTGTTAATCCGAACCATTCACTGCCTACTGCGGTCGCCGAGATGCCCTCGTAATGACAGTCAATGAACAGCTCGGGTCAGGTGTACTTGAGGGAATTAAACCCAATTGTTGCGTAAATTTCTGGATGCAGGGGCCCGGAGAGTAG
>JBBDSI010000239.1:0-4716 GCA_040905005.1 Pseudohongiellaceae bacterium
GATCGGTTTCGCTACGAAGCTCTGTCACGGTAACAATGATCCACATCAGGCGCGGAACCTTCTGTGCGGTGACTAACCGACGGGAAGGCACACCCGGAGGCCCCGTTGGTAGCCTTTTCGGGCTTCGCGAACGACAAGGCGGCTAACTAACCACCAGCCCGAGTGGGAGCGATAATCGTGTCGGTGCCCCATCACGCAGAGCAAAAAACGGCGCGTGCGGGACTTGCCAGCGACGAATCGCGACGTTTCTTGCAACGACGTATGGTAACGCACAGAGCGCGCTAGTCGGCGGCGTGATAATCGATTCTGGCTAGCGGTGCGAGCGGCATTCCCATCGACCGCTGCGGAAGTTGTCTTGCAGGCGTCGGGCGGACAACGCTATGACTCCAGCCTGGAGCCGGCGTGCGTCCGGCGTGACGCTGCATTGCCGCAAAATTACCGCGATCGACCGGTGTGCCGGTGCTCGGCAAGACGATTCGTCGCTTATCCCCATCTCCCCGGAGTAGAACCATGTCCAGGAAAAAGAAACCAGCCCGGTCACCGCGCGTGCAGGGCAAGGGCGGTAAGTCCGCGAAGGGTGCCGACGGCGTACTAAGAACCAACGACATCGTCGCGGAGCAGGCGAGCGCAAGCGACGACTTCGTCGCGGCGATGCCCCACAACAGTAACAAGGCTCTCGAGCACGGTCACGATAACGCCGTGGCGCCACCGCCCGGGGTGACCGTAAAGCCGGGCTCGAGTGCGTTGACAGCGAGCACGGCGACTGAGGGAACCGGGAGTGAGAAAAGCGGTGACGCGGCGCGGCTTGGAACGAACGCGACCATCTCCTCCCTCGACCGGGTCAGAGTCGATGCAAGCGACCGACCGTTGACGACCAATCAAGGTGTTCGCGTTGGCGATAATCAGAACACGTTGAAGGCCGGACTGCGTGGGCCTTCGTTACTCGAAGACTTTATTCTCCGGGAAAAGATCACCCATTTCGATCACGAACGCATCCCGGAACGAATCGTCCATGCCCGCGGCTCAGGCGCGCATGGCTACTTCGAAGCCTACGACGCGCTGACCAAATATACGCGTGCGGCGCCATTCGCAAGAAAGGGCAAGATTACCCCCGTGTTCGCGCGCTTCTCCACAGTGGCCGGAGAACGCGGCTCGAAAGACACCGCGCGCGACGCGCGTGGCTTCGCGGTGAAGTTCTATACCGACGAAGGCAACTGGGACCTGGTGGGTAACAACATACCGGTATTCTTCATTCAGGACGCGATGAAGTTCCCCGACCTGGTCCATGCCGTCAAGCCGGAACCCCATCACGGCATGCCGCAGGCGGCGTCCGCACACGACACATTCTGGGACTTCGTCTCACTGATGCCGGAGTCCACGCACATGCTGATGTGGGTGATGTCGGATCGCGGGATCCCACGCAGCTACCGGATGATGCAGGGCTTTGGCGTGCATACCTTTCGCCTGGTCAACGAGAAGGGAGAATCCGTATTCTGCAAGTTCCACTGGAAGCCGCTGCAGGGAACGCACTCTCTCCTCTGGGACGAGGCCGTGAAGATCTCCGGCGCGGACCCCGATTTCCATCGGCGCGACTTGTGGGAAGCCATCGAGTCGGGCGAATTCCCGGAATGGGAGCTGGGGCTGCAGATCTTCACCGAGGAACAGGCCGAGGACTTCAGCTTCGATGTGCTCGACTCGACCAAGATAATACCGGAGGAACTCGTGCCGCTGACGCCCGTCGGACGCATGGTGCTCAATCGCAATCCAGACAACTTCTTTGCAGAGACCGAGCAAGTCGCGTTCTGCACGGCGCACGTCGTCCCGGGCATCGACTTCTCCAACGATCCGCTACTCGCCGGTCGCATCCATTCCTATTCGGATACCCAGATTACGCGACTGGGTGGCCCCAATTTCCATGAGATCCCGATCAATTCGCCGCTGGCCCCGGTACAGAACAACCAGCGCGATGGCATGCACCGTCAGGCGCTGAACCGGGGGCGCGTCGCCTACGAGCCGAATTCATTAGCGGGCGGCTGCCCCTTTCAGGCAGGAGGCGGCGGATTCGTGTCCTTTCCCGAGGCCATTGCCGACGACAAAGTGCGCGGAAAGCCGCAGAAGTTCGCCGAGCACTATGCGCAGGCCACGTTGTTCTATGACAGTCAGACGGCTGTCGAGCAGGCGCATATCGCAGCCGCGTTCCGCTTCGAGCTGAGCAAGGTCGGCGTCCCCGCCATACGCGAGCGAATGCTGTCCTCGCTGGTGAACGTGTCGCGGGAACTGGCCGCTGAGGTCGCGGCCGGTTTGGGCATCGAGGTGCCGGATGCAATGCCGAAGGCCATCGCCGATGCGGAGCCCCCGGAGGTAACCGAGTCCCCGGCCCTGTCGCTGATGGCGCTGCCGGGCGAATGCGGCATCCGCACACGGCAGATTGCCGTGTTGGTCGAAGATGGTGTCCACCATGCCTCACTCGTCGCCCTTAATGATGCGCTGACCGACGCGGGTGCGGTCGTTCATTTCGTGGGGTCACGGGTGGGCACGTTCGTCGCGGAGTCCGGCGAGAAAATCGAAGCAAACAAGTCGATGGAGAATGCCCCGGCGTTCCTGTTCGATGCGGCGGTGCTGCCCGCCGGCAGTGAAGGGGTTCAGGCGCTCCTGGCTAATGGGTTAACGATGGAGTTCGTTAAAGACCTGTTCCGCCATTGCAAGACGATTCTCGCCTTGGGCGCCGGACGAGAGTTGCTGGAATCGGCAGGCGTCGGGTCCGCGATTGATCCCGCGATGAATAAAGACCCGGGTATCCTCCTGGCGGAGGAGGCCGATGCCGCCGGGATCGTCTCGGCATTCATCGACGCGATCGCCGCCCATCGCCACTTGGCCCGCGACAGCGACCCACCACCGGTCTGAGATCAGGCAGACGACTCTGCTCTACACATATATGTCAGTAATCAAGGCGAATAGTTTTATCCTGTCACGCATAGAAACACACACACCCCGGGAGCCTTTTCAGCGCCCATGAAGACTGCTCTGGTCATTCTGGCACTGGTGCTGGTGTTTGCTACGGCGCTGCCGCTATTGCGTCTCGACTACTGGTGGATTCGCGTCCTTGATTTTCCCCGGGCGCAGATCACCATCGCAGGCATCCTGGTACTTGTCCTCTATCTCTATTTCTGGGACACGAAACGCGTTTACGAATCCGTCGTTCTCGGGCTATTGGTGCTCGCCGTGGGATTCCAGGCGGTTAAGATGTTTCCGTATACAGTGCTGATGCCCAAGCAGGTACTGGCCGCCGAGTCCCCCTCGGACGACGCCAACCTCAGCCTGCTCGTCGCCAACGTACTGATTGACAACCGCGAGTCGGAGGCCTTCCTGGCTATCGTGCGCGAGTATGATCCGGACGTGATCCTGACCGTGGAGACAGACGACTGGTGGGAGGAAGCACTCAGGACACTGGAAGTGGACTATCCACACACGCTCAAGAACCCGCTCGACAACTCCTACGGCATGCTCGTACACAGTCGCCTGGAGATGGTCGATCCAGAGATCAGGTTCATTCTCAAGGACAGTATCCCGTCGATGCACACGCAGGTGGTGTTGCCGTCCGGCGACCGGGTCTTCATGCATTTCGTTCACCCCGATCCGCCCAATCCAGTGTATGCAACCGCGACGACAGCACGCGATGCGGAACTGCTGATCGTGGGCCGGGAAACGGAGAAGCGGGACAGGCCGACGATCATCGCAGGGGACTTCAACGATGTTGCGTGGTCCTACACCACGAGCCTGTTTCAGAAAGCCAGCGGCCTGCTCGATCCGCGCATCGGGCGCGGGATGTACAACACTTTCAACGCGAAGAATTGGCTCCTGCGTTGGCCGCTCGATCACGTCTTCCACTCCGATCATTTTAAAATTGTCCGCATCGAGAAAGGGCCCGCCTGGGGATCCGATCACTTTCCCATCTTCATCGAACTGAGCCTCGAGTCCGAGGCAGAGTCCGAGCAGGAGGAACCGGAGACGAACCGGGGGGAAGAGGAGCAGGTAGCTGAGAATATCGAAGACGGCAGGCAGGAAACGGAGCAATAATGCTATTCAGTGGCTGGGACGGTCTGCTCCGGACCCTGATCGTCGGGGTGCTTGCCTATATTGCGCTCGTTGTGTCCCTGCGTGTCTCGGGAAAGCGGACACTCTCCAAGATGAACGCCTTCGACCTGATCGTAACCGTCGCCCTGGGCTCAACCCTGGCGACCCTCCTGCTGTCCAGGGATGTCGCCCTGGCCGAAGGGGTGCTGGCCTTCGCCCTGCTCATCGCCCTGCAGTTCGCCGTCACCTGGTTGAGCGTCCGGGTGCGGTGGGTGCGGCGGCTGACGACGGGGGAGCCGCTGATGCTGCTTCACCGCGGTGAGTTCCTGGCAGCGGCCCTGCGGCAGGCGCGGGTGACCGAAGACGAAGTACGGGCGGCGGTACGCGCGGCCGGGGTCGAGTCCCTGGACAAGGTGCAAGCGGTGGTGTTGGAGACTGACGGCTCGTTCAGCGTCGTGCGGCCGGATGCGGGCGGGAACGGATCCAGTCTCACCGGCGTCGACGTAATTCAGGAATTCCGCGAGCCTCGCGAACGGTAATCTTTCCCAACGGCAGGAAACGCCGACTTATCAGTGCTTCCTGCGGCACCGGGATGTGCCGCTCGTGGAACACTGTTTCGTTCGGAGTCGAGTCCGGTCATGT
>JBBDSI010000240.1:0-1156 GCA_040905005.1 Pseudohongiellaceae bacterium
TCGGGCAGGACCTGGGCCTCGGTGTAGTCGCCGCCGCGATCACGGAACATGCCCTCCTCGCCCCCGAGGTAGTTACACGCCCCGAGTGGCAGAAGAAGACTCGCCAGTATGAAGATCCTGCTCATGTGTTGCTTGTGCATCTGTTGCGCTCTTTGACTGTTTACTCCGCCGGCAGTTCCACATCGGCCTGGCGCAGCGCGTCCTCCACTTGGAGCCTGAATTTCTCGTCGAGTTCCACCAGCGGCAGACGAATGCCGCCGCCTATCCTGCCCATGCGCCTGAGGGCCCATTTCACGGGAATCGGATTGGCCTGCAGAAACAGATTCCTGTGCAGGCCGGCCAGTTTCTCATCTACCGCGTCGGCGGCCGCCTCGTCGCCGGCCAGCGCCAGTGCACACATCTTCGCCATGAGCGCGGGCGCCACGTTGGCGGTGACGGAGATCGTGCCCTTGCCCCCGGCGAGGATCAGTTGCCGCGACAGGGGGTCCTCGCCGCTGAGTACGGCCAGGCGATCACCGCAGGTCTGAATCAGTTCGACGCCACGCTCGAGACTGCCGGTGGCATCCTTGATGGCGACGATGTTGTCCAGGCCCGCCAGGCGCTCGACCGTCTCGAGCTGCAGATCGCAGGCGGTGCGGCCGGGCACATTGTACAGAATCTGCGGGATGTCCACGGCCTCGGCGATGAGCCGGAAGTGCCGGTACAGCCCTTCCTGCGGCGGCTTGTTGTAGTACGGCGTCACCAGCAGGGCCGCGTCGGCGCCGTGTCTCTTCGCCTCGCGGGTGAAGAACAGCGCCTCGTCGGTGCTGTTGGAGCCGGTCCCGGCGATCACCGGGATGCGGCCGGCGGCATGCTCGACGCAGTGCGCCACCAGGTCGCAGTGTTCCCTGGGAGTCAGCGTGGCCGCTTCGCCGGTGGTGCCCACCACCACGATGCCGTTGCTGCCGCTATCGATGTGCCAGTCCACCAGGCGGTTGAAGGCCGGCAGGTCGATGCCGCCCTCGTCGTCCATCGGCGTGACCAGCGCCACGATGCTGCCTGTCAGTTGTGTAGCCATGAAGTTCCTCGCAAGCGGCGCAGCTTACCACAGCGCCACCCCACCAACCAAAGTGCCACGGGCCGCCTGAACGTGGCCTGAGCGACGCCGCGGACTGCC
>JBBDSI010000240.1:1256-4662 GCA_040905005.1 Pseudohongiellaceae bacterium
CCGAACACCAGCACCGCGGCGATGATCGCCACCGGGTGCAGGTTCACCGCCTCGGAGAAGATCACCGGGACCAGCACATTGCCGTCGATGATCTGCAGGATCATATAGGCGATCACCACCGTGTAGAACTCGCCGCCGATGCCCCACTGCACATAGGCTACGGCCGCCACGGGAATGGTCACCACGGTGGCGCCGATGTAGGGCACGATGACCGACAGGCCCACCACTACCGACAGCAGCAGCGCGTAATTCATGCCCAGTATCTCGAACAACGAGAAGGCGACGCCACCGACGATGATGATCTCCACCACCTTGCCGCGCACGTAGTTGGAGATTTGCTGATCCATCTCCCGCCAGATGCGGCTCATCAGGGGGCGATTGCGCGGCAGAAAGTTGCCGGCCCAGCGCACCAGTTCGTCGCGGTCCTTCATGACGAAAAACACCAGGATGGGCACCAGCACCACGAAGATGAGCCAGGCGATGATGCTGGGCAGGCTGGCCAGCGAGTACTGCAGGATGACCTGCCCGTAGGTGCCGAGCTCGCCGCGGATGACGCCGATGAAGTCACTCACCTGTTGTTCCGAGAACAGAGTCGGGTAGTTCTCGGGCAACAGCATCAGGGCGTTCTGCCACTGCGAGAGCAGGTTGGGTATCTCGTCCACCAGGCGCCGGAGCTGATTGACCACACGCGGGATCAGGTACAGCAGCAGGACGAGGAACAGGCCGATGAACATCGTGTACACGCCGATGAAGGCCAGACGCGGGGACAGGCCATAGCGCAGCAGCAGGTTCACCAGCCCCTGCAGCAGGTAGGCGATGATGATCGCGGCGATCACCGGCGCCAGGGCCTCGCCCAGGAACAGCAGCACCAGCAGGCCGACACTCAGCAGTATCAGCAGGATCATCGATTCTTCGTCGTGGAAATAGCGGTCGAAGAAATCCCGCAGCAGTTTTCTCATGAGGGGATTGTCTCCACTGGCAGTCCATTGCCCGGCGCCAGGCGTGAAACGCCACCGCGAAGGGTCAACCATTGAGCGTTCATCACTGGCCTTTCCTGATCCAGTAAACGTAGGCCTTGTCGTTCTTATGGAAATCGAGTATCTGGTGATTACTTTGCTCGACGAAGAGGTGAAAATCCTTCTCCGAGCCGGGATCGGTGGCCACGACTTTCAGGACCTGGGCCGGCGCCATGGTGTTCAGCGCCAGCTTGGCCTTGAGCAGCGGCATCGGGCAGGCCAGGCCACTCAGATCCAGTTCTATATCGGCTTGGTGTTCCATCCGTCTATAGTATCAAGCCGACTGCCCGATTGACTATTTGACTTACTCAGAATAGCCCATAAGTCACTTAAAGTGCTGGAATTATTTGTGATAGTCTCGGTCTAATCGAAGTCATGAGTGTCAATATGAACTTATCAAGGATGCAGGGACTGACCCGCCTCACGGCCCTGACGGCGCTGGCGCTGTCACTGCTCCTGCCCGCCGCATGGGGGCAGACGCCCCTGCCGAGCCTGGGTGACCGCATCTCCGGCACCGTCTCGCTGGACGAGGAGTACCGGATGGGCCAGCAGTTCCTGGCGCAGGTCCGCCGCAGCGCCCCGACGATCCCCGACGCGCTGCTCAACGATTATCTGGAGTTCGTCACCTACCGCCTCGCCTCGCGCAGCGAACTGCAGGATCACCGTCTGTCCTTCGTCATCATCGACAGCGAGGAGATCAACGCCTTCGCCGCCCCCGGGGGCATCATCGGCGTCAATACCGGCCTGTTTATCAATGCCCGCACCGAGGAGGAGTTTGCCTCGGTGATGGCGCACGAGATCGCGCACGTCAGCCAGCGCCATTTCGCCCGCGGCGTGGACGAGGCCGCTGCCCAGCGCCTGCCGCAGCTGGCCACCCTGCTGGGCAGCGTCCTGATCATGGCCACCTCCGACGGCGGCCATGGCGCCGCGGCCGTCACCGCCGCCCAGGGCATGGCGGTCGAGAACCAGCTGCGCTTCAGTCGCAGTAACGAGTCGGAGGCGGATCGCGTGGGCCAGGACACCATGTTCAATGCCGGTTTCGACCCCGACGGCATGGCGCGCATGTTCGAACGCCTGCAGGCGGCCAATCGCTTCGGCCAGCGCCCGCCGGAGTTCCTCCTGTCACACCCGCTCACCGAGTCGCGTATCGGCGACAGCCGCAGCCGGGCGCGGCGCTACCCGGAGCGGGAATACTCGCCCAGCCTCGAATACCAGTTCATGCGCGCCCGTGTCATCGGCCACTACGCCCGCGACAAGGCGGCGCAGGTCGTCGAGTACGAGCGCCTGCTGGATCAGGCCAGCAACGACTTCACCCATAACGCCAACCGCTATGCGCTGGCTATCGCCTACTACGAAAACGAGCAGTACGCCGAGGCGACGGACACCCTGGCGCCGCTGCTGGATCTCTACCCGAACCGCATCGCCCTGGTCGTTACCCAGGCCGAGATTTTCACCGCCCAGAACGAGCCGGGGCGCGCCCTCGACTACCTGCAGCGTCACCTGGAGATCAACCCCCGCAACCACCCCCTCACCATGGCCTACGTGGATGCCCTGCAGGAAGCGCGGCAGTACACCCGCGCCGCCGAGACGATGGAACGCCACACTCGGGAGCGCCCGAACGATCACCACCTGTGGTATGAACTCGCGGAGACCTGGGGCCAGGCCGGCAGCATCGGCAAGGTGCACCAGGCCCGCGCCGAGTATTTCCAGCTGGTGGGCGACTACAGCCGCGCCCGCGAGCAGCTCCAGTTCGCCCTGCGCCTGGTCACCGAAGACAACGCCTCCCCCGCCGAAGAAGCGAAGCTGCGACAAAAGATCCGCGAAGTGGAACAAAAACAGCGGGATCTCGCTGGCTGATTCCTTACCTTTTTACCTACTGGGTCAGAAAATTCATCCCTGAATTTTCTGACCCGCGCCCGCCGATCCCGGGCGCAGAAACGTCGTTCTGCTGGTGATCGGCGGGCTTGCGCCTCGCTTCGCTCGCGTCGCCCATCCCTGGGCTCACTTCTTTCATTTTTCTGTTTATGAGGTGAATTCTATCCCGGGATTTCAACAGCCGGGCCTGCCCGGCATAGCCTTACGCATGAGCTGTTCGAGGACGCTTAAGCAACGAGTCCGACCCGATCTGACAGAAAACACATAGCCATGCCGGCGACGCCGGGTCGCGCATCCATGCGCTCAATTCTTTCATTTTCCTGGGTATGGGACGTATTCCAATCCTGAATTTCTCCGACTCAGTGGATAAGAGAAACAATTGTCTACAGGCACTGGCCGCCAAGATGGCACGAAGTGAGCACAGGGATGTGCGACGCGAGCGGAGCGAGGCGCAAGCCGACAAGTGACCAGCAAAATCACACTTTTGCGCCAGGAGCTTGTCGGCGTGGCAGGGA
>JBBDSI010000241.1:0-4638 GCA_040905005.1 Pseudohongiellaceae bacterium
GGCGCCCCCGCAACATCATTGGCTGCATGTCCTGGTGACGCCAGCGCTGCTCTTCCCGGCTATTACGATCGTGTTGCTGGCGGCGATCTGGAGCCTGACCCTGACCCTGATACGCAGCGAGGGCGAAGCCGCTGAGCGCGAGGCGACACTCAGCAGCCAACAGCATGCCAGCACCTACGAAGCGCTGATGGTGCGGGCGTTGCGGGATATCGACGATACGCTGCGCACCATCCAGTTCGCGCATGCCCGCGCGGGCGAGGACTATCTCCAGGCGCTGGAGGAACGCGCACTCCTGCCTCCCAGCCTGCTGTTTACCGTTAGCGTGACCGATGCCGTCGGCAATGTGGTCTTCAGCAATGGCGGGGACAACAGCTTCGCGGGGTTTGCCGCCACGGATGAGTTCGCCGCTCTGCGCAGCGCCGATGTGCTGACCATCAGCGACCCGGTCAGTGTGCCCGGCCAGGAAGTCCCGGTCGTGCATTTCGGCCGCCGGCTCGAGAATGCCGACGGTGGCTTCGCCGGGGCCGCCTTCGTCGTCACCGATATCAGCTATTTCGTCGCCAACTACCAATCCACGCAACTGGGCGAGGAGGGATTGCTGGCCATGGTAAGGGATACCGGCATGGCCATCGCCGTCCGCCAGGGGGATGACATCAGCACCGGAGAGGCGCTGAACCTGGTGACGCTGGACTTCTCCGCGGTGCCCGCCGAAGATCCGGTGGCCACGCTGCGCACGGACGCAGTGGACGGCGTGGAACGCTTCGTCGCCGCCTATCAGTTGTTCGACTATCCGCTGACGATCGTGGTGGGACTGTCGGTCGAGGAGCTGCTCGCCGACTTCCGTGCCAATCGCCGCTTCTATCTGGCCTCGGCGGGTACGGCGAGCGGCCTCCTGCTGATCCTGTTGTCGTTGCTGGGCTACCAGTCACACCGCCTCGACACTGCCCGCAGGCTGGCGTTCCAGAGCGAACGTGCTCATTCGGCGGAAGTGGAACACCTGGCGCTGCATGATCCCTTGACCGGCCTGCCCAACCGCATTCTGTTTACCCAGTTGGTCAAGCAGGGCATCAGGAATGCCAGGCGCCGGCGTGCCGGGTTGGCAGTGCTGTTCATGGATCTGGATCACTTCAAGGACATCAACGACACGCTGGGACACGACGCCGGTGATGAGATGCTGAAGAAGACGGCCGACCGCCTGTCCGACTGTTTTCGCAAGAGCGACACCATCGCCCGCTTCGGCGGTGACGAGTTCGTCGCCCTGATGCCTGACCTGGACTCGCGCACCGATGCCGAATTGGTCGCCGCCAAGATACTGGAAGCCCTGAAGCAGCCCTTCAAGCTGGCCGGTGAGTCCCGTCAGGTGACTTCCAGTGTCGGTATCGCCCTGTACCCCGGGGATGGCGAGGATGATGTGACGTTGATGAAGCAGGCGGATATCGCCATGTACGCGGCCAAGGACGGGGGTCGTGACAGATTCGTCTTTTTTGCCGACCTGCCTGCCGAGCATAAATCGTCTGCCTGAAATGACGGCGAAAACGATTAGGGTGTCGGGTCAGGTCTCACTAGCGCCGCTAGTCGTGGGTAACGAACGTACTGAAGTGGGCGCTTCGCTGCCCGTGGCAGGCGAATAGACCACTCGCACTCGCTCGTCCACCAGGCTACGATCCAGGTAACCGATGCTGCCGGGGTTACGGTGAAGCCAGTCCAATAGCGCTTCGCTGTTCGCCAGGATACGCGGGGGCCGGCCACGGCCGGTGAAGATCAATCTGGCCCAGTGCGCCTTGATCTGCGCCTCACTCCTGTTCAGCAACTCGGCGTAGAACTCGATGCGCTGTGCGGATCCCTCGGGCAGGTCCAGCGGCACTGCATTCGTGCCGTCGGGCAGTCGCGCAGGCCTGCCGAGATAGATATTCTCGAGCGTGTTCCTGTCCAGACTTTTCAAATCGGCTTCGCTGGAGACCACCACGACTACCTCTGCGGCACCGCGATTGGCCGCGAGGTAAAGGGCGATTCCAGCTAACACCAGCATGAGTCGATTCATCATGGTCGCTTCTAAGGGAACAGGAAATGCACGGCGGCGCTGAACAGATTGAATGAACCACCCGGTTCAAAACCAGGCTGCTCGTTGATCAGCGTGCCGCTGGAGTCGGCGCCGAGATCGGTGTGACTGTACTCGAACACCAGCGCCGCCCGGCTATTTAGCGTCCACCGCAGTCCGAGTGAACCCGTAGTCTGGTTGGGCCTGTCGCGCGCCGAATCGCGCAGGTTGGTGTTCAGTGCCTGGGCCGTGGCCGCCAGTGCCGGCGGCAGGCCGCCGGTATCGAGCAGCGGCGGTTCGTGTTGTGCCTCCGACGTGGTGGCGAGGGTGAGGTAGGGTGTGAGCGAGCCCGCACGAATACCCGCGGTGAGGTAGGCGGCATAGCGTTCGTTCAGGATCGAGTCCGACTGCGCATGGCCCAGTTCGCCGAGGACGAACCAGTCGCCGGGGTCGTAGCTGGCCGCCAGCCCGAAATAATAGTATTGCTCGCCGTTGGGGTCGTAGGTCTCGGCGATCGCCTGACCGACGGCACCGAACCCGCGGAAGCCGTCGAACAGGGGCGTGAAGGAACTGATGTTGATGGTTGCGCCATGGATGGAGCCGTGCAGCGTCCAGGCGCCGAACTCGAGGGTCTCCGTGATGCCCCAGCCGTCGCGGATCTTCAGGTCTGTGCCCGAGGCGACCTCCGAATCGTTGACGCCGTAGGTCAGCTCCAGGACTGAGAAGGCTTCCCCGAGACTGGTTTGGAGGCGCGCGCCGATGCCGTCGCTCGTGGTGATGGGCACCATGTCATAGAGCTCCACCGGCGGCCGCAGCCAGGGGGTGGCGATACCCACCTTGCGGTAGTTCGACACCAGGAACGAGGGTATGACGGTGCGCCCGAGGCTGAGGCTGAATCCGGGGCTGATCTCGTACTGCAGGTTCAGCCACTCCACGTGGGGCGCGTAATCGTCGCCGGGATTCTTCTCGGCGATCACCTGCACGATGCCGCTCAGCCGCTCGGAGAACTGCACGCTCATCTGCCCGCCGAGCAGGCTGTCTACGTCCCCGGAGACGCTACGCGTGTAGCCGGCACTGCCGGGCTTGAGGCTGCTGGCGGTGAAGTCGGCCTGTTCGAGGTCAGTCCAGACCAGGCCGAGCGTGCCGAAGCCGTCGAATTCCACGGCGCGCTCGCCCAACTCGGCGGCCGACAGCAGGGCGGGGATCAGGCTCAGCAGCAAAAGCGAGCCGACGTGTTTCAGTGCGAGTGATTTCATGGCTGTGTTACGCATAATCCAATAACTGGCGAGTCCCGGCAATCGCCGGGATTGCGGACCTCGCGATAGGTGGAGGACACCAGCCCGTGGGCGGTGGTCAGTGCGGCGCTCAGACAGGAACTGGCAGCCATTCTCGCGACGGACGCTGGGTCCTCCGTTCAGTATCCCTCATAGTGAACCATGGCCTAGCAAGCATCCATTGGTAGAATTACGCGGCTGCTTAACGAGTTGTTTGATTACCGAGTTTATCATGGCGCGCAAACAGGCGCTTGCCGCCGGCGGTTAGGGCGAACTACGTGGTCAGAGTATTGGCGAGAGTACCAGTCGGAAACGGATTCCTGGCCGGCGGATTGTCACCTCGCTGACCGCGGCTGGTTAACACGTGCGAGCGGGCGCGCGGCGTTGATTCCGCTGTCCGATGTCGGTATCGATGAGCGCTCTCCATCGAATTACCTCCGTGTGCCTGTCCAGAGGGAAGAGGCGGTTCGGCAGGCTTGAGTAACGGCCGTCTTGTCCCCATCTATCGGCTTAGCGAACTTGATTACTGAACCCCTGCGGCGGAAAGCGCATGTCTACCACCAGCATTACCTGTCCCCATTGCCTGAAAACTAACCGCGTCCCCGATGAGCGCCTGGGCGACGGCCCGAAATGCGGCAACTGCAGGAAACCCCTGTTCAGCGGCAAGCCCATGGAGCTGACGGCAGCCAATGCCGCCCCGGTCCTGAATCACACCGATATCCCGGTACTGGTGGACTGTTGGGCAGCCTGGTGCGGCCCCTGCCGCGGCTTCGCCCCCACCTTCGAACAGGCCGCGCGGACCTTCGAACCGAACCTGCGCTTCGCCAAGCTGGACACCGAGGCGAACCAGCAACTGGCCAGCCGCTGGAACATCCGTTCCATCCCGACACTGATCCTGTTCAAGAACGGCAAAGAGGCGAATCGCGTCGCAGGCGCACTGCCCGCAGCGCAATTGCAGCAATGGCTGAGCCAGCAAGGCGTGCTCTGACTGCTCTTTACCTACTGGGGCTGAAAATTCATCCCTGAATTTTCAGCCCCGCGCCGGCGAATTCCGGGCGGAGAAGTGCGGTTCTCCTGGTGATTCGCCGGCTTGCGACTCGGCTATGCCTCGCGTCGCGCATCCCTGCGCTCACTTCGTTCATCTTTCCGATTTCAGTGAAGATTCGGTCCCTGAGTCTGGCTGGCTTGCGCCTGCCCGGCATAGGCTTACGTATGAGCTGTTTGGAAACACAGAAGTAACGTGCTAGCACCTATTCAAATAGAAACCACCTGATCATGACGGCGACGCCGGGTCGCCCATCCATGGGCTCACTGTTTACCTACTGG
>JBBDSI010000242.1:0-1876 GCA_040905005.1 Pseudohongiellaceae bacterium
CAGCCCTCTCGCATTCTGCAACTGGCAGACCTCCTGCTCCCGGGCCGGACGGACCGGGCCAGTACGTCGCGACAGGGTCTGCTGCGTCTGCTGCTCCTGCGCACATTCGTCACCGGTGTCGCAGTGCTGGCGCTGCTGATATTCCAGCTCGTCTCCGATCTCGACGTGCCGCTGCCATTCATCCTCACCCTGATCGCGGCGGTACTGCTGTCGGTGGTATTGGGCTATGCCCGCCTGCAGCAGGCCTGGGTCATCAGCAATTTCGAGTTGTTCTGCCATCTGATGCTGGATGTCATCTTCCTGGCCATCCTGGTATCCAATACCGGCGGTGTCAGCAACCCCCTCATCTCCTATCTATTGGTACTACTGGCGGTCACGGCGACTCTGCTGCCGCGGACCTATGTATACAGTTTCGCCCTCAGCAGCATTCTCATCTACACCTTCTTCCTGCTGCTCGACCTGCAGACCGATCACGAGACGGGCATGGGCGCCATGAACCAGGATACCGTGTTCCAGTTGCACCTCGTGGGCATGTGGGTGATCTTCCTGGTCAGCGCCATCCTCATCAGCGTCTTTATCACGCGCATGGCCACGGCCATCAAGGTGCGCGAAGCGACGCTGGCGCAGGCGCGTGAGAACGAGATTCGCAACGAGCAGCTGGTGGCGATCGGCACCCTGGCCGCCGGCACCGCCCATGCACTCGGCACCCCGCTGTCGACGATGGCCGTCGTGCTTACCGAACTGGACAAGCTGGATGCCGACCAGCTCAGGCAGAGTGACATCAAGGAGGACATCAGCGTTCTGCGGCAGCAGGTGACGCGCTGCAAGGATTCGCTGACGCAACTGATCCGCTATTACAACAAGGACAACCCGGTCGACCAGGAAAACGCCACGCTGTCACGCTTCGTCAACGACATACGGGACTACATCACCAACATTCATCCCGTGGCCAGCGTGCACTTCGCCTCCGAGGCGGAGGGCGACCCGCTCGTCGCCGCGGACCTGTCGATCAAGCATGCGATCATCAACATCATCGAGAACGGCATCAAGGCGGCCAAGCAGCGGGTGGAGGTCCTGTTCCGGGCCGCCGGCCGCCGGCCGGACAAGCTCGAGATCGTCATCAGCGACGACGGACCCGGCATTCCGACACAGGTCATGGAAAACATGGGTGAGCCGTTCATTTCCATGCGCAAGGACAGCATGGGGCTGGGTATCTTCCTCGCCAACGCCGCCGTACAGCGACTGGGTGGTACAATCGAGATGTTCAACCTCAAGGAAGGCGGATCGAAAACGATCATCCGCATCCCCCTCCCCGAAGCCGACAAGGCCTGAGTATGGAAGAGAATGAGACCAGCACGCTCCTGGTGGAAGACGATGACGTCTTCGCGCGAGTGGTTACCCGGGCTCTCGAAAGCCGGGAGTACCAGGTGACCTCCGCCGCGAGCCTGGAACAGGCTCAGCAGATCATCGGCACACACAGCTTCAACTACGCCATTCTGGATCTGAACCTGGGTGGAGACACCTCACTGAGCCTGATCAAGCCCCTCAAGCAACGCAACGAGGACATCCGCATCCTCATCCTCACCGGTTACGCCAGCATCGCCACCGCCGTCGAGGCCATCAAGCTGGGCGCGGACAACTATCTCTCCAAGCCTGCCGACACCAATGAGATTCTCGCCGCCCTGCTCGTGGGCGAGGCAGAGGAACGCCGCGAGGCGGCACCCGCCTCGACCATGGAGCCGATGTCGGTGCGGCGCCTGGAGTGGGAACACATCCAGAAGGTCCTGCAGGAAAACGACGGCAATATCTCCGCCACCGCGCGGCAGTTGAAGATGCACCGGCGCACGCTGCAAAGGAAACTGCAGAAAAGGCCGGT
>JBBDSI010000242.1:1976-4635 GCA_040905005.1 Pseudohongiellaceae bacterium
ACTAGCGCCGGGTCAGTGGTGTACTGCTGAGATGGCGCCCGCCGTCGACCAGCAGGGTCTCGCCGGTGACGATCTGCGGACCGCTGATGAAGTGCAGTATGGCCTCCGCCACCGTCTCAGGCGTCGCCACCACGTCGAGCGCCGAGGCGCGGCGGTTGAAGTCAATCAACTCCTTGTATTTCTCCTCGCCGAGGCCCTCGCGCAGCCAGTCGCCCTCGATGAATCCCGGGCAGACCGCGTTCATGCGCACCTTCGGGCCGAGCGCGCGCGCCAGGGACAGCGTCATGGTGACCAGGGCGCCCTTGGAGGCCGCGTAGGCCACGCTGGAGCCGATGCCGGTGACCGCCGCCGTGGAGGCGACATTGACGACGGCGCCGCCGTCGTCCTGCTGCTGCTGCATGGTGTCGTTGACCGCGCGCATCATCTGATAGGCGCCGATGACATTGACGCCGTAGATGCGCTGGAAGTCGGCCGCGTCGAGGCCGTCCAGATCGGCATGATCGACAAACTTGGTGGTGCCGGCATTGTTGACCAGGATGTCGATGCGCTGCCAGCGTTTCAGCGCGGCCCCGGCCAGCGCCCGGCAGTCTTCGTCTTTAGCCACATTGGCCTTGAGTACTTCCGTCTCGACGCCGGCCTTGCGGCAATCCGCCGCCACCGCCTCGGCGCCATCGGCGTTGGCGTTGTAGTTGATCACCACATGGCATCCCTGGCTGGCCAGCAGGCGCGCCGTTGCCGCGCCTACCCCGCTGCTGGAGCCTGTCACGATGGCCACTCGGCCTTGCAAGTCTTTCACCCTGAACTCTCCCTGTTGACTGTTAGGAATACGGCGCCAAATTAGCATACTTGCCCCAAAAAGCCCTCTATCCGGCCATAACGCACTGAACACGGTCACTCTTTATGCTAATTGTCGCGATAAAGGCGTTGCATTCACTTTGACTGACGTTACAATACGTAACACTTCGGCCCGGGAGCCGTCACCCCGGCCGAAACCAAAGCCCGCCACGACGGCAGCTTTGCGCAGACCCCCCACTGACCAGACCAGGCGGGTCCCCTAACAATAAAGACGAGCATCTACGCGCAAGAATCCGATCCACCGGGATAGACGTAACTGTTCTATCCGGGGTGGGCAACTGTATTTGCTGTGTATCAACTCGCCGGTACCTGGAGCGAAGGATCACGGAGGCCGAATTGAAAAAGCAACAGTGGGTAGCCGCAGCCATTCTCGTCGTCGTTGTCGCCTGGATGGCCATCCCGCGCGACCGCAGCAGCACCGCCGAAGAGCCTGAGACGCCAACGCCTGAGGTCGTCGCCGTCGCCGAGGGCGCTAATCCGCCGGAAGACCCCAACGTCGTCTCCGTGCGTGCGCGCCAGGTGTCGCCCCAGACCTATGTCGAGCGCGTGCGCGTGCGCGGGCGCACCCAGGCCTTTCGCCTGGTCGAGGTGCGCGCCGAGCAGGCGGGCCGCATCGTCAGTGACCCCGTGCCCCGCGGCACGCGCGTTCAGGCCGGTGATGTGCTGTGCGAGATCGCCGTCGATGACCGTGACGCAGCCCTGGCCGAGGCCAGCGCCCGACGCGAACAGGCGGTCATGGAATATGAGGCGTCACTGAACCTGCAGAGTCGCGCCCTGCAGTCGCAGGTCGCCGTGTCACAACTGAAGGCGGCCGTGGAAGTCGCCGAGACCGCGGTGATCCGCGCGCAACTGGCGCTGGAGAAAACCCGCATGGTCGCGCCCTTCGCCGGAGTAGTGGAGACCCGCACCGTGGAAGTGGGCGACCTGCTCAATATCGGCGACGTCTGTGCCTCGGTGCTGGACGACGACCCCATGCTGCTGGTGGGCCTGGTACCGGAACAGCAGGTCGATCGCGTCGACGTAGGTGCCCGGGTGATGGGCGAACTGCTGGGCGGACAACGCCTCAGCGGCCGCGTCACCTTTCTGGCAAGTGCCGCCGACCCCGTCTCGCGTAGCTACCGCATGGAAGTCACCGTCGATCCTTCAGACGCGCCGATTCGCGCCGGCATCACCACCGAGATGCTGGTCGCGACAGAAGAGATGCAGGCCTGGCGCATCCCGGCCTCGGCGCTGTCGCTGGACGATGCCGGCGAGATCGGCGTCAAGCTGATCGATGCCAACGACCAGGTCTATTTCAGGAACGTGGAGATCGTTGGCGACGAAACCGGCCAGATCGATCCGAGCATCTGGGTGACCGGGCTGCAGGGTGACGTCACGCTGATCACAGTGGGCCAGGAGATCGTGTTCGCCGGGCAGACCGTGCGCAGCGATTTCAGCTTTGCCGAGCGCTCTGCTGCGGGTCGCTGAGGGGCGGGCTGCAGGCCAGGCTCTGACAGTAAACGCCGCGTCGCCGCAATGATTCTCTAGAGACCGACTGTCATGAAAAACTATATCGACACCGCCGTTTCCCGGGCACGCACCACGCTCAGCGTGTTTGTCGCGGTCATGATTACCGGCTTCGTCTGCTACCGCATTATCCCCGTGGAGCTGAACCCGGACGTGGAAGTGCCGGTCATCGTCACCACCATCATCCACAACGGCATCTCGCCCGAGGATGCGGAGCGCCTGCTGGCGCGACCCGCCGAGCTGGAACTGAAGACCCTCGACGGCATCACCCAGATCGACACCTTCTCCAGCGAGAACG
>JBBDSI010000243.1:0-21908 GCA_040905005.1 Pseudohongiellaceae bacterium
ACGGGCCGGCCCCCACGATCCTTGCCATGTTTCTCAATGCGGCCATCGATCAGCAAGTGGATCGCTTCGCAATGAAAGAGGGCCGCCAGCCGGACGACAGCGAACGCGCCGATATTAAGGACCGTACGTTACAGAGCGTGCGCGGCACGGTGCAGGCGGACATCCTCAAGGAAGACCAGGGTCAGAACACCTGCATCTTCTCCACCGAATTCAGCCTCAAGCTGATGGGGGACATCCAGGAGTACTTCACCCAGCACCAGGTGCGCAACTTCTATTCGGTCAGCATCTCCGGTTATCACATCGCCGAGGCCGGCGCTAACCCGATCTCCCAGCTCGCCTTTACCCTGGCCAACGGCTTCACCTTCGTCGAGGCCTATCTCGCGCGCGGCATGCAGGTGGACGACTTCGCCCACAACCTGTCCTTTTTCTTCTCCAACGGCATGGACCCGGAATACAGCGTGCTGGGCCGAGTGGCGCGGCGCATCTGGGCCACCGCGATGCGCTTCCGCTATGGCGCCAACGAACGCAGCCAGAAGCTGAAGTACCACATCCAGACCTCCGGCCGTTCGCTGCACGCCCAGGAGATGGCCTTCAACGACATCCGCACCACCCTGCAGGCACTCATCGCCATCTACGACAACTGCAACAGCCTGCACACCAATGCCTACGACGAGGCGGTCACCACACCCACGCGGGAATCGGTCCGCCGCGCCATGGCCATCCAGCTCATCATTAACAAGGAATGGGGGCTGGCACTGAACGAAAACGCCAACCAGGGCTCCTTCATCATCGAGGAGCTAACCGACCTGATGGAGGAAGCTGTCCTGAAGGAGTTCGAGCGCCTGTCCGAGCGCGGTGGCGTACTGGGCGCCATGGAGACCGGCTATCAGCGCGGCAAGATTCAGGACGAATCGCTGCTCTACGAGCACGGCAAGCACGACGGCAGCCTGCCCATCGTCGGCGTGAATACCTTCGTCGATGCAACGCCGGAGCCGGAGGTCGAGATCGAGCTGGCGCGCTCCACCGAGGAGGAGAAGCAGAGCCAGATTCGCCGCCTGGCGGAATTTCACGAGCGCCATGCAGACGAGTCCGGCCCCGCGCTCGAGCGACTGAAGGCGGCCGCCATCGCCAATGAGAATGTCTTCGCCGAACTGATGTACGCCGTGCGCTACTGCTCGCTCGGACAGATTACCGAGGCGTTTTTCGAGGTCGGCGGGCAGTATCGGCGCAGCATGTAGTTGGCATGTCGGCGGAAGTTCAAGTAGATTCAGAGAATGCTCAAAAAGATTCTAAAATACTCCGGCGCCGCAGTCGCCTGCGTCGTTCTGCTGGCCGGCATCGCTTACGGCGGCATGCGCCTCAGCGATGGGCCCGTCGAATTCTTCCCCTGGTTCACTATCAGTATCGGCGGCCCCTTCCGCAGCGGTGAGTTGACGGAATCGCCCGAGGACTGGGAGTTCCTGGCCGATCGGGAGGAGATCGAGATACAGACGCTGAATCCTTCGACTTCACGCATTGTCTGGGTGCCGGTCGTGGACGGCCGGCTCTATATCGTCAGCGGCTACATGAGCTCCACCATAGGTCGCCTGTGGAAACAGTGGCCGACCTACATGGAAGAGGACAACCGGGTGCTGATTCGTGTGGACGACAGAGTCTACGCCCAGCGCTTGAATCGCATCACGGACGGGCCCGTGGCGGCCGCCGTCATGTCCGAGGTGGCCAGGAAATATTTCGGCGCGCCCGAGGGCGTGAATCCGGCGGCGGGCGCCTCGGTTAGCAACGGCTCTGTCTGGCTGTTCGAGGTCGTCGATGAATGAGAGTACGAGAGCACGAAAGTACCGATCAGTCTGATCAATCCTGCGGGACATAGCCGTCCGGCGTGTAACGGATCGAACCGCCGAAGTCCATCGCCTCAATGTGTGAGTGACCGATGAAGACGGCGTCATGCTCCGTTCGGCTACGATTCCATTGCCACATGAAATCGTCCTCGTCCTCCAGGCTCGGTACCTCGCCACTCAGCGCCAGGTCGATCACTTTGGCCATTTCCGCCGGCCGGTCGCGCTGTGGATAGTGACCGGCGGTGGGGAGCACCCAGAAGGAACTCTCTACCGGCCGGTCGTTGAGATAGGCGTCCCAGACGTGATTGGCGATACGCAGAGGGTTGACCGGGTCCAGCGCCCCCCAGATGTAGGCCACCGGCACCGGTGAGCGGGGCAGATTGTCCAGCCAGCGGTATTCGTTGTCTACCCGCTCCAGCAGGTAGCGGCCCACCAGGCGGCGGGCGCCGATGCCGTCATTGAAGGCCTGGATATCGGCGTAGGCCACAGCCACCGGGTCCCCCTCGGTGAGGCGTGGCTCGGCGCGGCGCGCCGCCGTCATCCGGCGCCCGGCCTCCTCATCAAGCAACACAGTCTGCCCCTCGGTCAGGTTCGCCAGAGGCAGGAACATGCCGCTGTTCGAGAGGACGTGGTAGTTGACGCGATAGCCCGGATCGGGATTGTCGAGATAGTGGCCGAGAAAGGCCAGGCCGACACTGACGCCACGGTCGTGGGTGATCAGCGCGAAATCGTCGAAGTGGACAATCTCCCGCACGAAGTGATCCACCAGCCGCGCATCGTCCTCGAGCAGGTAACTGTAATCGGACGTCGGCTTGTCGGAGAAACCGAAGCCGGGGAAGTCCAGCGTGGCGATATGGTAGTCGTCCTGCAGGTGGACGATCATCTCCCGGAAGTCGAAGCTGGAGGTGGGGTAGCCGTGCAACAGTATCAGCCGGGGATCCTCCGGATCACCGAAGCGGCGGTAATGGACCCGGACGGTGGCGCCGTCGTTGTTCGGCGTGGTGGAGACCCAATCGAAGTAGTCCCCCGCCCCATGCCACTGTTCGGCGAGTTCGGAGTGGAAATCGAAATCCCCTTCCTGTGCCGAGGCCTCGAAGGCGCAAACGGACAGGATCAGGGTGGTCAGGACACGCCGCATGGGGTTCCTCCTTCAACGCTCGTCAGTAGCAGGGTCAGACTTGCCGCGCAGGGGATTGCAGACCCAAGCATAGCCGTGCCAACGGACGCTGAAAAGGCGGGAGGAGAGAAATCTTTTACTGTGCCGACGGGTCCAGCAGGCGGTAGTCCGGCGCCATGAAGTGGCGCATCTGTTCCCGCTGCGCCAGGTAATACGATGGCGGCCGGGCATCGGGGCCGAAGGCGAAATGGAAGTTGCCCTTGACCAGCTGCTCGTTGCCATCGAGTACGGCCCACTCGACGGTGTAATAATCCGCCGTCTCGAGTACGGGCAAGGCCTGGGTATACATCTGACTACTTTTTGGATCGTAGCGAAAGCCGATGTCGGTGAGTCCGCTGCCGGGGTCGCGCACCGCCAGTTTCACCAGTCGCACCGTCTCCGGGAAATGCAGTTGCAGTGACTGCGGTGCAGCCGGCAGCACGGCATCGTCCGCAGGCGTACTGTGCACGGTCATGGCCGGCTCGGCACCCATGTCGTGCATGGCGTGTTGGGCCAGGACGGCGTCGAGGGGCAGACAGATGACCACCGCAATCGCGAAGAAGCGGCGAAATTGAGTGCCTGCTCCGAGGTGTCCGTACTGCTTGACGTGGAATAAGTTCATAACATGCATCCGAAGTAGTTGCGGCCTGCGCGCGCCGGAAGGAAGAAAGAGGAAGAGCCGACGGGGACTCCCCGCCGGCTCTCACGCTTAGCGTGTCACGTTCACCGTGACATAGGCGTCGTGGTACAGGCCACCGTCATCGGCACGGCCCCACAGGATGTATTCGCCCGGCTCACTGAAGGTGACTGTGGACTGGTAGAGCCCGTCCTCGGGCGCCGGCGGCGGCAACCACAGCGCGCCCCAGGGGGAGTTGGCGCTGGTGCGGGTGTCCTCCCAGACCTTGACCTGCGGCGGGTCGAAGGTGACCTCGCCCGGGCCCCGGTACTTGTTCCAGGACATATAGAGGCCGTTGGTCTTGCCCACGGTGACTCGTGAGGGTGGCCGCAACAGCCGGGACTTGCT
This sequence comes from Pseudohongiellaceae bacterium, assembly GCA_040905005.1. GTDB lineage: Bacteria > Pseudomonadota > Gammaproteobacteria > Pseudomonadales > Pseudohongiellaceae > UBA9145. The sequence goes on from JBBDSI010000243.1 coordinate 4,019, forward strand.
GCGGGATTCCGCCTCGTCCGCATCGGGCAGGCCGTCGTCTTCAACGTGCGCGGCGAGGTCTACCGGCTGGCCCACCCGCACAGTGCGGATGCTATCGCCTTGCACCGTAACAGTCGGCGGCGTGTTGGCGCGGGATTCCGGGCTGCTGGTCCCGGCCCCCAGGGAACCGGTCTCCGAGGCGATGACCATGTTGTCCACCAGGTAGTCCTGGCGCAGGCTGGCGTAGGCCTTGCGCTCCACGCCGTTGACGTTCAGGGTCCATACCAGCTCTTTGTCGCCCCAGTCCGCAGGCACCGTCACCTCGAAGGTGAAACGATTGCGGCGGGGCAGGAAGTGGGTCGGTTGCCCACGGTCCGCTTCGCCGGGTGAGAAGTAGTTATTCTCACCTACGGGCACGTCTGGGCTCTCCTCCCAGTTCTCGTTCATGTAGCCGAACATGAAGCTGTAGGAGCCGTCTTCGTTCTGGCGCCAGCCTTCATAGGCGGGCTCGACATGCTGTCCGCTGCGGTAAGTGTTGGCGAGGGCCGGCTGCGCCAGGCAGGCAACGCCCAGGACCAGGACCATTGTTCGTGCGATCTGTGCAGTCATCCTTGTTAGCTGATTCATGGTTTATTCGGCTCCCGAGGCGGCGAGTTCATTACTGTCCGACTCCTCGGCCTCAATCGGGGCAACGAGCGGCGCGAGACACAGCGGGCAGCCGATGACGTGGTCATTCGGACCCAGACCCAGCGTCTGGCGGCGGTCTTCCATCTCCTGGAAGAACTGCTCTTCGGTGAGCGCCACGTGGATACCGAGGTCAATGAACATGTTGGTCACCGAGCGGTTACCCGAGCCCTGCCAGTTGCGCGGATCGGGCACATTGGGGTTGGTCTCGGTGTTGTTCATGTAGCCGACGATGTGCAGGATGGCGCCCTCGGGCAGCAGCGGCTCGTAGTTCTCCGCATAGGGATAACCGCGCACCCAGTTGTGGTCGTAGCCCACACAGGACAGGGTCTCCACGGTGTAGCCCCAGATCGCCTCCAGGCACATGCGCTCGCCCGGGGCGTGCAGGTGCGGCTCGAAGGTGATGATCTTGGTGGGCTGGTTCAGCACGGTGTAGGCATGCAGTTCCTGATTGTCCTGGTTGCCGGCGATACTGATATCGACGCCGTTGCCGAGTCCCAGCAGGGCGCGCTCGTATTTCGGCTCGTAGCCCTCGGGATGGAAGCGGAAGCCGATCTCCAGGTGCCCGGTGGTATCGATGCCGTTGGAGTGCAGGTGCACCGAGTCCGAGTAGACATAGGAGCCGGCCTTCAGCAGGCGGCCGGCGTCCGGGTCGAAGATGTCGGGGTTGCGGCCCACCTCGTGCACCGGCCAGCCGGTGAGCGAGTCCTCGACGCGGTTACCGTTCTCGTCCAGCTCGGCGGTGGACCAAATCATATGGTGGAAGATGAAGCGTCCGCCCACGGTGGCGCGGCCGGTACCCTCGGTGGGCACGTCGTTGACCTCGACGATCTCCACCGATTTCACATAGCGGTCTTCCTCCATGTCGATGCGTACGCGCGGAATGTCGCCCCACCAGTCGGGGGCGCCGCCTTCGACAGTGACGGATTCGGTGGCAACGACCAGGTCCGGGTCGCCGGCGGTCCATTTGGTGCTGTCATCGAACACCAGCGACTCCGGCGCGTCGGCCGGGTCGCCCTTGGGCGTGCCGTTACGTGCCCAGACGGAGATCTTGGCCAGCTCCGCGTCGCTCAGGGACGGGTCATTCTTGAACTGCTGGATGCCGATGTCCTTCTCCACGTACCAGGGCGGCATGGCGCCGGCGCGGTCGCGGATCTGGGTCTTGTACTCGATCAGGCCGGCGAACGGCGCCACCTGCTCGTAAGTCACCAGCGGCATGGGGGCGACGCCGGCCGGGCGATGGCAGTTCTGACAGCTGCGCTGCAGGATGGGCTCGATGTCCTTGTGGAAGGTCACCTCGGTCTGGGCTTGTGCCAGCAGCGGCAACAGCAGGGTCGGCAGTGTCAGCAACAGGGTATGCAGACCTCTCGACAGGCTCACTTTGATCATGGCGTTGACTCTCCTAAATATATCTCAGTATAGTTTTGAGCAGCGCGACCGCGGTCGGCACCGGCTGCAATGTTAAGGACTAGGATTCAAACAGATTTCCCGGGAACTGTCTTACACATTCCGAAAATTCGCTGATGATTTCTGCAATCCCAGCCCAGCCGAGGGTCCGGGGGAGAGCCAGGGCTGATGAATTTCTGAGTTCCGCCAATCCGTCAGCGAACGCCTCTCGTTTCATCGCGCCGTGGCATCCAGCCGACCCTGCCCGGAAAACAATGGCGTCCATCCCGCTTTTTGAAAGAGTCCCACGTTTTTTATAGGACTCGCGTCCCCTTCGGCATCCCTATCGTCGTGCCGCGCTCGCCATTTCGTGCCGCGGGCAGGGGTTTATTGCATTGCCCCGGGTCCTGCACTATCTTGATTCGCCATGACCTGGCTCACTGATTTCATCGCCGCCCTGGCGGTATCGCAGCTGATCTGCCTCAGCCTGTATTTTCTGGTGAATTACCAGGGCCTGCTGGCACGGCTCGTTTCGCTGTTTTGCTTCTGCCTCGGCGCCTATGTCCTGACCACCCTGTCGGTGGTCGAATCCAATACGCTCCCGAGTTATCTGCTCTTCCGCCTCGCCACGCTGGCTCCCCTGGTGCTGTGGATCATCGCCTCGCTGCTCTTCGTCGACGGCGGACGGATATCCACCCTGGCGTGGCTGGCCATGGCCTACTTCGTTGTGGTCCGCGGCGTCGCATCGGCCTTCAGCATCTATAACCCGGCGCTAAGTGATTCGGTCCTCTTTTTCGTCTTCACCCAGCTGCTTACCCAGATAATCCTGTTCTACTTCTCCGTGCACGCCATCTATCTCGCGCAGCAGGGCTATTCCGCTGACCTGGTCGAGGAACGGCGGCGACTGCGAGTGGTCTTCGTCACCTGCATGGGGACCCTGGTCGCGATGATCGTCGGCAGCGGCATAGTCAATTATTTCCTGCCGAATTTCGATATACCGTCCGCTTTCTATTCGCTCTTTATTTTCGTGGCGGCGCTCGCCTTCATTCTCAGTTCGCTGAAACTGGAGCAGGAAGCACTCAATCTTGCCCCCAGAACGGTTGTCAGGTCACGCGATTCACTCGAGGATTCACCGAAAGAATCGACGGACCCCAGGACCGTCCGGGAAATCCGCCGCCTGATGGAAGAGGAAAAGCTCTACACCGAACCAGGGCTCACCATAACCCGGCTGGCCGAGTTGCTCTCCCTACAGGAATACCGATTGCGCAGGATCATCAATCACAGCATGCGGCATCGCAATTTCAATCAGTTTCTCAACGGCTATCGGATCGAGGACGCCGCCGAACGACTGCGCGGCTCGCGTCTGCCCATTTCCAATATCGCGCTGGATGTCGGCTACTCGTCGTTATCGGTATTCAACAAGGCGTTCAGGGACCGGTTCGGCATGACGCCGAGCGAGTACCGCAACAAGCATGGCGGCGGCACTGACCCACAGCCGCCCCTGGCGGCAGGCAAAGCGACCGGGCAGGCAGAAATAAACTGAGCGATTCAGCGCCCGGATTCGGCTAGCCGGGTTTGAATTAAACGGGTTTGAATTAAAAAGTTCCGCGCAATTCGAACACGTATTCGCTGCCGCGCTCATCACAACGCCGCTCTATTTCCGCAATGCTGCCCACCGACAATCTGTCATCGAAACGGAAGCGATCACTGCATATCCCCCTGTCCAGAACATTGCGCAGCTCGACGCGGGCCACCAGCCCCAGCGGCCCGATGGAATTTCGCTCCACGAACAGGGAAAGATCCTCCCGGTTATCGATATGATCAATGCGGTTGATGTCAAACAGCGGCCGGTTGCCCTGGGGCGCGCCGAAGTAATCGATGCCGTAATTCAGTGACCAGCGCGGCAGGTCGTGGCGCAGGTTGAAGGAATGGAAGCCCCGGTCGTTGGGAACCAGGCGGCGGGCAATGCCGGCGAACGGATCGATCACTTCCGAGGCGCGGGCCATGACGGTGCCGGACAGCAGCAGATTGGGTGTGATGCGAAAACTGCTGTTGATCTGAAACGCCTTGACCTCACCATCGCCGATATTGCCATTGGCCGACGCCAGCGGCCCTCCCGGCTCGCTGACATCGATGCGACCGATGGCATCGCTCACGTCCCAGTACCAGGCGCGGGCATTGACTACGCCCCGCCCCTCCAGAAAGCGGTATTCCAGATTGGCGGTGTAACGCCAGGACTGCTGCTGACGCAGGTCCGGGTTGCCAGCCACCGTGTCACGATCCTCATCCCGGGGGTCGGTGTTGGCCGCGAAATCAGCAAAGCTCAACTGGGCGACGAATTTTTCTATGGAAAACTGCAGCTGTAGTTCGGGTGTAATATTGAAGCGGTAGTCGACCTTGGGGCGGACAAAATCGAAATCCCGGCTCCTGTTGACGTCACCGGTCTGGCTGATCTCCGAGACCTCATACAGCAGGGTGCTCTCCAGCTTCATGCGCGGATTCAGTTGCCAGTGGTGAACCGCGAAGCCCTCGTAGCGAATCTCTTCTATCTCCGAACGGGCGTTGGGCAAATTCACCGAAACCAGCTCACCGCCGGGGCCCAGGCGTGAGAGCGCGAGGTCGGTCTCGAGAATGGTCTGGGCGCGTTCCAGGCCCAGCTCCAGATCATGCCCGGTGGTCAACGGCCTGGTGTACACCCCACGATAGATCCGTTCCTTATTCACCGTGTCGTTGCGCAGGGACAGGTCCTGCAGGGCGCCGCCGTTATCATCCAGGCGGAATCGCTCCCGCAGCGTATCCTGGTCACGCTGGTTGTTAATCGACAACAAATTCAGCTGGCTGTCATCGGCGAATCCGACGGTGTAATCGGCGCCCAGCTCCCAGGCGTCACGGGTGGCGGCGACGCGTTCCTGTTCCCGAAACACCGCTGGCGGCTGGAAATTAAAATCGAGAATGGTGCGATCCACAAATCGTGGCGGATCGGATTCCTCATAGAGCAGGTTGACAGAGAGATTCTGTCGGGGTGAGAGCCGGTATGAGAGATTACCGTTGACGACTGAATTCACCTGATCGGTAATTTCCCGGGTCGTGCGAATATCGTTCGGGGAGAAGTCGCCGACGCCGTGGATACTCTCTTCATTACTGTCGATGACCTGGTATTGCGACTGTTGCTCCAGGCTAAGCCGATACTCCAGGCTAGTGGTATTGCCATTGACCTGTATGGAACCGCCGGGTTCAGTGTGGTCATCCTGGTAGCGACGAACGTTACCGGCCAGGGTCACCGACATCTGGCTGTTCGTGGCGGTGACGATGTTGATAATCTGTCCTTCGTTGCGCACGCCCTGCAAGTCACTGGATGTGCCGCGAATTATGTCGATGCGCGACACCTGGTCGGCATTGATGCGGGTGAGCTGGTCCCTCGCCTCGTTGTCCTTTCCGGAAATGCGTCTGCCGTTGATCAGTATGTTCTCCGCGTTGCCCAGGCCGCGATTATTCTGATTGCGATTGCTGCCGCCGCTGCCCTCCAGGGCAATTGAGATACCGGGTATGCGGTCGATCATGTCGGCCACGGTGACCGGGTTCCACTGGCTGAAGTAGGAGACTGGGTAGGAGACCGTCGTATCCTGTTGCGCCTGCACATGCACGCAAACGAGTGGCAGCACCAGGCAGATTATTTTTTTGATCAGGCTACGGGATGGAGTGTTCATGATGAATCCTTGCAATGCCCCGGCACACGACTCGCGGTCAAAGCGAGTCGTGCCCGAAACAGATTGAAGGCTGAGGGCACACCACCACATCAGATCGGTAGTATGCCCTCAAGCTTACAATTTCTGGCGCGTAGCGTCAGAAATTGTAGTTGACGCGGGCGTAGATAACCCGGCCCAGAGCGTCCTGCAACTGCGCTTCCACACCGGCGATCATGCCGGTCTTCTGTGGCATGCGGTCGGTGAGGTTGCGGGCGCCGAGGGTGAAGTTGAACTCCCCGTCCCACACCTGCAGACCGCGGTAGCTGTAGAACATGTCCAGCTGCGTCCATTCGTAGATGACATCGGTGTGCTGCCATGTGCTGCCCGGCAGGAATCGCTGGAAGCTGAATTCATTGGCATCGAATGTCACTTCATCGACGTATCGTGTGGTGGCATCCACGCTATGAGGGCCCATGGTCCAGTTGACCCGGAAATTGGCCCGGATCTCGGGGATGGCGGGCACCGCGCCGAAGTCGTTGTTCTGGTTACCCACCGCTTCCCGCACCGGGTCATCGGCCGAGAGCTGGAACGAATAGGTGTCCATGTAGGTGGCCTGCAGTTGCAGACGAATGTCGCCCCAGTTGTTGTTCAGACCCACATCACCCAGGGAGAAGCCGTAATTAAGCTGGGTATCCCAGGCCCGCACCAGCATGCTGGAGGCGTTGGAATCGCTCTGGTTGATGCGCACCGTGGTGGTGACGTCGTTGGCGCTGCGCAAGATGCGCTTGTCGGAACGGGGATCCGCCACCCAGGCTTCAAGTTGCTGAACCGTCGGGAACGGGTTGGCATCGGTGGGAGCGAAGCCGGTCGCCTGCTGGAAGTTACGAAAATCCGTCCGCACGATGTCCTGGGTGGTGGTGCTGACGATGCGGTCTTCGAAGTCTGTCTCGCTCCAGGTCACCGACCATTGCAGGCCGTCGAACAGGGTCAGGTCGAAGCCCGCCGAGATGCTGTCGGAGGTCTCCGAGGACAGGTTCTCATTACCCGTGCTGCATGAGGTGATGAAGCCCGAGAACGAGGTAAACAGGTCATCCACATTACTCAGGCCACATACTTCCGGTTGATTAAGCTGGTTCAATGTAGGGACAATGAAGGCCTCACCCGTCGTGGCGCGCAGCGCCAGCGCATCGAACGGCCGGTAGATAACACCGAACTTCTCTATGGTCTGGCCCTGCCCGGTACTGAATTCCTCATTGCGCACCGCCGCCGTCACTTCCAGATTGCTCAGGATCGGGAATGAAAACTCCGCGAACCAGGAGTTACTAAAGCGGTTGTTCTTGTTCGGCAGCACCTGAGTACCGATCAATTGATCGTTGGCGACAAAGTTGGACGGTGGTACGTTTTCGTCGGTTTCATCCCGACGCTGATAGCCCACAGCCGTGGCAATGGGCCCACCGGGCAACTCGAAACCGCCCAGGGGTACATTGCCGTTCAGAATGATATCGAAAGTCTGCAATTCATTTCGATTATCGCTACGGAACTGAGTGAATACTGAATCAGCCACGTGTTGCGGAGTACGCAATTGGGGATCAACCGCGGCAAACGGGTTGAAGCAGGAATCCACGTCATTCACCACGTCACAAGTGAGCCCCTGCTCAACGGCGCTGAAGCTGAAGGATTGCTGGGAGACATCCTGGTCTACTCTCTGGCCATAGGTATAGTAGGCGGTGCCCTCCCACCCTTCTATGTAGGGCACGGTGAAATCGGCAGTGAGCGCAAGCCGCATGGTGCGCTTGTCATCCAGTTCCATATTCAGGCCGTCATTTTCAGCAAACGATGCCGGCTGGGTGTTGGCCTCGATCTTGCCGAAAGGCAGCCAGGCGCCAATACGCACATCCTCGCGAAACGGCACACCGCCCTGTGGGTCACTATCGAGGGAAGCGAACTGATTGGCCGCCAGCATCACATTGCCGTCGCTGCCACGCAGGGGCAGGGGCCGGCCGAAGCCGTCCGTGACGATATTGCCACCGGCGTCGCGCAGCGGCTGGGCGAACAACTCCTGACCGTTGCCGCTCATCGCGCGGAAGGTATTGCCCGGCAGTTCCCCGCGCACGGTAGGAAGTTCATCAACCCGCGCCCCCGGATTGCCGGGATTTTCGCGTCCGCGCACCACCTGGCGGTTGTACATAACCTGGGCCGAGAGCGTCAGGTCGGGGCTGGATTCCCAGCGCATATTGCCGTAGAGGGAGTTGGAGTCAATCGCCTCCATGAAATCCCGGGTATCGCCGAAGCTGAGCCAGCAGCGGCCCAGCGCCAGCGTGCCTAATGGCGAGTTACCGGGCTCGGACTGGTTCGGGCTCTCATTGAGGCCGCAGTTGGGGTCTGGTCGGTTCTGGGCGGCACCGGTGAGATTGCCGTCGGCATCGCGCAGGGGAACCTCGAAATTTCCGGGGTTGGAGCCGCTGTTGTGGGTCAGGCCTGCGCTTACCCAGTCAGGCCGGTCGCCCCATGCCAGCGTGCCGGCGTTCTGATCGGATCCCGCCACCACGATGTCCACATCGCCAAAAGAGCGGCCGGCCAGGAAAGAGATTTCATTCTTGCGGAAATCACCGCGACTGTCGCCCTCTTCATAGTATTCCAGCTTGAAGCCGTCATACGAGGTGTAGGGCACCATGTTCACAACGCCGGCCACGGCATCGGTGCCGTACAGCGCCGCCGCCCCATCGGTGACGATATCCATGCGTTGCAGCGCCATGGTGGGCAGCAGCTGCTGGACGTTGGAGGTGGGCACCCGCTTGCCGTCGATCAGTGGCAGCGTGGCGCGAGAGCCCAGACCCCGCAGGTTGAAGCTGGCGATCTGGTTGGTCGGACCCTGAATGGAGTTGGAAACCCCGGTGCCGTTGTTGAAGGTGAGGTTCTGCACCACCTGGGCCATGTTGATGGTGCCCTGGGCCTCGATGTCCTCGGCGGTGAACTGGACCACGGGCGAGGCGGCGGTGATGCCTTCAGTGCGGCGGATGAAGGAGCCGGTTACCACGACTTCCTCGACGGTCTGATTATTCTGGGCCAGGGTACCACCCGATACGGCCAGCAAACCCAGGGAAATGGCCGAGGCCAGGGCTTTGCGAGTAAGGGTGGGATGCTTGCGCGGGGCATGAATGTGGGTCATGAATCTTACCTCTCCTACGTTTATCAAATTTTTAGTTAATTATATTTATCAGATTTATAGTTGGTAGCTACCTACTTTTAAACCTTCTTTTACACGTTGATTTGCTTGTTATTATCCGCCTTCTTCAGGGTGGGTTGGACTTCAACACAAAATTCCGGTTGATACAAATCAATCCTGGAAAATCTTTATATTCCGAAATCCATCACGGTTACTATTTTCCGGGATATCAATTCATCGAAAGAACCTTACCCGCTGCTTCGCGACCTGTGCTGAGAATCTCATCAAGCTTCGAGTCAGACCGACCCAGTGAGGGAAACTATTCGCAAGCGACAGGAAAACTACCCGCAACCGAAAAGCCGGTAACCGAACCGGAGAGAAATAAAAAGGCAGCGCCTCCGCGGCCGGGGACGCTGCCTCTTCCTTAACCTCATCTTGAGAATATCGACCGGGGAGCGTTTATTCCGCACCGGCGGAGGCCAGCTCACCCTCGCCCTCGTCCGTACTGATCGGCGCCACCAGCGGCGCATTGCACAGCGGGCAGCCAATGACGTGGTCGTTGGGACCCAGGTTCAGGGCCTGGCGCCGCTCTTCCATCTCCTCGAAGAACTGCTCCTCGGTCATTCCCACACGGATGCCCAGATCGATGAACATGTTGGTCACCGAGCGGTTGCCCGAGCCCTGCCAGTTGCGTGGGTCGGGCACATTGGGGTTGCTCTCGGTGTTGTTCATGTAGCCGACAATGTGCAGGATGGTGCCCTCGGGCAACAGCGGCTCGTAGTTCTCCGCATAGGGATAGCCGCGCACCCAGTTGTGGTCGTAGCCCACGCAGGACAGGGTCTCCACGGTGTAGCCCCAGATCGCCTCCAGGCACATGCGCTCGCCCGGGGCGTGCAGGTGCGGCTCGAAGGTGATGATCTTGGTGGGCTGGTTCAGCACGGTGTAGGCATGCAGTTCCTGATTGTCCTGGTTGCCGGCGATACTGATATCGACGCCGTTGCCGAGTCCCAGCAGGGCGCGCTCGTATTTCGGCTCGTAGCCCTCGGGATGGAAGCGGAAGCCGATCTCCAGGTGCCCGGTGGTATCGATGCCGTTGGAATGCAGGTGCACCGAATCCGAATAGACGTAGGAGCCGGCCTTCAACAGGCGGCCGCCTTCGGGGTCGAAGATGTCCGCATTGCGACCCACCTCGTGCACCGGCCAGCCGGTGACCGAGTCCTCGACCCGGCTGCCGTTCTCATCCAGCTCGGCGGTAGACCAGATCATGTGGTGGAAGATGAAGCGCCCGCCCACCGTGGCGCGGCCGGTGCCCTCGGTGGGCACGTCGTTGACCTCGACGATCTCCACGGACTTGACGTAGCGGTCCTCCTCCAGGTCGATGCGCACGCGGGGGATATCCCCCCACCAGTCGGGGGCGCCGCCCTCCACGGTGACCGATTCGGTCGCGACAATCAGGTCCGGCTCGCCGGCGGTCCACTTGGTGTTGTCATCAAACATCAGCGGCTCCGGCGCGTCGGCCGGGTCGCCCTTGGGGGTGCCGTTACGGGCCCAGACAGAGATCTTGGCCAGCTCCGCGTCGCTCAGGGACGGGTCGTTCTTGAACTGCTGGATGCCGATGTCCTTCTCCATGTACCAGGGTGGCATGGCGCCGGCGCGGTCGCGGATCTGGGTCTTGTACTCGATCAGGCCGGCGAACGGCGCCACCTGCTCGTAAGTCACCAGCGGCATGGGGGCGACACCGGCGGGGCGGTGGCAGTTCTGGCAGCTACGCTGCAGGATGGGTTCGATGTCCTTGTGAAAAGTGACATCGGTCTGGGCGACCAGTGAAACAGGCCAACCCAGTGCCAAGGCAAGCGTCAACAGCCCGCCCGGTCGGCTAAATTGCCACTTCAGGGGCTTCAACATAACGCTAATTCTCCTATAAAAATCCCGGGTTTCGATCCGATTGTTAACTGCTTTTTTACGTCAATCCGCCAATCTAAACACATTGGCCCCGCGAATTCATCCTGATTGGTGGCCAGCCGTGGCCCACTAATCAGCGGCGACCTGCACCGTGACGTACTGATCGGCGAACAAGCCTCCGTCATCGGCCCGCCCCCTGAGCACGTAAGTGCCGGGTTGCTGGAACACAACCTCCGTGTGCCAGCGGCCGTCTTCGGGCAATTCCGAGGGCTTGCGCAGTTCCGGCGGTACCCAGTAAGGCGCCCACGGGGAGTTGGCGAATTGCCGCGTATCCTCCCACGGCTTGATCTGGGGTGGATCGAACGCAACGGCATCTCCCGGTCCCCGATAGACGGTCCAGGTAAAATGCAGTCCCACCGCCTTGGCCACGGTGCTGCCGCTGGTCTGGGTCAGGGCGCGCTGCAGGAGTTCCTCCGACGTCGCATCGGGCTCGGGAGCGGTCGCGTTACGGAATCCCTCCGCCGGCGGCTGGCCATCATCAGTGACTTTCGCCACCAGTGTCAGCGCTTGTCCCACCCGGGTGCTGCGCAGCTGCTCGCGCCCCTCGAGCGCAATCGCGGGCGGTTCATTGGCGCGAATCTCCGGACTGCTGGTCCCTGCTCCCAGGGCACCGGTCTCGGACATGATCACCACGTTATCCACATAGTAATCCTGCCTGAGTGTGGCGTGGGCACTGTAGCTGTGTCCGTTCGCCTGGACAGTCCAGGTAAATTCATCCTCTTCACCGAATCCTTCCGGTACCGGCACCTCAAACACGAAGCGATTACGGCGCGGCAGGAAATAGGTCGGCTGCCCCTGGTCCTGTGGCGCCGGCGAAAAATAGTTGTTCTCGCCCACGGGAATGTTGAGCGTCTGCTCCCAATTCTCGTTCATGTAACCGAAGAGAAAACTGCGCGATCCGTCGGCATGGTCAGTCCAGCCCTCATAGGCCGGGAACAGTGGTTCGCCCTTGGTATAGGCGAGGCGCTGCGCGCCGGCCCAGTTCGGCATCACCATCATTATCAACAACAACGCAGTCGCCAGCAGCCCGGTGCCCGGCACCGGTACTCGCACACCTTTGCTCATTCCCGACCTCCCGCCGCCACCGCATTAACCGTACCGGAACGCTCGCCTTCGTTCACGGCCGCCGTCGTCTCTTCCGCCGGCATGTCCCCGGACTCCCCGAATCGGGGAATCTTGGCCATGCACAGGGGGCAGCCAATGACGTGATCGTTTACATCCAGATCCAACACCTCTCGCCTCTTGGCCATCTCCTCGACAAACTCCTCGTCGCTGAGTTTTAACATGATGCCGAGATCGATGAACATATTGGTCACCGAGCGATTGCCGGAACCCTGCCAGTTGCGCGGATCCGGGATGTTGGGGTTACTCCTGGTATTGTCCATGAACCCGGTGATATGCACTATCGTGCCCTTGGGCAGCAGCGGTTCGTGATTCTCGGCGAAGGTATAGGTGCGCACCCAGTTGTGGTCGTAGCCCACGCAGCTCAGGGTCTCGATCTGACGGTCCCAGATGGCCTCCAGGCACATGCGGTCGCCCGGGGCATGCAGATGCGGCTCGTAGGCGATGATCTTCACGTGGTCCTGCAGCACACGGTATCCGTGTAGTTCCTGGTTGTCCGCATTGGGCTCGATGGAGATGTTGAGGCCATCGCCGAGGCTGACGCGAGCCTCCTCGTATTTCGGCTCGTAGTCGGGAGGGAAGAACTCGAAGGCGAACTCAAGGTGCGCGGTAGTATCGATGCCGGAGGAGTGCAGATGCGCGGATTCGGAGCGAATCTCCGAGCCTGCCTTAAGAAGCCGGCCCGATTCCGGGCTGAACAGGTCGGGGTTTCGGCCCACTTCGTGCACCGGCCAGCCCGTTGCCTCCTCGCGGGTCTCACCCGGGACCTGGGTGCGATAGATCAGGTGATGGACGATCCAGCGCCCACCCACCGTCTGCCGGCCGGTGCCGGCTGCCGGTACGTCATTGACCTCGCGAATCTCCACCGACCGCACATAGCGGTCCTGCTCCAGAGGAATCGGGATGGAGTCGATCTCGCCCCACCAGTCGGGCGCGCCGCCTTCCATGAAAATATCCTCCGATCTGACCACCAGATCGGGCTGGATGGTCCAGCCTTCATCGGCCACCTCCTGGAGCTCGGGCATCAGGGAGGGATCGCCCTGGGGCGCGCCGTTGTCCGCCCAGGCCTGAATCTTGGCCAGTTCCTCGTCACTCAGCGACGGATCCTGCTTGTAATGCTGGATGCCGATATCCTTCTCCACATACCAGGGCGGCATGGTCCCCATGCGGTCCCGGATGGCGGTCTTGTACTTGATCACCGGCGCCCACGGCCGGGTCTGTTCATAAGTGGTCAGCGCCATCGGCCCGCCGCCACCCTCGCGGTGGCAGCGCACACAGCTACGCTGCAGGATCGGCGCAATATCCCTGGTGAACGTCACGTCCGCCGGGTCGATGCCAAAATCCTCGGCGGCGAAGAGGTGCAATTCCGGTCCGGTCGGTGGCGTGGTCGATTGCGCCAGCAGCGGTGGTGCCGCCAGCAAAGCGCCGGTGATGAAAACGATGCAGGCGACGAGCGAGTGTCGCGGTACCTGCTTACCTTGAATGATTCGGTGCTTCGACATGCAAACCTCCCGAAAGTTTTAGCTTAGGTTTTGTTATGTATTGGCCATTGAACTACGGCCTTTTACCGCTGTTTAACATCTAATCTTATGCATTCAAAAATAGCCAAAGGATATCGGAATAATCGACAGATTTTGGAATCAATCAGGTGAAGAGACAAGAATCGCTCTTGAGACAGACGGTGGTCGTTATACAGTCTCCCTGACAATCAGCCCGACAAAAAAAAGAGCCGACCCCTGAGAGAGAAGCCGACTCTATTGTCAATCGCGCCACAAATGGCGCTTAGCGGGGCTGGCGGAGCGTTTTTAGCTCTCCGCCTCAGCGAAATCCTGCTTCTCCTCGTCGCTGATCTCCTTGATGGAGAGCTTGATGCGGCCGCGGGCGTCGAGGTCGGTGACCTTGACCAGCACTTCCTCGCCTTCCTTGAGGTACTCGTTCACATTCTCCACGCGCTCCTGGGCGATCTGGGAGATGTGTACCAGGCCGTCCTTGCCGGGCAGGATGGTGACGAAGGCGCCGAAGTCGACGATGCGCGCCACCTTGCCAGTGTAGAGCCTGCCCACCTCGGCCTCGGCGGTGATGGCGTTGACCATCTCCACCGCAGCATCGCGAGAAGTCGCGTCCTCGCCATAGATGCGCACGTTACCGTCGTCATCGATGTCGACGGAGGCACCGGTCTCCTCGGTGATGCCGCGGATGACCGCGCCGCCCTTGCCGATCACGTCGCGGATCTTGTCCGAATCGATCTTCAGCATGGCCATGGCCGGGGCGTTCTCGGAGACCGACTCTCGCGCCTGGCTGATGACCTTGTTCATCTCGCCGAGGATGTGCTTGCGCGCCTCCTGGGCCTGGGCCAGGGCCATCTCCATGATCTCCTCGGTGATGCCCTGGATCTTGATATCCATCTGCAGGGCGGTGACACCAGTGTCAGTGCCGGCTACCTTGAAGTCCATGTCGCCGAGATGGTCCTCGTCACCGAGGATATCCGTCAGTACCGCGAAGCGATCCTGTTCCTTGATCAGGCCCATGGCGATGCCCGCCACCGGCGACGATACCGGTACGCCGGCGTCCATCAGCGCCAGCGAACTGCCGCAGACGCTGGCCATTGAGCTGGAGCCGTTGGACTCGGTGATCTCCGAAACCACACGCAGCGTGTAGGGGAAATCCTCTTCCTTCGGCATGACCGCCATGACACCGCGCTTGGCCAGACGGCCATGTCCGACTTCACGGCGCTTGGGTCCGGCCATGAACCCGGTTTCACCGACGCAAAAGGGCGGGAAATTGTATTGCAGCATGAAGCTGTCCTTCGTGGTGCCTTCCAGCCCTTCGATCAGTTGCGCCTCGCGCAGCGGACCGAGGGTAGCGACCACCAGAGCCTGGGTTTCACCGCGGGTAAACAGCGCCGATCCATGCGCCTTGGGCAACACACCGACTTCCACTTCGATCGGTCGGACTGTCTTGGTATCCCGGCCATCGATACGGGGATGACCATCAATGATGCGATTGCGCACGATACGCTTTTCCAGCCTGGCGAACGCATCACGCACATCATCCTCGGAGATTCCGGCCTCATCGTTCACCAGCTCCTGCACCGCGCGGGTCTGTAACTCGCCGATGGCGTCATAGCGCTGCATCTTGTCGGATACCTGGTAGGCCTCGGTGACCGCGGCCGCGAAGCCGTCATCCAGGGCGGTCTTGAGGTCGCTGTTTTCTTCTGCAGGCTGCCAGTCCCAGGCAGGCTTGCCGGCCTCGGCCTTCAGCTCGTTGATGGCCTTGATCACCACCTGCATTTCCTGGTGCGCGAACAATACCGCGCCCAGCATCTGGTCTTCGGTGAGCTGTTTGGCTTCGGATTCCACCATCAGCACGGCGGATTCCGTGCCCGCCACCACCATGTCGAGCAGGGAGTCTGCCACGGTCGCCTTGTCCGGGTTCAGCAGGTAGCCCTTGTCGGCATCGTAGCCGACACGAGCCGCGCCGATCGGGCCGGCGAAAGGCATTCCCGAGAGGGCGAGAGCCGCCGAGGCGCCGATCAGGCCGGCGATATCGGGATCGCTGTCCTTGCCGCCTGAGATGACGGAACAGATCACCTGGACTTCATTCATGAAGCCCTTCGGGAACAGCGGCCGTATGGGCCGGTCGATGAGGCGGCAGGTGAGGGTCTCCTTGTCGGTAGGCCGGCCCTCGCGCTTGAAGAAGCCGCCCGGTATCTTGCCGACAGAGTAGGTCTTTTCCTGATAGTTTACCGTCAGCGGGAAAAACGCCTGGTTCGGATTCGCCTGCTTTCTTCCCACGGCGGTCGCCAGTACCTTGATATCACCGATGGTGACGACGACAGCCCCGTTGGCCTGTCGCGCGATCTTGCCAGTCTCCAGAGTGACTGTGTCCTGGCCATATTGAAACGTCTTGCTTACTGTATTGAACATAGTTTATTTCCTGATTCTTCCTATCGGGGCACCTGATTCCTGCGTCGGGCACCCCGTTCCTGTGATGATGTTGTCTTGTCCTGATGGCGCCAGTGCACCTGCTTCGACCGCTCCAAAGACCGGCCACGCTATAGTGCACTGGCGCAACATCCGGACTAGCGACGCAGACCGAGTCGCTTGATCAACGTTGAATATCTCTCGACATTCTTGCGTTTCAGATAGTCCAGGAGCTTCTTCCGCGTGGTAACCATGCGAATCAGACCACGACGTGAGTGATGGTCGTGCTTATGCTCCTTGAAATGGGTCTGCAGGTCATTAATGTTGGCAGTTAGCAGGGCAACCTGAACCTCGGGGGAACCGGTATCGCCCTCGCCTTGCGCATAGTCCTTAATGATTTCCTGTTTCTCTTTAGCCGATAAAGCCATTGTCTTTCTCCAAAATATGCGGTTGTGAACCTGTTCGCTCGAGGGTCGTCTTTGTTGAACCCGTCAGCGCGAAATCAATATCCCTATAAAATCAGTGTAACCACGCATATTGATAGTCAACTGATACATTCCTGCTCATTTAAGCCCGACAGTCAATCGTGACTGACTATCAGGCGCCTTGGAGCAACCATGCCATCGTCATCGATACAGCCTATGCCGATGAATTGCTCTTCCTCATACAGCCTGACCAGCCCTTCGGCCGGCAGGTGTCTTACCATGACAGCCTGTCCGTTACGGATGTGGCTGGCAGTGATCTCGGGTAACCTGACTTCCGGCAGGTTACTGACCGCCCGGTCCATGGCGATCAGGTGCTGGTCGATTTCCTCCAGCCCGTTCTGTTCCTTCTCCGTGCGCAGCGTCTCGATCTTGATACAGTCGTCTTCGCTGAAGTCTCCGGCCCGCGTGCGGCGCAGGGCGACTATATGCCCGCCGCAGCCGAGGGCCTGACCCAGGTCGTCAGCGATGGTCCTGACATAGGTCCCCTTGCTGCAATCGATCTCCAGCTCCACCTCATCGTCGATAAAGGCGGTCAATTCGATACGGTGGATCATAACCCGTCGCAGCTCGCGCTCCACCGTCTTGCCCGCGCGTGCCAGCTTATACAGCGGCACGCCGTCTTTCTTCAGCGCCGAATACATGGGCGGTAACTGCTCGATCTCGCCCTCGAATGCCTTGAGGGCCTTCTCGATATCCTCGCGCTCCAGCAGGACGTTATCCTGCTCGGCCAGCACCCTGCCCTCGCTGTCGCCGCTGTCCGTGCGCACACCCAGCTTGATCCGGGCCCGGTACTGCTTGTCCGCATCGAGCAGGAACTGCGACACCTTGGTCGCCTCCCCGAGGCAGAGCGGTAACACGCCCGTAGCCAGGGGATCGAGACTGCCCGTGTGCCCTGCCTTGTTGGCTTCGTACAGCCGCTTTACGTCCTGCAGGGCGGCGTTCGAGCTGACGCCGGTAGCCTTGTCGAGTACGACAATGCCGTCTATGTCCCTGCCTCTGGCTCGACGCCGCCTGCTCAATACGCTCTCCCGGTCAGCCGCCGCTCAATGATCGTCGTCGGTGTGTTGTTTGCGATCTGCGGCCAACGCCTGGTCGATCAGGCTGGACAACTGCTGGCCCCGCGCGATACTGCCATCATAGTAGAACTGCAGTTTCGGCACCGAGCGCAACTGCAGGCGCTTGGACAACAGCGTGCGCAGATAACCGGCGGCCTGGTTGAGGGCCTTGATGTTCTGCTCGATCTCCAGCTTGTCCAGTTCGCCCGGACTGCCCAGGGTATCGCTGTTTTCCTCGTGGCTATCCGACAGTGTGTTGAGCACCGTGACATGCACCTTGGCATAGGACAGGTCACGGGAGACATCCACACCGGTTACCGACACCATGCCCACGCGTGGATCGTTAACCTCCATCTGGATAAGCGTGGCCAGATCACGCTTGATCTGGTCAGCCACCCGTTGCACTCTATCTGAGGCAGCTGGCATAAAATCCTGTTATTCC
>JBBDSI010000243.1:22008-23978 GCA_040905005.1 Pseudohongiellaceae bacterium
GCGGAACCCTGCGCCTACAGGGTACGCGCCACTTCCGTGGTCTCGTAGACTTCGATCTTGTCACCGATGCGCACGTCATTGTAGTTGCGCACACCGATACCGCATTCCATGCCATTGCGTACTTCCGCGGCATCGTCCTTGAAACGGCGCAGGGATTCCAGTTCACCCTCATAGATCACGACATTATCTCGCAGCACGCGGATAGGCTTGCTGCGATAGACGGTCCCCTCGATCACCATGCTGCCAGCGATCTGGCCATATTTCGGTGAATTGAACACATCACGCACTTCCGCCACCCCGACGATTTCCTCACGGATCTCCGGTGACAGCATGCCGCTCATGACCTTTTTGGCGTCATCGATGACATCGTAGATGACATTGTAATAGCGCAGTTGCAGACCCTCGCCCTCGATGATGTCGCGGGCCGTCTTGTCGGCGCGGACATTGAAGCCGATGATCATGGCCTTCGAGGTCGCCGCCAGATGGGCTTCCGTCTCGGAGATGCCGCCGACGCCAGAGGAAATCACATTGACCTCCACCTCGTCGGTATTGAGATTCTGCAGGGCGCCGACAATGGCCTCGAGCGAGCCGCGGACATCGGTCTTGAGGATCACATTGAATATCTTCTTCTCGTCCTTGCCGATGCCGGAGAACATGTTCTCCACCAGGTCCTTCTGCTGCATGGCCTGGAGATTGTCCTTGTGGCGATCGCGACGGAACTCGGCCACGTCGCGAGCCTTCTTGTCATCGGCGACGACGACGAACTCGTCACCGGCCTGCGGGACGCCATTCAGACCCAGTATCTCCACCGGGATCGAGGGCCCGGCCGACTTGACCTGATTGCCGGCCTCGTCAATCAATGCGCGCACGCGGCCGTATTCATGACCAACCAGTACGATATCACCGGCACTCAGGGTGCCGTTCTGCACCAGCACCGTGGCAACCGGTCCGCGCCCCTTGTCCAGGCGCGACTCGATGACGATGCCCTGTCCGGGCACATCGGTATAGGCCTTCAGTTCCAGTAGCTCCGCCTGCAGCAGGATGGCTTCCAGCAATTCCTCGATACCATCGCCCGTAATGGCGGAGACAGGCACGAACTGAGTGTCACCGCCCCAGTCGTCGGGGATGACGCCGAGGGCGGACAACTCGTTCTTGACGCGGTCGGGGTCCACGCCTTCCTTGTCCATCTTGTTGAGGGCAACGACGATGGGCACCTCGGCCGCCTTGGCATGCTGCACCGCCTCTTCGGTCTGCGGCTTGACACCGTCGTCGGCAGCCACCACCAGGACGATCACGTCCGTCGCCTGGGCACCGCGCGAACGCATGGCGGTGAACGCAGCATGACCCGGTGTATCCAGAAAGCTGACCATGCCGTGTTCGGTGTTCACATGATAGGCGCCGATGTGCTGGGTGATTCCTCCAGCCTCACCGGAAGCGACCTGAGTCTTGCGAATATAGTCCAGCAGCGAGGTCTTGCCGTGATCGACATGCCCCATCACCGTGACCACGGGTGCGCGGGTAATCTCGTCCTCGCCCACCCGGGTGGCCAGGGATTCGGCGAGCTGCTCCTCGATGGCATCCTGGGAGACGAACTTGGCCCTGTGGCCCATTTCTTCGACCACCAGGGTCGCGGTGTCCTGGTCCAGGATCTGATTGATGGTGGCCATGACACCCATGTTGAACAGCACCTTCACTACCGCGGCGGCCTTGACCGACATCTTCTGGGCCAACTCGGTCACGGTGTTGGTCTCGCCGATGGTGATCTCACGGGAAATAAAGTCTTTCGGCTTCTCGAAGGCATGCTGGGTCGCGTGCCTCCTGGACTTGCGCCCGGCGCGGCGACGCCCGCCCAGCCCATCGAGGTCGTCGCCCTCGAGGACGAAGTCGTCATTGACGTTGAGATTCTTCGGCGGGCGCTTGGAAGCCTGCGCCTTGGCCTTGTTGCGCAGATGCTGGGTCTTCTTGCGCTC
>JBBDSI010000243.1:24078-26894 GCA_040905005.1 Pseudohongiellaceae bacterium
GCTCGGGTTGCGGTGTGCGCTTGACGTAGGTGCGCTTCTTGCGCACCTCGACGTTCACTGTCTTGCCCCGACCGGTGGTAGAGGCGGATCGCAACGTGCCCAACGTCTTGCGCTTCAGGGTGATTTTCCTGGGCGCGGCCGTGGTCGCCTCCCTGTCACCGTGACTACGGCGCAGGAACACGAGCAGCGTGTTCTTGTCTTCGTTGGAAATCAGGTCTTCCGGCTTGGTGTGCGGCAGCCCTGCCTCTTTGATTTGAGACAGTAATTTATCTTCCGATACTCCGACTACCTTCGCCAGTTCACTGACTTTTGAATCTGCCATGCAATAACTCCTGCTTACAGCCTTTGCTGATGCCTTTTCCCGCGGATAACCGGGCTCTCAGAGATCACCGAGGGCACCGCTACAAGGCCCTCGCAGATCGCGTTGAAATACCCGTTGTTCATGGAATAAGCTCCTAGCTTTCGCTTTCTTCCGCAAACCACGGCGCTCTGGCTGTCATGATCAACGTCCCTGCCCTTTCCTCTTCCATTCCCTCGACTTCCATCAGCTCATCGATGGACTGCTCGGCCAGGTCCTCCATCGACTTGATGCCCATCTTCGACAGGGCCAGGGCCAACTGGTCGTCCATGCCTTCCATGCTGAGCAAGTCCTCGGCGATGTTGGCCGAGGACAGGTCTTCCTCGGAGGCGATGGCCTGCGTCAGCAGCGCATCCTTGGCGCGGTTGCGCAGCTCACTGGCGATTTCCTCGTCGAAACCCTCGATCGCCAGGATCTCGTCCAGCGGCACGTAGGCAATCTCCTCGAGCGAGGTGAACCCCTCGGCCACCAGAATTTCCGCCACTTCTTCTTCAACGTCGAGCTTGTCCATGAACATCTGCATGAAACCAACGGCTTCCTGCTGCTGCTTCGCCGCGGCGTCCTCCTCGCTCATCACGTTGATGGTCCAGCCGGTGAGCTCGCTGGACAGACGCACGTTCTGGCCATTACGGCCGATGGCCTGGGCCAGATTGTCCTCTTCCACAGCGATGTCCATGGTGTGGCTGTCTTCATCGACGATGATGGAGGCCACTTCCGCCGGGGACATGGAATTGATCACCAGCTGCGCCGGATTGTCGTCCCAGAGAATGATGTCGATGCGCTCATTGGCCAACTCATTGGACACGACCTGCACGCGCGAGCCGCGCATGCCCACGCAGGCGCCGACGGGATCGATGCGGCCGTCGTTGGTGCTGACCACGATCTTGGCGCGCAAGCCCGGATCACGGGCAGCGGCCTTGATCTCGATGACTTCCTCGGCGATCTCGGGCACTTCGATCTTGAACAGTTCCATCAACATCTGCGGCGAGGTGCGGCTGAGAATCAGCTGCGGACCACGCTGCTCGGAATTCACGTCCACCAGCAGCGCACGCATCCGATCACCGACGCGGAAGGTCTCGCGCGGGATCATCTGGTCGCGCGGCAACAGGGCCTCGGCATTGTTGCCGAGATCGACGATGATGCTGTCGCGCGTCACTTTCTTGACAGTGCCGGCAACCAGCTCGCCGACGCGATCCTGGTACTGTGAAATCACCAGCTCACGCTCGGCCTCGCGCACCTTCTGAACAATCACCTGCTTGGCCGTCTGTGCGGCGATGCGCCCGAACTCGACATTGTCGACCTTCACTTCGAAGGTATCGCCGATACCAAGGGCCTTGTCCTTCTCGGCAGCCTGCTCGAGCGTCAACTGGGAATCCTCGTCTTCGAATTCCTCGTCGTCCACAACATGCCAGACACGAAACGTCTCGTAGTCTCCCGTGTCACGGTTCACGGCAACACGGCAATCGATTTCCTCTTTGTCATAGAGTTTCTTCGTCGCCGTGGCCAATGCTGATTCAATGGCCTCGAAAATTACATTACGAGAGACGCCCTTCTCATTCGAGACAGCGTCCGCGACCATCAATATTTCTTTGCTCATCATAGTTGTGTCACCACACCCGCTACTCGATAGAGCGCTCAGGCACTATATTTACCAATTAACCTGGCTTTTACCTATTAAGCTGGCTCTTACCTGTTAAGCTGTCAAACAGATCAAGTCAACCTATTCGAAAACGATCGCAGCTTTTTCAATTTCCCCGTGCGGTATCTTGTAATCGACTCCGTCGACTGTCACTACCACCGCGTCATTGACCACTTCTGCAATCGTTCCTTTAAACTTTCGTCGCCCGTCAACAGGGCCACGTGTCCTTATACTGACTGGGTCGCCAACATACTGCTCGAACTGCGGCAGTGTGAAGAGCGGTCGATCCAGCCCCGGCGACGACACCTCGAGGGTGTACTCCCCGGAAATCGGTTCTTCCACATCCAGCAGGGCACTCACCTGATTACTGACCATTGCGCAGTCATCGACCGTGACGCCATCGTCTGCCCGATCGATATAGATGCGAAGCAGCGAAAACTTGCCCTGGCTCACATGCTCGACACCCCACAACGCCAGACCCAGGGCCTCTACGGTGGGCGTCACCAGATCGGCGATCAGAACTTCACTGCGCTTCACATCACTCCCTGGCCGAACGCCCGACTCAGGCCTTAAGGCCCCTCTGATTCAGTCAGGTCTCTGGCTTTCAGACGGTCCTTAATCCCCAGATACAAAAAATGGGCCCAAGGCCCACTCTGAAATCTCCAGCCCGGCCCTCTCAGGCACAGCACCGAAGCTTGTGTGACGGCCGGGGTGTCTTGTCACCAAGAACCGCCGGAGCGCGCCTTAAACCTATGGTAAGGGATTGGTAGCGGGGGCAGGATTTGAACCTACGACCTTCGGGTTATGAGCCCGACGAGC
>JBBDSI010000244.1:0-11341 GCA_040905005.1 Pseudohongiellaceae bacterium
TTCGGGTTTTCCGATTCCCTCAAACGGGTCTCGTTGAATAGCCTTGATGAGGGAATTAATTCGTTTAAGCAGGTTCTTGTCGGTGCGTTGCCAATAAAGGTAATCCTCCCACGCGTTTTCCGCGAAAACCAATTTCATTCCAAAAGGTCTCTTTCCTGGCCGCGCCCTTCCTCTAAATCCACGACGGCTTGTATCAGTCGGCGCATATTCTTTGGGCTTCGCAACAGGTAGGCTGTTTCTTCCAGGGCCTGGTAGTCGTCCAGGGAGATCAATACCACTGCGCCTTCCCCTTTACGGGTAATAGCCACGGGGGCGTGGTCCTCACAGACTTTTTCCATCGTTTTGGCAAGGTTGCTTCTCGCTGAGGTGTAACTTATGCTATCCACGGGCATTATCCTGTACATGTACATATATCTGTACATTTTACCGCACTCGGCAGATGAGTCAATCAGGCGCGCTCAGGCAGAAATCTGGGTGGTCGCCGTCTCTCTGCCCGCCAGGAGGGTCAGCAATCGGGAGAGTTCCTCCCAGCTATCGCCGGCATGCATGCCCTTGACGGACTGATCCACTATCCGGGCCTGCTCCAGAAATTGCCACACCTGTGGGGCGTGCAGGCGTTGCAGGGCGTTGCCGACAAGCTGCTTGCGACTCCAGAAGACGTGGGATGACTGGATGATGGCGTTGATGCCCTGTCCCTGCGCCTTTTTTTCGAGCATCGGCAGCAAGCGTCGCAGTTCACCGACGATCGCACCCAGCACGGCCAGCGGAAATACGCCTTCCGCCTTTAGGCCGCCGAGGATCTTCTGCGCCCTGGCCAGGTCGCCCGTCAGGGCCGCATCCACTACCTGCTGGGCGCTGTAGCGGGAGTTGTCGGCAACAACCTGCATGACCGTGCGCGCATCAAGCGTGATGGGCGCGCCATCGGTCGGCGTCGCCAGCAGCTTCAGCTTCGCGATCTCCTGCATGGCGGCCAGCAGGTTGCCCTCTATCTTGTCCGTGAGCAGGGCGAGTGCCTCGGCATCGGCGCGAATGCCTTCGCGCAACAGGCGCTGCTCCAGCCAGGCGCCAAGGCTATCGCGATCGACCGGCCAGATCTGCACGACGATGGCGGCGGCCTCGATGCGCTTGAACCATTTCGTATTCTGCGTGGCTTTCTCGAGTCGTGGTGAGCTGATCAGTATCAGCAGATCGGGGCTCGGCGCTTCGAGGTAGCGTGCCAGCGCTTCCTTGCCGGCATCCTCCAGCTTGCTGGAGGCGAGGCGCAGCTCGAGAATCTTGCGTTCGGCGAACAGCGACAGGTTGCCGGCGGCCTGGAGGAACTCGTCCCAGTGGAAGCCCTTGTCCACGGAGAAAATTTCGCGTTCGATAAAACTCTGCTCGCGATAATGGTGGCGGACCTGATCGGCGGCTTCCTGTAACAGCAGGGTCTCGTCGCCACTCAGCCAGATCAGCGGCTGAGGCTGACTCTTCGGGGTGCGGGTCAGGGTGCGGACGAGTTGTTCGACCTTGATTTTCACGGCTGTTCGACGGCGGCTTCCAGGCGCCGCATGAGCTGGTTCACCAGTTCACGGCGCATCTCGGTGATCAGCAGGTCGACCTCTTCCTGACTGCCGGCGATGTTCTCGATGTCCTCGAAATATTCGCGCTGCACACTCAGGGTCTGGGGCTCGAGTAGCACATTGTCCATTGTCGCCAGGCTGACTGCGACCGCAACCTGGAGCTCGTACTGCGCCGCGCGGGCACGCGGATTGACGGTCACGGGGCGGTTGCTGACGCTCTCGTCGGCGATGGCCAGCCTGGGCATGTCACTCGTAAACGCGGTACTGTCCGTGACCACGGTGATATCCGCCGCCCGCAGTGAGCGCTGCAGCAGCCGGGAGAACTCGCTGCCGGGTTGTTGTAATGTCAGGCCGATGGTGGAGAAGGACTCCGGCAGTTCGGCGCCGCCGCGCAGGCTGAAGCCACAGCCGCTGAGCACGGTCAGCAGGATCAGCGTCATGCAGACACTCTGCGACTGGCTCTTGACCCTGCTCCTAGAACTACTCATGAGCCTGTTCATGAAACTATTCATGAATCTGTTCATGAACCTCTTCATGAAATTACGATATTCACCAGGCGCCCGGGGACCACGATGATCTTGCGGATGCTCCCCTCGCTGAGGAAGCGTTGCACCGAGTCGTCTGCCACCGCCAGCTTCTCCAGTTCGTCGCGGCCGGCGTCCCGGTCCACTTCCATTTTCCCGCGCAGCTTGCCATTGACCTGGATGACGATGAGCATGCTGTCCTGCTGTAGGGCAGATCGGTCGACGACGGGCCAGGAGGCGTCCAGGCAGGCCTGGTCGTGACCGAGATGTAACCACGCCACATGGCTGAAGTGGGGGACCACCGGCGCCAGCATCAGGGTCACCGCCTCCAGGGCCTCCTGGATGACGAGACGATCGCTCGCATCGGCCCCGGCTCTGGCGAAATCCGAGAGCTCATTCACCAACTCCATGACCGCGGCGATCGCCGTGTTAAAGGCATGCCGTCGCTGAAAATCGTCTGTCACCTTGTCGATGGTCTGGTGAGTCTTCAGCCGCAGCTTTTTCTGGGCGGCATTGAATTCCTGTGCCGACGGGGAGCCGGACGCGACCGCTTCATGGTCGGCGAGCAGCTTCCACAGACGCTTGAGGAAGCGGTACATGCCCTCCACGCCACTGTCAGACCAGTCGAGGGACTGGTCCGGGGCGGAGGCGAACAGGGTGAACATGCGCACGGTATCGGCACCGTATTGTTCGATCAGGGGCAGCGGGTCGACGGTGTTGCCGCGGGACTTTGACATCTTGCTGCCGTCCTTGAGTACCATGCCCTGGGTCAGCAGATTGGTCATGGGCTCGTCGGAGTCGACGAGTCCCTCGTCGCGCAGCAGTTTGTGATAGAAGCGGGAATAGAGCAGATGCAGGATGGCGTGCTCGATGCCACCGATGTACTGATCCACCGGCAGCCAGTAGTTGGCGCGCGCATCGAGCATGGATTCGGTCTGATCACGGCAGGCGTAGCGGGCATAATACCAGGACGATTCCATGAAGGTATCGAAGGTGTCGGTCTCGCGGCGCGCGGCCTGGCCGCATTGTGGGCAGGCCACCTCATAGAATTCGGGCATCTTCGGCAGCGGCGAGCCGCCGCCGCTGAACTCGATATCTTCCGGCAGCAGTACCGGCAGG
The DNA here is from genome assembly GCA_040905005.1 of Pseudohongiellaceae bacterium. Taxonomy (GTDB): domain Bacteria; phylum Pseudomonadota; class Gammaproteobacteria; order Pseudomonadales; family Pseudohongiellaceae; genus UBA9145. Next base: position 3,203 of record JBBDSI010000244.1, read on the forward strand.
TCGGCCTCGGGCACCGGCACCGAGCCGCAGTGATCGCAGTTGATGATGGGAATGGGTGCGCCCCAGTAGCGTTGCCGGGAGACGCCCCAGTCGCGGAGCCGGTAGTTGACGGTCTTGCTGCCCATGCCCTTGGCGGCCAGGGTCTCGGCGAAGGCCTCGAAGGCCTGCTGAAAGTCCATGCCATCGAACTTGCCGGAATTGACCAGGCGACCCTTGTCGACAAAGGCCTCCTTGTCCAGGTCGCATTGCGCACCGTCGTCGCGGGGCTCGATGACCTGCCTGATCGGCAGGTCGTACTTGCGCGCGAACTCCCAGTCACGCTGATCATGGCCTGGCACCGCCATAACTGCTCCGGAGCCGTAACTCATGAGCACGAAATTGGCGACATAGATGGGGACTTCCTCGCCGCTGAGCGGATGGGTGGCCTTCAGGCCGGTATCCACGCCCAGCTTCTCCATGGTCGCGAGTTCGGCCTCGGCGACCTTGTGCTGCTGTTGCTCCTCGATAAAAGCCTTGAGCGCCGGATTGGTCTCGGCGGCCTTGAGCGCGAGCGGGTGTTGGGTGGCTATCGCCATGTAGGTGACGCCGAGCAGGGTGTCCGGACGGGTGGTGAATACCGACAGGCGGCGCAGGGAATCATCCTTCTCCCCCGCGATCAGGAAGACCAGCTCCAGCCCCTCAGAGCGCCCGATCCAGTTGGACTGCATGGTACGGACCTTTTCCGGCCAGCCTTCCAGGCTCTCCAGGTCCTTCAGCAACTCGTCGGCGTAGGCCGTGATGCGCAGAAACCACTGCGGGATGCTGCGCCGTTCCACCAGGGCGCCGGAACGCCAGCCGCGGCCGTCAACCACCTGTTCGTTGGCCAGCACGGTCTGGTCCACCGGGTCCCAGTTCACCTCGGCTTCCTTCTTGTACACCAGTCCCTTGTCGAACAACCGGGTGAAGAACCACTGCTCCCAGCGATAGTAGTCGGGATGGCAGGTGGCGATCTCCCGTGACCAGTCGTAGGCATAGCCCAGCTTCTGCAGTTGCTGGCGCATATAGTCGATGTTGCCGTAGGTCCACTGCGCCGGTGGCACCTTGTTCTGCATGGCCGCGTTTTCGGCGGGCAGCCCGAAGGCATCCCAGCCCATGGGCTGCAGTACGTTCTTGCCCTGCATGCGCTGGAACCGGGTGATGGCATCGCCGATGGAATAGTTACGCACATGCCCCATGTGCAGGTGGCCGCTGGGGTAGGGGAACATGGACAGGCAGTAGAATTTTTCCCTGTCCGGGTCCTCGGTGACGCGGAAACTGTCGTGTTCTTCCCAGTACTTCTGCGCCTGGGCTTCAACTTCCTGAGGTTTGTAATACGAATCGATGCTGCTCATGTCCTTTTACTTTCGCGTTCGGGCTGCCCGGGAACCGGGTTCGTGAAAACGTGCAAGGATAACCCAGTCGCGTCCCCGCAGGTAGGGCTGAGAGGCATAATGCGGCGGCAGCGGCGTCGCCTGGGAGCTATCAGGCGTGCTTCCTGCGGGTATCCACCAGGGTAGAGGTGACTTTCAGCAGTTTGATCTGCCTGCTGTCGGCATTGAGCACGGTGACCAGGAAGGGGCCGACGTTGATGGTCTCGCCGCGCTCCGGTATGTGGCCGAAATGCTGCAGCACCAGCCCCCCCACCGTCGTGCATTCCTGATCGCTGAAGCTGGTGCCGAAATAGCGGTTGAACTCGTCCACGGGGGTCAGTGCCTTGACAATGAAGTTTTCTTCATCGAACTTCTTGATGAAACTGTCGTCGTCGACATCGAATTCATCCTCGATCTCACCAACGATCTGCTCCAGCACATCCTCGATGGTTACGGCTCCACAGACACTGCCGTACTCGTCGATGACGATGGCCATGTGTTGACGGGTCTCGCGGAATTCCCGGAGAAGCACATTCAGGCGTTTGCTCTCCGGAACAAAGGTGGCGGGTCGTACTATATCCTTGATGTCGAATTTCTCATTCGGACCGTTGAGGATCAATGGCAGGAGATCCTTGGCCAGGAGAATGCCCATGACGTTGTCGACGTTCTCCCCGATGACCGGGAATCGTGAATGTGACGCCTTGGTGACAAGCTCCACGATCTCGGTCAGGGGCAGCTTTGCCGGCACCGTGACGACCTGCGAGCGCGGGATCATGATGTCCCGCACCTGCATGTTGGATACTTGCAGCGCACCCTCGATGATGCCGAGTGCATCGGCGTCCAGCACCTGGTCCTGCTCGGCGTTGCGCAATACCTCGAGCAAGCTGTTGGTGTCCGTGGGTTCGTCGGAAAATACGCCTGCGATTTTATCGATCCACGACTTGGGTCGCGGATCGATGCTAGATTGGTCGTCGGTCATGACGGTGCTACTCTCGCCTCTCCTTCAGTTAGGCCTTCAGTTAGGCCTTCAGTTAGGCGCCTTCACTGTAGAAACCGATCGCTTCTACGGTGCAGACTCCCGGGCCCGGTATCGGGCTAAGCTACCAAATAAGGGTTTTTGATTCCAAGCCTTTCCAGCCCCTGGATTTCGAGGGATTCCATTTCTTCCGCACCGGCCCTGTTGGCATGGTCATAGCCCAGCAGGTGCAACAGCCCATGCTGCAACAAATGTGCCCAGTGCGCAGCGGGTTCCTTGCCCTGCGCCCCGGCCTCGCGCTGCACGACCGGCGGGCAGATGACGATATCACCCAGGGGGCGGCGACCGAGGTGGCGCACCATCGCGGTCGGCGCCACGGCCGGGAATGACAGGACATTGGTGGCCCCGGGCTTGCCCCGATACTGCTCGTTCAGGGCGGCGCCGGCGGTTTCGTCCACGAAGCGCAGGCTAATGGTGCAGGGCTCCCGGGTGTCGGTCAACTCCAGAATCGGCTCCATCCATGTCGCGATGCGTTGCTTGTCGGGTGTCCAGCAGCCCGGGCTGTCATTGCTGAGCTCAATGGTCGCTTTCATTGTGCTGGGCTTCCTGACCGCCTAACTTGGCTACGGCGCGCTGATCGAACTCGTCATAGGCTTCGACAATTTTCTGGACGAGGCGATGCCGGACCACGTCGCCGGCATTGAAATAGGTGAAGCTGATCCCGTCGATGTCCGACAGCACCTTGCTGACGTGCACCAGGCCGGACCGGGTGCCTTTGGGCAGGTCTATCTGGGTAACGTCGCCGGTGATGACAGCGGTGGAACCGAAACCGATGCGGGTCAGAAACATCTTCATCTGCGCGCTGGTGGTGTTCTGGCTTTCATCCAGGATGATGAAGGAATTGTTCAGTGTGCGGCCACGCATGTAGGCGAGCGGTGCTACTTCGATGATATTCTTTTCGATCAGGCGTCCGACCCGCTCGAAGCCCATCATCTCGTAGAGTGCGTCATACAGCGGGCGCAGATAGGGATCTATCTTCTGTGCCAGGTCGCCCGGCAGAAAGCCCAGCTTTTCGCCGGCCTCAACGGCCGGACGTACGAGTAACAACCGGTTGACGCGCTCGCTGATCAGGGCGTCCACCGCACAGGCCACGGCCAGGTAGGTCTTTCCCGTTCCGGCGGGGCCGATACCGAAGTTGATATCGTGGCGCTCGATGCTGTGCACGTATTCACGCTGATGCCTGCTGCGCGGCTTGATCGAGCTCTTGGGCGTCTGGATCAGCAGCGGCCGCGGGCTCTCCTCCCCATTGTCCGGCAATGGCTCCCGGACTTCCTGCAAGGCCAGGTGAATCTGGTTTGGGCTCAGCAGTCTGCCCTGCTCGGTGGCATGATAGAGCGTCTCCAGGAGTTGACTGCCGGAGGCGACCGCATCCTCGCTACCCGATAGCTGAAAGACATTGCCCCGCTGGCGAATCTTGACCGCGAGGTCGCTCTCTATCTGATGGATGTGTTCGTTCAGTCGCCCGCAGAGATTGGCCAGTCGCTGGGCGTTGTCGGGCATTAAGGTAAGACTTAATGTTTGCGTTGCCATGCAGTGGAATGTTTCCTCACAAAAACGCGTAAGTTGAGTATATCAAGGCTGGAGCCGTCGGCGCCATTGGCTATAGGGCTCCAAAACAGGGCCCCAAAATCTAAAGTGTACCGAGCAGGGAGTTGGGCAGCGCCTCGGTGACGGTCACATTGACGAATGTGCCGACCAGGGACTCGTCGTTGCAGCGGAAATTGACGACCCGGTTGTTCTCGGTGCGTCCCTGTAGATCCTCGGCATGCTTTTTTGACTGCCCGGTAACCAGTATGCGCTGCGTGGTACCTACCATCGCTTCACTGATGGCGGTAGCCTGCTTGATTATCTGTGCTTGCAGAGTGGCCAGGCGCTGTTTCTTTTCCTGCTCGGGCGTGTTGTCCGGCGACTCGGCCGCCGGTGTGCCGGGGCGGGCACTGTAGATGAAACTGAAGGAGGTGTCGAAGCCGATATCCATGATCAGTTTCATGGTGTCTTCGAAGTCGGCATTGGTCTCTCCCGGAAAGCCGACGATGAAATCGGAAGACAGGCTGATGCCCGGGCGACGAGCCTGTATCTTGCGGATCAGCGACTTGTATTCCAACGCCGTATGGCCGCGTTTCATGGCGGCGAGTATGCGATCCGAGCCACTCTGTACAGGCAGATGCAGATGCGAGACGAGTTCCGGCACGTGATCGTAGACCGCCACCAGGTTCTGGTTGAATTCGGTAGGATGGGATGTGGTGAAACGAATACGGTCGATGCCTTCGATACTCGCGATGTACTGAATCAACAGTGCCAGGTCGACGACTTCTCCCTCATGACTCAGGCCGCGATAGGCATTGACGTTCTGGCCCAGAAGATTGATTTCACGGACACCCTGTCCGGCCAGATGCACGGCCTCCGCCAGCACGTCATCGAGGGGACGGCTGACCTCCTCGCCACGCGTGTAGGGCACGACGCAGAAGCTGCAGTATTTACTGCAGCCTTCCATGATGGTCAGGAAGGCCTGGCAGGAATCCGCTTGCGGTTGCGGCAGGCGATCGAACTTCTCAATCTCGGGAAAGCTGATGTCCACCACCGGTCGGCCGCGGCCGGATTCTTCCAGCATGGCCGGCAGCCTGTGCAGTGTCTGGGGGCCGAACACCACGTCCACGTAGGGCGCGCGCCTGCCGATCGCGTCGCCCTCCTGACTGGCGACACAGCCGCCGACCGCGATCTTGACCCCCGGGTTCTGTTCCTTCAGCTGCCGCCAACGGCCCAACTGGTGAAATACCTTTTCCTGGGCTTTCTCACGGATCGAGCAGGTATTGAGCAGCAGCAGGTCGGCTTCTTCCGGGGACGCTACCAGGGTGGCCCCGTGGGATTCCTGCAACAAATCCAGCATACGTGCGGAGTCATACTCGTTCATCTGGCAGCCATGGGTCTTGATGAAGACCTTGCGTGGCATGGCCTGTCCAGACTCGGGGACAGTCTCGGGGCCGGTTGCGGCGATAGTCTGGTCGGGGCTCATAGTTTTGCTGATAGTGATGGTGATAATTGTGGCACTGGTTACGGCGGGCGCGGATGACGGCGAAAAAGGGCGGCATTATAGCAGCAATGATCCTTACATCTAAGCTCTCAAAGCATGATTTGAGCGCTAAAGGCTTGAAATCCATCGCCTAAGCCGGATATACACGGTAGGCTGGGACGCGCTGCAACAGGCGCTCCGCCCCGGCCAGGGCAGAGCCCGGAACAGCTGCCGCGAGAAACCGTTAAAGGATTGATTTAGATGGCAAATTTTCCAGAGATTTACAAAGTCACGTTTCTGAACAAGGGCAAGGTCTACGAAGTCTTCGTGCGCCAGGTCTATCAGAGCGATCTGTACGGCTTCATCGAGATCGAGGATTTCGTCTTTGACGAGCGCAGTCAGGTCGTGGTTGACCCCAGCGAAGAGAAACTCAAGAGTGAGTTTGCCGGCGTCAAGCGCAGCTTCATTCCACTGCAGGCCGTCATTCGTATCGATGAGGTCGAGAAGAGCGGCCTGGCCAAGATTTCCAACGGCGACAACATCGCCCCTTTCCCCATTTCCCTGATAGGCAAGAAGGCCGATCACCAGGATTCATGAGCGGCCACGGCTCGACACCTGACCCGCTGGAGCCTTCAACGGATCATCCGTACTCGCAATTGATGCCCGACGTGGTGCTGTCTGCAGCCGAGAGTCTCGGCTATGTGCCGGATGCCCGCATCTATCCCCTGAACAGTTACGAGAATCGCGTCTATCAGGTCGGCCTCGAGGACGGTGGCCACATCGTCCTGAAGTTCTATCGTCCAGAGCGCTGGAGTGACGCACAGATCCTGGAAGAACACGCCTTCAGCCGCGAACTGGACGAACTCGAGATTCCGGTGGTCCCCGCCCTGGAGTTCGATGGGCACGGTTCCCTGCTTGAATTCGCGGGCTTCCGCTTCGCCGTCTTTCCCCACCTGCGGGGACGAGCCCCGGAACTGGACAATCTCGATCACCTCCTCGTGATGGGGCGCTTCATCGGCCGTCTGCACGCCGTGGGGGCGCTGCGCCCCTTTCGCCACCGTCCGGCGCTCTCCATCGAGCGCTTCGGGGAGGCCAGTCGCGAGTACCTGTTGCAGCATGACTTCCTGCCGGTGGACCTGCGCCCGGCCTATGAAACCCTGACGCGCGATCTGCTCGTGCGCCTGACGGAGTGTTTCGCCGCCCGCGGCCCCCTGACCCAGATTCGCCTGCACGGGGATTGCCATCCCGGCAATGTGCTGTGGCGGGACGATACGCCATGGTTTGTCGATTTCGATGACACGCTAACCGGCCCGGCGATCCAGGATTTGTGGATGTTGCTGTCAGGCGACCGCAATCAGCGCCAGGCGCAATTGCTGGAGGTGGTCGAGGGCTACAACGAGTTTTACGACTTCCGCGGTCACGAACTGGGGCTGGTAGAGGCGCTGCGCACCCTGCGCCTGATGCATTACAGTGCCTGGCTGGCGCGGCGCTGGAAGGACCCCGCGTTTCCCCTGAGTTTTCCCTGGTTCAACAGCGAGCGCTACTGGGCGGAGCATATTCTGGAGCTGCGGGAGCAACTCGCGGCCATGGATGAGCCGCCGCTGGAGCTGATGATCTAGTGTCCGACAGGCTCCTGGCCCGGACTATTCATGTCTGACTCAATCAGAGAGACTCCGGGGTATTAGTTTCCTCGCTGGATTCCGTGGCCTGGGCAGGCTCGCTCTGCATGAGACCGGGGCCGGCGATCTCGCCGTCAGTCTGCCGGTAGACATAGGCCAGGCCCGAGTCGGCCAGCCACGCCCTGGCTGCATCGGTCTCCTTGAGCATGGCGATGTCCGCCATGGCACCCGCCTCCAGGCAGGCATCGGCGATCACGCTGACCGCCTGCAGGCCGGAACCGGGCCAGCCAGTGCGCGGATTCAGGACACAGCGATACTGTTCTCCCTCACGCTCCACCAACTTGTTGTAGTCGCCGCTACTGGCCAGGCCGCCGCGGGTCAGGGCCATCTTCGCCACGACCGCTTGCGGGTTGCCCGGGTCGGCGATGCCTACCGGCCAGGCATCACCCGAAGGTTGCGGGCCGATCACGGCGAAATCGCCACCCAGGTTGATCAGGCCCGAGCGGACGCCGGCATCTCTTGCCAGTCGTGCCGCCGCATCCACTGCGTAGCGCTTGATCAGAGCGGTCAGGTCAATCTCCATGCGTGCGGGTAACAGCAGACGGGCGCCGCGCCAGGAGAGGCGGTCGAAACCGATTCGCGGCAGAAGGGCGTCGATGTCCTTTTGGCTGGGGATGCGTGGTTTGTCAAAATCCCAGACGCGCCAGAGGATGCCGGCGGTGATGTCATAGAGGCCATCGCTCAGCGCATGGTAGTGAGCCGCTTTCTCCAGCAGATCGCGGGTTTCCTTGTCCAGCTTGATGCCGAGTTCGTTGCCCGCGGAGAAATTGATTTCGGTGGTGAGGCTGTCGCGGCGGAAACGCGAATATTTCTGGTCGATGCGCAGCATCTCCGCACTGAGTCGGCGCGCATACTGCTTGGCGTCGATGCGCGACTCCTCGAAGAACTGCACTTCACAATAGGATCGAAGGACGGGAAAGCCGAAGCGCTTGAGAGTCAGATTCATGGTTTTCTATTCTTTTAAGACGGGTCTTTTTATTAAGAGTTGTTTGTTACTGTTTTTGTAGTACGGGCTTTGTAGTACGG
>JBBDSI010000244.1:11441-14561 GCA_040905005.1 Pseudohongiellaceae bacterium
TTTGTAGTACGGGCTTTGTAGTACGGATCTTGTTCACGAGAGGCGTGGGTCCACATTGGCACGATAGCGCGACCGGCTCACGGCGACGGCAGGACACGCTGAATCGCCTCTTCGATCGCGGCGATATCGCCCTCGCGAAAACCGACATGCACGAGTTCGACATTACCGTCGGGGCCGATGAGAAAAGACGTCGGCATGCCGATCACTTCGAACAGTTCCAGGGCGTTGCCCTCCGGGTCCGCCGGAATGGGAAAGTCCAGCGGGGTTTCCTCGAGGAAAAACAGGCCTTCCTCGACCGGATTGTCGACGTTGATGGCCAGGATCTCCAGTCCCTGCTCGCGGTACTTTTGGTAGAGCTCATTGTACTGGGGCAGGGACACCAGGCAGGGGGCACACCAGGACGCCCAGAAGTCGATGTAGACGGCCTTGCCTCTATAGTCGGCGAGACTGATTTCGCCACGCTCGGCGTAGATGGAGGGCAGGGTGAAATCCGGCGCCTGGTCGCCTTCCTCGACGGCGATTGCCGGCGCGCACAGCAGCAGGCCAGAGGCCAGTGCCAGGGGTTTGAGGTGTTTGCTGATTCTCATGGTCGGTCCTGTAGGGGGTTGCAGCCGGTGGTCCTGAACGGCGCCATGGTAACACCGCTATGGGAAAATTCGCAGGCCGTCGCTGCCTGATTTCAGGCGGTCAGGGAGGGATTCGCCAGGTGCCGCAGCATCTGTTGCCAGCGCCGCTTCTGCACCTTCACCCGGAACTGCAGCTCGCGATAGTGGTCGCGCATGGCCAGCCGATCCCAATGATGCAGCGTTTCCTGGATGCTCTTGCCGCGCGCCTCGTACCACGCCTGGCGCTGATCACTCCATTGCTGCAGCAGCTTGCAGAACTGTTCATATTCCGATTCCAGGCGCTTGCGCCATTTTTCCGGCAGGTCGAGCGTATAACACTGCTCGGTGGCGCTGCGGTACTGCATTTCCAGCCGCGCCTGTTCGATCTGGGCCGGATTGCAGCGCTTGAGGTCGCTGGTCAGGCCGAACAGGGAGCAGGTCCGGATTAGCCACTTGGTCGGGTCATAGTGCCACCAGCGCACCCCGTTGCGGTAATCCCACTGAAAGGTATGGTGGTAGTTGTGATAACCCTCGCCGTAGGTCACCAGGGCCAGCAGGGGATTGTCGCGCGCCGAGCTCTTGTCACTGTAGGTCTGCCGCCCCCACATGTGGGCGATGGAGTTGATCAGGTAGGTGACGTGCTGGCTGAGCACCAGGCGCAGGAGGCCGGCCAGCAGCAGCGAAGCGATGATATCACCGTGCAGGTAACCGATTAGAGCCGGCAGTCCGATGTTGGTGAGCAGCACCAGGGTCAGGTAGTGCCGGTGTTGCCAGGCGGCGACCGGGTCGCGTTGCAAATCCTTGATGTTGGAAAAATCTCCCCTGCCACTTTCATATCTTCGCAGAATCCAGCCGATATGGGAGAACCAGAAGCCGCGGCCGGCGGAGTAGGGGTCGCGATCGTTGTCATCGACGTACTGGTGATGGCGCCGGTGATCGGACGCCCAGTTGAAAATATCGTTCTGCAGTGCCATGGCGCCGCCAATGGCGAAAACTACGCGCAACGCCGGATGCGCCTTGTACGTCTTGTGTGACCACAGGCGATGGTACCCGGCGGTGATGGAAATTCCGCAATACCCCATCAGCAATACGAAGACGACCCACTCGAAGAGGTCGTAGCCATAGAAAAAACCATAAAGCGGCACCAGGGTGATAGCGGCAGCCGGAGTGAGGCTGAACAGCAGCATGTTGGTCCAGTTGATGGGAGCTTTTGCCATGTTTCGATTCCTGCGTAACGCAATCAATAGTATGGTACCGGGCAGCGGGACTGAACCCCGGCCATCATACCGGCCGCCCGCCAACTATAACACGACGCCGTGGCGGAGTGACGATACGGACCGACGGACGGGACAAACGTGGATGGATGAACGACTGGTGGAGTTGGAGACCAAAATCAGCTTTCAGGAGGATACCCTGCAGGAGCTCAGTGAGATCATCATCAAACAGCAGAGGCAACTGGATGAACTCACCCGGCGCATGGCTGCCCTGCAGTCGCGACTGGAGGAGACACACTCCCGGCAGTCGGGCATGAGCGACAACGCCGCGGGTACTGAGAAGCCCCCGCATTACTGAGGGGCGCGATCCTTAATTCTCTGGCCACCCGGCATGGCTGTTCAGGTTGTTCGGCATCCGCAAAACTTCATGCGTGGTTCGGGTTAGCCGGCTGCCGCCACATCCTCCGCCTGTAATCCCTTATCACTCTGGGTGACGGCGAACTCGACCCGCTGGCCGTCGTGCAGCACGCGGTGGCCCTCGCCGCGGATGGAGCGAAAGTGCACGAACACGTCGTCGCCGCTGTCGCGGGTGATGAAGCCAAAGCCCTTGCTCGGATTGAACCATTTGACGTTGCCGCTCTCCCGGGCCTTCGTTGCGGTGTCAGTGCGGCCGGTGCCATGGCTGAGGGCAGGCCGGGCATGCCAATGACCGGAGACGAGCAAGATAATAAACAGGGTCAGGAGCATTAACGGCAGGTTGGCAAGCGACAGGCTGAAGCCGGAGGCGGCGAGCAGGCTGAGCGGTATGCTGGCAAGGACAGTGAGCGCCAGTGCGCTCACGATGGGTTTGCTGGACATGATAATTCTCGTCAGTTGTGTTTGCTGTTTTTATTACTGTTCTTACTTGCTGTTCTGAGCTGATCTTTATGCTTTTTTCCTAATCGCCAGAGACTGTCTGAATCAAGCAGAGGGTCCTTAGCCCGGACTAGGTTGTAGCAGGGTGTTCGACCAAAGCCGGTGTCCGGCGGGCCTCCCCCGCAAAGAGGGTTAAAAATACACCAGAGCCGAGGTAAATAAAACCGCGGGCGAACGCCCGCAGCGGTCTGATGTCTGCTTAAGCTGCTATTCAGCTTGCTGTTGTTAGATTGCCTGCCAGGTTCGGGAAAGTTGCAATTCCCGAGGTATATCCTGGTCAATCCAGACGTAATTGAGCCAGAGGTAGTTGAGCCAGGGTTAGTTGCGGCCAGGGTTAGTTGCGAGAGGTAGCTGAAAGAGATAGCTGAAAGAGATAGCTGAAAGAG
>JBBDSI010000244.1:14661-26681 GCA_040905005.1 Pseudohongiellaceae bacterium
GGGTTAGTTGCGAGAGGTAGCTGAAAGAGATAGCTGAAAGAGATAGCTGAAAGAGATAGCTGAAAGAGATAGCTGAAAGAGGTAGCTGAAAATGAAAAAAACAATGCTCACTGTGCCACTGTCACTCAGCCATATGCTGGCAACCGTCACGGTCACTGCCCAGACGTCCTATGAGTATGCGCAAGTGATCGAAGCGCGCCCGGTTTACAGGCTCGTGGAGATCTCTACGCCGCAAGAGCAGTGCTGGGAAGAGGAGATAGTCGTGGCGGACTACCGCCGCGACCACGGCTCGAGCACTCCCGTGCTGGTGAGTACGATAATCGGCGGCGCCCTCGGCAACGCCGTGGGCCACAACAAGTCCAACAAGCGTGTTGGCGCCGTGCTTGGTGCGGTATTGGGACACTCTATTGGACGTGATATAGTCCGCAGCAACAGCCGTACCGGCACGCAATACGAGGTTGTGCAGCGCTGTGAGACCGTCTATCAGCAGCATGAGGAAGAGCGGCTTACAGGCTATCAGGTGACTTACCTGTATAACGGCGAGGAGTATACCGTGCGCACCGATTCGGACCCGGGCGACAGTATTCGCGTAAGGGTCAGTGTGCAGCCGGTACTCTGACCGGTCAACTCACACAACGTTCACGCTCCTGGTCACAGGGGCAACAAGAGGTGAATCTTGAAAACAAATGGCGCGCTCCTGCTCGCTACACTGCTGGTGGGCCTGTCCGGGTCTGTCTCTGGCCAACTCGCGCCGCAGATAGAACAGAATCAGCTCGACCGCGCCAATCCGGCTCAGGAGATTCGTCAGAATCCGCAGCAGGCGAATGTACGCATCAATGAGCGGCAGGCAGTCGCGCTGGCTCGCCAGCAATTCGAGGGCACTGTATTGCGCATCTCTCTGGTGGGTGAACGTCCCAATCGCCGCTACCAGATTCGCATGGAGAACGAGGGCAAGATTTTTACCGTACTCGTGCATGCGACGACCGGGCAAGTGACGGGCGGCAATTAGCCCGGATAATTAGAGCGAGGTAATCCGCCGTGCGCCTATTGGTGGTAGAAGATGAGAGCCTGCTCCGGCAGCAACTCCAGCAGGGGCTGATCGCGGAGGGCTATGTCGTCGACGGGGCTGAAGACGGCAAGTCCGGACTCTACTACGCGACCGAGTATGACTACGACGCGGCCATCATCGATCTCGGCCTGCCCGAGATAGACGGCATCTCGCTGATTCAGAAAATACGCGCCGTCGGCAAGGAGATGCCCATACTCATTCTCACCGCTCGCGGCGACTGGCAGGACAAGGTATCCGGTCTCGACGCCGGGGCCGACGACTACGTAGTCAAACCCTTTCAACTGGAAGAGATCCTGGCGCGGCTCAATGCTCTGTTGCGGCGCGCGGCCGGCTTCTCCAAGCCGAAGCTGGAATTCGGCCCGCTGACTCTGGATATCAGCGCCAAGCGGCTGACCGTCAATGCAGAGAATATCGACTTGACCGCCTATGAGTACAAGCTGCTGGAATACCTGATGCTGCACCCGGGGCAGGTGATCTCCAAGACTGAACTTACCGAGCACCTGTATGCGCAGGACTATGATCGGGACAGCAACGTCCTGGAGGTATTCGTCAGGCGCCTGCGCCAGAAGCTGGATCCCGAGCAGACCCTCAAGCCCATCGAGACCGTGCGCGGACAGGGTTACCGTTTCAATCTTCCCGAGACCTGACACTGCCTGGTGATGGCATCCGGCTCCAGGAAACCCTCCTACTCCCTGCAATCGCGGTTGCTGCTCGCATTCAGCGTACTGCTTTTTTTCTTCCTTGGCCTGACCGGCATCATTCTTGATCGCGCCTTCAGAACCAGTGTCGAGGCGGGCGCGGCCGAACGGCTGCAGGTACAGATTTATCTTCTGCTGGCCACCGCCGAGGAAGACAACGGAGAGTTTTATTTTCTCCAGGAGCTGCAGGAATCCCGTTTCAGTCAGCTGAATTCCGGACTGTACGGGTTCATCAGCAGCTCCGCCTACGGAATCGTCTGGCGCAGCGACTCGGCACGGACTTTCAGCGTACCCGACGACAGCTTCTTCCAGCAGCGCGTCGAGGTGGGCGAGACCCTGTTCCTTCCCCTGCAGGATGCCGAGGGTGAGAGTTATTTCGCGCTGAGTTACGGCATTCTCTGGGAGGACGGCATTAGCGAGTACAGCTTCAGCGTCATCGAGAATGCCGCTCCCTATTATTCCGAGATCATCAATTTCCGCGCCAGCCTGTGGTACTGGCTGGGCGGCGTGGCTGTCGTGCTGTTGCTGATTCAGTTTTTGTTGCTGCGCTGGGGACTGCTGCCGTTACATCGTATCGCCAACGACCTGAAGAAGATGGAATCGGGCTCGCACGACAAGCTTGAGGGTGCCTACCCGCGTGAGCTTCAGGGAGTGACCGACAACCTCAATCTGCTGATCGAGAGCGAGCGCAAGCAGCAGAGTCGCTATCGGACGACGCTGGGGGATCTCGCACACAGCCTGAAAACGCCGCTGGCGGTGATCGGCGGGCTGCTGCCACGCGGCCGGGGCGCCGGATCCGGTCCGGGCCTGGCGTTGAGCCGGGAGCAACTGGACGCCGTGCTCGAGCAGCTCGAGCGCATGAACCAGATCGTTTCCTATCAATTGCAACGGGCGGTGAAGACGCGAGAGACGACTTCCCTGGCCCGCCATGTCAATGCGAGCCAATCCGTGCGCAGGGTCCTGGACGCGTTGCGCAAGGTCTACGCCGACAAGGGGATCAGCGTCGAGACGGACCTGGACGAACAGGCCCTGTTCTTCGGCGACGAGCGGGATCTGTTGGAAGTACTGGGCAATGTGCTGGACAACGCCTTCAAATACGGCCGCAGCCGCATCCGCATCACCCTCGGTAAGGTGCCTCCTACCGTGCGCGGTATCTGTCTGGTCGTAGAGGATGATGGCGCCGGCATTCCCGCTGAGAAACACGACTTCGTCCTGCAGCGCGGCGCCAGGGCCGATACCCTGATGCAGGGTCAGGGCATCGGTCTGGCCGTCGTGACCGACATCGTCGGCAGCTACGGAGGCGAAATCAGGGTAGAGGACAGCGAACTGGGTGGCGCCCGCATCGTGATACAGCTCAATTCGGCGGAACGTATTCAGGATTAATCAGAGGGTCCATTTTTCCGATCCTTTTCGTCAAATAGCTAAGGCTATTCTCCTCAAACGATCGAAAAACTGGCCTCGCTCTCCCACCGTGCTCGCTACGATCCCCTGAGTCCGGGCTAAAAATAGAAGCCGCCGATCACCGCGCACACCGTCATCACGAACAGAAACCACTTGATGGACTCCGTTGAGGCGCGGATGGCGATCCGCACCGCCAGATGCGCGCCGGCCATGGTGCCGCAGGCGAGGATCAGGCCCGGTATCCAGTAGACCTGGCCGAAGGCGACGAATATCACTAGCGCTACCAGAGTGAATGCCAGGGCGCAGGTCATCTTCAGCGCATTGGCGCGCAGGAGGTCGTAGCGCAGGCCCCCCGCCAGCGCCGCCAGCAGAATGAAGCCGACTCCGGCCTGCACGAAGCCGCCGTAGATGCCGGCGCCGAACAGTCCCCACCAGGCGCCGCGGTGCTGTGCTGGCGACAACGTCGGGGTGCCTGGGGGCGGCGCGAGCACAGAAGGCTTGATCAGGATGATGATCGACATGGCCAGGATGGTGGTCAGCAGCACCGGCTTCAGGTATAGGTTGGGAAGGAGTGCGGCGGCGATGGCGCCGACAGCGCCACCGGCGACCGTGGGTATCAGCACCGGCACGATCGCCGGGCGGTCGAGACTGCGATGCTTGTCGAATCCCGCCACGCCGACGACACATTGCATCAACACGGCGATACGATTAGTGCCGTTGGCGATATCCGCTGGCAGGCCCAGCATCATCAGTGCCGGCAGGGTCAGATTGGAGCCACCGCCGGCCAGGGTATTGATGATGCCGGCGAGAAATCCGGTAATGCCCAGCAGGCTGATTGAGACGAGATTGACTTCCATGACTGATATAGTGGGCCCTGAACCTTACCGGCGAGAGCGGGCCGGTGTCCTGTGTGATGCCGGGCTGGTTGACTGACGACCTCAGTCCAGTCCCAGTTTCTTCAGGCGGTAACGCAAAGAACGAAAAGACATGCCCAGTTTCTTGGCGGCGGCTGTCTTGTTCCAGCGCGTTTCCTCCAGCGCCTTCTCGATGGCTTCGATCTCAATCGCCTCCAGGTGCTTTTCCAGGGAAAACTCCTCATCCATGGCCAGCGCGGTGTTGGGTAGGTCTTCCACTGAGGAGGAGGATTCCGGGACCGCGCCCTCAGTCCGCGGCGAAGGCATCACAGCGGGGTGCATAAACTCCAGGTTGAAACGGTCGATGACCCCGTCCTCGCTTAGAGTAGCGGCACGTTGCAGGATGTTCTCCAACTCCCGTACGTTGCCGGGAAAGGAATAGGCCTGTAGTGCCTCCAGGCCGTCCGCGCTGATAGTGCAGGGAGGCGAGTCGTTTTCCATGGCGATTTTCTTCAGAATGGTGTCGACCAGCTCGGGCAGGTCTTCCTTGCGCTCGCGCAGGGCGGGCACGCCGAGTTCGATGACATTGATGCGGAAGTACAGGTCCTGGCGCAGATTGCCTTTCTCCACTTCGCGGGTCAGAGTCTTGTGAGTTGCACTCAGCAGGCGCACATCCACCGGGACCTCCTTCTCTGACCCTACGGGCCGCACCGCTTTCTCCTGGATGACCCGCAGCAGCTTGACCTGAGTCTGCAGCGGCAGGTCGGCCACCTCATCGAGGAACAGGGTGCCGCCGTTGGCGGCCTGAAACAGGCCCGGCTTGTCCTTGTCGGCGCCGGTGAAACTGCCCTTCAGGTGGCCGAACAGTTCACTCTCCACCAATTCGGCCGCAATAGCCCCGCAGTTAACTGCCACGAAGGGCCCCGTGCGGCGGGAGCTCTGGCGATGAATCGCCCGGGCCGCCAGCTCTTTGCCCGAACCGGACTCCCCACTGATATAGATCGGTGCCTGGCTGCGGGCGAGTTTGCCGATCTGTTCCCGCAGTTTGCGGATCTGCGCCGAATCGCCGGTGATGCTGGGTGTGTAATCCCGTGTGTCCGTGGCTGCTGGAAGACCGTCCGCCGCCTGGTCCATTGACAGGCGCAGGGCGGACTGCACCAGGTCTCTGAGTTTCTGGAGGTCGACCGGCTTGGACACGAAGTCGAAGGCGCCGGCCTTGAGCGCCTTGATCGCTGTTTCGGTGCTGCCATGTGCGGTGATTACGGCAACCGGTAACTGGCTGTAACGCTTCTGGATGAGGTCTACCAGTTCAATGCCATCGCCGTCGGGCAGACGCATGTCAGTCAGGCACAGGCTGAATTTGTCGTTTTCGAGTAACTGCCGGGCGTCAGTCAGGTTGGCCGCGGCGGCAGTCTCCAGTGACATCCGTCCGAGTGTGATTTCCAGCAACTCACGAATATCCGGTTCGTCGTCAACAACAAGAACTTTATCGTTCATACCAATACTGTCTGATCATGTGGATTTGCATGCCGGGATTTACTCCACGCTGCGATCCGGGTGGCTGAAATAGATGCTAAAAGCGCTTTTGCCTTCAGGGGTGCGGCTGTAGGAGAGCTGCGCCTGATTAGCTTCGCACAGTTCCCTGGATATATAAAGTCCGAGACCGGTACCGTTTTCTTCAGTGGTGTTAAAGGGCTCGAACAGGTGCGCTTCTGCCGCTTCCTCAATGCCGGGGCCGTCGTCGATGATGTGCAGAAAGGGCTGCTCGTCGCCTTCACGCTCGTAGAGCCCGGCTTCCAATGATAGCGTCCCTCTGCCGGTGGCCTTCTTGCTATAGCGCAGGCCATTGTCGAACAGGTTGTTCAGCACCTGCTCGAGCTGCCCCGGAATAATATTTACCTCCAGGTTCTCGGGCTCAATACTGAGCGCAATTTCATCACATACTTCATGGGTTTCCCTGTAGCTGTCTATGAAATGCTGCAGCCAGGATCGCAGGTTGATCCGGGACGGCGACGATTCATCCTGGCGGGATGCATCCAGCACATCCTCGATGATCATGTTCACGCGCTTGCAGTGATTGAGTATGATTTCCAGCATGCGCTTGTCACCCGCCTGAATCGAATCGGATTCGCGTAACAACTGGCTCGCGTGACTGATGGCGCCAAGCGGATTGCGTACTTCGTGAGCGATGCTTGCCGTCAAGCGACCCAGCGAGGCCAGTTTCATCTGCCGGACCCGCTGCACGATCTGCAGGTTGTCTTCAAGGAAGATCAGTACATCCGAATCGGATTCCGGCTTGAGAAAGGCAAAGTTGAGCTGGACCTGCTTGTTGGAATTGGGGATCTTGATTGGGTGTGGCTGGCGCTTGGAGTTTATTTTCCACAGCGTCAGCTGTTCCAGCATCGCTGCGGGCAGCAGGGGATTGCCCGCGTCCGGTTCCTCAAGAATGGACGCCAGCGTCGACTGTGCGGATCTGTTCATCATGACAACGCGATTGTCGCTGTCGACCAGGACTACGCCAGTACGCATGCGCTGGATGATCTCGTTATTGAGCTGCTCCAGGTCGACGATGTCGCTGGCCTGTCTCTCAGCCAGTTGTGCCGCCCTGTAGATACGGTCAGTCAGGGTCTGGATGTAGAGCGAAGTGCCGAACAGGATGATGCCGAGAATGCCCGACTGTACGAACTGGCCTGTCTGAATTAGCTGGGAAAGCGCCAGGTAGGCCTCACAAAAGATAACAGCCAGAGTCGCCACCGCGGCGAGAAAGGTGCTGATGCGGCCGCGAATCATGATGCTGCCGGAAGCGATAGTGACGATCATCAACAGACCGAGCCCGCTGCCGATACCGCCGCTGGTATACATCAGCAGGCTGATGGCGATGATATCGGCGATGATAGTGCTGGTGAGGATGCGCTGATTACGGAGCAGGCCGGCGCCGTTGGGCGAGAGGAAGGTGATTACCACGCCGAATATGGCATAGCCCGTGGTCACCTGGATGAACAGCGTGTCGTAGATCGATCCGAACTGCACACCGTCGGTGTTGGTGATATAAGTCACCAACAGCACCAGCGGCAGCACGATGCGATAGATATTGTAGACTACCGCGACATTGGCGATCTGCTGGGTATATTGGTCGGTACGTCGCGGCATGTTCTGTAAAACGCTGATGGTCCCTGTTCCTTTTTATCTTGTAATCAAATAGATCATCCTGCCCGGATGATCAATTTATCGTACAATAGCGCCTTGGGTGTAGAAACGCATCAATCCTGTCCTCTGTCGAGATTCCAATGGCGCAGCAGTTCAACATCGTCCTGGCCCAGCTCAACCTGCTGGTGGGTGCTATCGATGTCAACACGGAGCGGGTGATCAGCAATGCCCGTGACGCGATTCGCGACCACCGGGCGGACATGATCGTCTTTCCGGAACTCACCCTCACGGGATACCCGCCGGAAGACCTGCTGCTGCGGCCCAGTCTGGAGCTGCGTATCCAGCGTGCGCTCGAGCGCATCCTCGCTGCCGCGCTGGACATAACCATCGTGTTCGGCTTCCCCGAGCGGGAAGGGAACAGCCTCTTTAACGCGCTGGCGGTCATCCGCGGCGGCGAGGTGCTGGGCACCTATCGCAAGCAGCGGTTGCCGAGCTACCAGGTATTCGATGAACACCGCTACTTCGCTCCCGGAGATTCCCCCTGCCTGGTGGAGCTGAGTGGTACGCGCATTGCCTTCACCATCTGTGAGGACATGTGGGAAGCAGAGCCGGGCTTGCAGGCCCGCGATGCCGGGGCCCAGCTTCTGATAAACATCAATGCTTCACCTTTCCACATCGACAAGCTCAGTCAGCGCCAGGCCCTGCTGCAGAAGCGGGCTGGTGAGGGCGGCTTTCCCGTCGTCTATGTGAATATGGTGGGAGGGCAGGATGAACTCGTTTTCGACGGTGGCTCGATGGCCGTCTCGAGCAAGGGTGACTGCCGCTTCCTCGCGCCGAATTATAGCGAAGGCCTGTATCCGCTTGCGATCGAGGTCGGCGCCGACGGTCGCTGCCAGATTCCCCGCCAGGACCGGGCGCCAGGTCTCTCGCGAGAAGCCCAGGTCTACCAGGCTCTGGTGCTGGGCATGCGCGATTATGTCGACAAGAACGGATTCTCCGGTGTGGTGCTGGGCCTGTCCGGCGGAATCGACTCTGCCCTGACGCTGGTCGTGGCCGTGGATGCGCTTGGCAAGGAACGGGTAGAGGCGGTGATGATGCCCTTCGAGTACACCTCCGAACTAAGCCTGGAGGTAGCGGCGGAACAGGCCTCCCGGCTCGGGGTGAATTATCAGATTATTGCCATCGACAGAATCTATGAGGCCTTCATGGAGGCATTGCAGGGGGAGTTCGCCGGCAAGCCGGCGGACGTCAGCGAACAGAACCTGCAGGCACGCGCCCGCGGCGTGTTATTGATGGCGATCTCCAACAAGAAGGGAGTGCTGGTGCTGACCACGGGCAACAAGAGCGAGTTGGCCGTCGGCTATTCCACCCTGTACGGGGACATGGCCGGTGGCTTTGACGTGCTCAAGGATGTCTCCAAGACGCTTGTCTACGGGCTCGCCAGATACCGCAACCAGGAATACGGCGCTGCGCCCTCCGAGGTCATTCCGCAGAGAGTCATCGACCGGCCGCCTTCGGCCGAACTGGCACCGGGACAGCTTGACGCGGACAGCCTGCCTCCCTATGACCGGCTCGATCAGATTCTCGAGTTATACATCGAACAGGACCTGAGCGCCGCCACCATCATCGCCAGGGGCTACGACGAGGCCGAGGTACAGCGTGTACTGCGCCTGGTGGACCGCAATGAGTACAAGCGCCGGCAGAGTCCCATCGGTGTTCGCCTGACCCAGCGTGGCTTCGGCCGTGACCGTCGCTATCCCATCACCAATGCCTGGCCGCTCGGGGACTAGTCGAAGATGCCCAGGGTCAGGATGCTGAACAGGGACCGGCGCTCGTCATTTTCCGCCGCTTCGATGATCTGCTGGCTGCCGGAGGTGCGTGGGCGCTGGGTGGGCGCCAGGGGCGGGTCGACGCGATTGTCGCCAAGCAGCCCGAAGGTCACTGTGTAGAGCAGTGAGGGGTTGGTGATCTCTGACTGGATATTGAAATTGCCGTCTCCGTCCAGGGCGGCGTGCTGGGGATAATTCTCGCGCAGCAATTCCAGGGAGGTATCGGCCAGCTCGTTCAGGCCCATGCGCAGGTAGGATTCCACCATGATGGCTACGCCGTCCGCCACCGCCGGCGTGCCCTGGAAATTTTCCACGACGTATTGGGCGCGGCGCAGGGCGGCGACATAGGCACGTCGTTCCCGGTAGTAGTTGGCGACATGAATCTCGTAGGCGGCCAGATTGTTGCGCAGGTACACCATGCGTGCCCGGGCGTCGGCGGCGTAGGGACTGTCGGGGTACAGCGCCAGTAGCTGCGAGAAATCGCTGAACGATTCCCGAGCCCGCCCGGGATCCCGCCTGGTCTGATCGATAGGCAGGAAACGGCCCATGAAGCCGCCACTGTCCCTGAACGAGGACAGGCCCCGCATGTAATAGGCGTAGTCCACGTTCTCATTGTCCGGATGCAGGCGGATGAAGCGGTCGGCCGCCGCGCGCGCAGCCTCCATATCCCCATTGCGGTAATAGGCGTAGACGATTTCGATCTGGGCCTGGGCGGCGAAGCGCCCGAACGGGAAGCGCGACTCCAGCGCCTGGTAGGTGGCGATGGCGCCGTTGAAGTTCTGGGCATTGAGCTGGCTGAGGGCCCGTCGATAAAACTGTTCCTCGGTGGACAGTCCCTCGAACTCGTCGCGATCGCGGTCACCGAACAGGCCGCAACCGGCGAGCAGGCTCGTCAGCAGCAGTAATAAAAGTGTTTTTCCGATCGTTGCAGGCATTCGCTGATACAGGATCATTGGGCTGTAAAGTCAGGCTGTAGAGATAGGGCCGTTAAAGATAAGGCCGTTAAAGCTAGGGCCGTTAAAGATAGAGCCGTGAAAAAAGTCGCTATTTAACCACAGCCGGACGCGCAAACCCATCCCCTGCAGGGCCGGACCGGTAGGGTGCCGCGGTGGATTCCAG
This sequence comes from Pseudohongiellaceae bacterium, assembly GCA_040905005.1. Lineage (GTDB taxonomy): Bacteria > Pseudomonadota > Gammaproteobacteria > Pseudomonadales > Pseudohongiellaceae > UBA9145. Next base: position 24,779 of record JBBDSI010000244.1, read on the forward strand.
TATGATTGGCACATGTCCAGTCCACCCACCGCCAACGCCGCCACCCGCATCACTCTCGACGCGGAAGTACCGCCCGCGTTGGCGGGTAAACGTTTAGACCAGATCGCCGCCAGTTTGTTTCCGGACTATTCCCGCGCCCGTCTGCAGGACTGGATCAGGGCGGGAAGCCTCAGGGTCAACGGCGAGCAGCGCAGGCCGCGAGATCCGCTTCAGGCCGGCGACCGGCTGCATATCGAGGCAGAGTTGGCCCAGGCCGATACCTGGGAGGCCGAGGCGATGCCGCTGGATATCGTCTTCGAGGATGAGCATCTGCTGCTGATCAACAAGCCCGCTGGTACCGTGGTGCATCCGGCGGCCGGGCACCGGGCCGGCACCCTGCTCAATGGTCTCCTGCACCGGCATCCGCAACTGGGGGAGCTGCCTCGCGCCGGCATCGTCCACCGGCTGGACAAGGACACCACCGGACTCATGGTGGTCGCCAAGTCCCTGCCCGCGCACACGGCGCTGGTGCGACAGCTACAGGCGCGCGCGGTCGGTCGTGAGTACGAGGCGGTGGTGCAGGGCCTGCTTACCGGTGGCGGCACCGTGGACGCGCCGCTGGAGCGCCATCCGGTCAACCGCAAGAAACGGGCGGTGGTCGCAGGCGGCAAGGTGGCGATAACCCATTACCGGCTGTTGCGGCGCTTCCGCGCCCATTCCCATGTCCGGGTGAAACTGGAGACCGGCCGCACCCACCAAATTCGTGTGCACATGGCCCATATTCGCCACCCCCTGGTCGGTGACCCGCTTTACGGTGGCCGCCTGCAACTGCCTGCCGGGGGCAGTCCTGCACTGCGCGATGGGCTGCAGCAGTTTCGTCGGCAGGCCCTGCACGCGGCGCGCCTGAGTCTGCTGCATCCCGTTAGCGGTGAGCCCCTGAGTTGGGACGCGCCGTTACCCGCCGACATGTCGGCGCTACTGCAGGTGCTTGCCGCCGACAGCGTCGGGGAGGTGTCATGAAGCGTCTTGAGGCCCTGGAGCCGGATTGGCAGGTGCCGCCTCAGGTGTGCGCCGGGTTTTTCACGCGCCGGGGTGGTGTCAGCCTGCCTCCTTACGACAGTTTCAATCCGGCCTTGCATGTTGGCGATGCCCAGGACCAGGTTCACGAGAATCGACGCCTGCTGGACGCGGAGGTGCCCGGTGCGCCGGCGCGACAGTGGTTGCGACAGGTGCATGGCAGTACCGTGCACCGGGTGAGTACGCGGCAGGAAGAGCTGACCGGAGACGGCCTGGTAACCGCGGCTCGGGGGCTGGCCTGCTGTGTCCTGACCGCCGACTGTCTGCCAGTCTTCCTCGCCAGCGTCGAGGGTGACGAGGTAGCCCTGGCCCATGCCGGCTGGCGCGGTCTGGCGGCGGGCATCCTGGAACAGACAGTAGCCACCCTGCATACGCCGCCGGCGCGGTTGCGGGCATGGCTGGCGCCGGCCATCGGGCCCTGTCATTTCGAGGTGGGCCAGGAGGTATTCGCTGCCTTCGCCCAACGCCAGGGGCAGGCCGCTGCCGACGCCGCCTTTCGCGTCACGGACCGGCCGGACAAGTACCTGGCGGACCTGTATCTGCTGGCACGGCAGCAGCTGGCGGCGGCAGGCGTCGACGCCGTCAGCGGGGGCGGCCTGTGCACTGTGTGCGACGCCGCGTCCTTCTATTCCTACCGGCGCGACGGCGTCACCGGGCGCAATCTCAGCCTGATTTATATCGCCGGGTCCTGAGCCGGCAACTTCCTCAAGAACTCTTTGATCAATATCAACACTGTTGGTAATGATATTGAAAATCCTTCGTCGCAGCCCAATAACTAGGAGCAGTCGATACATTAAGGCGCCCGAGCCCGGAGCTCTCATGAGCAATCCGGACCAGGCGCCGCAAC
>JBBDSI010000245.1:0-4559 GCA_040905005.1 Pseudohongiellaceae bacterium
CCGGAGGCGAGGAAGGGAATCTTCAGGCGCCGCGCCGCCAGCGGCAGCAGGATCATGTTGGTGACATCGTCCTCGCCCGGATGGCCGGCACACTCGAATCCGTCCACGCTGACCATGTCGCAGCCGATACGCTCCGCCTTGAGCGAATGGCGAATGGAGGTGCACTTGTGAATCACCGTGATGCCCGCCTTCTTGAACAGAGGCAGGAAGGGCTCGGGATTACGACCGGCGGTCTCCACGATCTTTACTCCGGAGTCGACGATGGCCTGGGCGTATTCCTCGTAGGGCACCGGCTTGATGGTCGGCAGGATGGTGAGATTGACGCCGAAGGGCTGGTCGGTCATGTCACGGCAGCGGGCAATCTCCTGCACGAGCGCCTCCGGCGAGGGCTGGGTCAGGCCGGTCAGGATGCCGAGTCCGCCGGCATTGGAGACGGCCGCGGCCAACTCCGCCACGCCGACCCACTGCATCCCTCCCTGCACCACCGGGTGTTTGATACCCAGCATCTGCGTAATTCTGGTTTCCATGCACTTCCCCCCGGGGTTATCCTGCTGGCGCGTCGCCGCGTTAGTGTACGTGGTCTCACGAGGGGGTGCAAAGGTCGCCAGCGGCGGCCAGAATCCGGGTTAGTCGCGACTTTTCAATGACTTGCAGATCCCGGGTCGGCGTGGCGCGGCCGGCATTTACTATGGCGCGGAATGGGTGGAGCGAATGAGCGACAGGGATTCAGATAGTGCTGGTGCGGACGCGGGCTTCAGGCAGCTACTGGACTATTTCAGCCTGGTGCGACAACAGCCGCTCAAGCCGGTCCCGCATCCGGACCGCGAGGTCAACGAACTCATTCGCGGACTGGAGGACAGCCTGCGCCGTGCCTCTGTCCTGATTCCCGTGACTCGCCACAGCGCTGATCAGGAGAGCCAGGTCGTGCTGACGGTGCGCTCCGAGAATCTGCGCAACCATGCCGGCCAGATCAGTTTTCCCGGCGGCTCCAGCGAACCCGGCGATGCCGACACCGCGGCGACGGCTCTGCGGGAGACCGAAGAGGAGATAGGCATTAATGCGAAAGAGGTCGAGGTTCTTGGAAAACTGGGCGACATGGCGCTCCCATCCGGCTTCCTCGTCACACCCATCGTCGGGCTGATCGAACCGGGACTGGCATTCACACCCTGTCCGGAAGAGGTTGCCGATGTGTTTCAGGTTCCGCTGAGTCTGATCCTGGACCCCAGCGCCTATCGCGCGTCCACCTGGGAATATCAGGCGCGCAATCGTCGCGTGCTGGAGTTGTACTACGAGGACTATCGCATCTGGGGCGTCACCGCGGCGATGCTCTTCCACCTGGCCAGTGAGGTCAGTACCGCAAGCACGCTGGATTCGCTCTAACCCGGGCTATTCATGAATAGTCCGGGTTAGAGCGGGCGATCACGGAGCTCAGGCCTGTTCGGCTTCCGGCTCGCCTTCGAAATCGGAGTGGCAGACGCGGTTGCGACCGCTCTGCTTGGCCAGGTAGAGAAAGCCGTCCACTCGTTCCACAAATTCCCTCTCCTTGACTTCTTCGCCGCGGCGGTAGACATCGACGCCGAAACTCGCCTCGATACCCAGCAGTAGCTCACCACTCTTGAATGGAGAGTTTTCTATGATCAGGCGCAGACGATTCGCAAAGCGCACTCCCTGGCGCAGGGTCGTGTCGGGCAGGAGAAGAGCAAATTCCTCACCGCCGTAGCGACACGGGATATCGAGGCGGCGAATCGTCTTGCGAACCAGCGAGGCCACATGGCTCAGGACCAGATTGCCCACTTCGTGCCCATGAATATCGTTCAGGTCCTTGAAATGATCCAGGTCACACATGATCAGGCAAGTGGGCTGTCCGGAGCGTCGGGTACGCTCCATCTCAAGACTCAGTGTCTGGGTGAAATAGCGATAATTGAACAGGCCCGTGAGTTCATCGGTGCGAACCAGCGCCGCGAGCTGCCTGACTTCCTCGCGCAGCCGGGTCACCTCACTGGAGTGGGGACAATCCGTACCAGCGGGACAGGCATTCTCCGTACCGACCTTGCCGAAATCGTTACTACGATGCTCGTTCATGAACTACCCGGTGACTCTTATTGTTCAGCCCTGACACGCACCACATACAGAGCAAGGCCCAGAATTAAAGCCGGAACAGTAGCACAAAGCCGGTAAGGCCTGAACACTTGAGCGCATAAATCCCCAACCCGTTCGCACAATTCCGGATTGGTCAGGGCAGCGCCCAGGCAGGCATATCGCCCAGCACACCGAAGGTCAGGTGTCCCAGCGTATAGACGAAGCCGGTCAGGAGGACCACCGACAGCAAATCCAGCCAGATCCCGGCGATCACCATCTTCATTATCGGCACCCTTCCCGATCCATAGACTATGGCATTGGGGGGAGTGGATACGGGCAGCATGAAGGCGCAGGAAGCCGCCAACGTAGTGGGGATCAGCAGCAACAAGGGATGCGCACCAATAGCCTGAGAAAGGCTTGCCATTATCGGCAGCGACAGCGAGATGGTCGCCGTGTTGGAGGCCACTTCCGTGAGGCCGGTAATGAAGGCCACCGTGCTGATGACGATGGTCAGCGGCGCGGCATCACCCATCAGCACCTGTAATTGTGCTGCGACATAGTCCCCGAGACCCGATGTCTCAAATCCCTTGGCGATGGCCAGGCCACCGCCGAACAGCAGCAGTATGCCCCAGGGAATCTTCGCGGCATCGTCCCAGTCCAACAGGCGTCCGCCGATGGCCTTGCTGGCGGGAATCATGAACAGCGTCAGCGCCATGGCGATGGAGACGGTGCCGTCGTCGATCATATAACCCACCGCCGGGCTGCCCATCGCCACCAGGAGTTGATCCAGGAAATGACTCCAGCCGAAGATGTCCACTTCGGGGCCGAACAGCCGGTCCTTGCGGGTCATCCAGAGTACGGCGACCGTAAAGAACACGCCGGCCACACGCTTCTCCTCCGCACTCATCGGACCCAGTTTGTCGATCTCGTTGCGAATGAATTCGCGCCCGCTGAACGGCGTCGTCTTGGGCAATGGAAATACCACCCGCGTCAGCAACAGCCAGGCCAGTACCATGTAGGTGGCACTCATCGGCAACGCGAACAGCATCCAGGTAGAAAAGGTTATACCCGGCGCTTCCGGAAAGAGCTGTGAGAGCTGAGTGACGAGTATGCCGTTGGGCGGCGTGCCGATGAGAGTCGCGAAGCCGCCGATGGACGCGGAATAAGCAATACCCAGCAACAGGTTGATGGAAAAGTTTTCGGCGCGACTGTCGACCGTGCCGCCCTCGGCCAGGGTCTTCTTGTTCAGCTCCTCATAGAGCAATATAAGGGAGAGTCCCATGGGCATCATCATCATGGCTGTCGCGGTATTGGACAGCCACATGGAGAGAAAACCCGTCGCCAGCATGAATCCCAGCACCAGACGGTGAGGCTGGCCACCGATGAAGCGCAGTATGTGTAGCGCGATGCGTTTGTGCAGGTTCCATTTCTCCACCGCGACGGCGATGATGAAGCCGCCCATGAACAACAGGATGATCCAGTCCATGTACTGGTTGGCGACATTGGGAAAGACGATATCGATATTATCGAGGGACACGCCGTCGGCCAGCGCCGCACCGCCCAGGTCGATGCTGCCGCCGGCGGGCAGTTCGCGACCACGCATGATGCCCATGAGTGGGAACAGCACGATAGGCAGCAGCGCCGTGGCTGCCAGGGGAATGGCCTCGGTGATCCACCAGATAGCCATCAACAGAATGATCGCCGCCATCCGCGTCGCCAGCGGATTCGCCGGATCGAGATCCACGAACAGCAGCATGGAGAGAAATACGAGCGGGCCTAGTAGCAGGCCGATGCGGCTTCTCAGGGGAACGGGTTCGGGCACTTCTGCGGCCGGCGCCTTATTGTTTGCCATGGCGATCCTGTCGGCGGTGACGCGCTATCGGTGGGTGTCTAGAGTAACTAGAGTAACGCCCCTAGAGTAGCGCCATCAGAGTCTCGGCCCTGCTGGCCTCGATCTCGCCCGGCGCTTCCACCGCCAGGTGCTTGACCACTCCGTCATCCACGATCATGCCGAAACGCTTGCAGCGGGTGCCCATGCCGAAGCCGCTGGCATCCATCTCCAGGCCCATGGCGCGGGTGAAGTCGCCATTGCCGTCCGCCAGCATCAGGATTTCCTCGGCGTTTTGTGCCTCGCCCCATTTGCCCATGACGAAGGCATCGTTCACGGCCATGCAGGCGATGGTGTCCACGCCCTTGGCCTTGATGGCGTCGGCATTGACCACGAAGCCCGGCAGGTGAGTCTTGGAACAGCCCGGAGTGAATGCCCCCGGCACGGCGAAGAACACGACTTTCTTACCGGCGAAGACCTCGTCCGTCGTCATATCCTGAGGTCCGTCGCTGCTCATCACCTTGAAAGTCGCTGCCGGGACCTTGTCCCCAACCTTGATAGTCATATGCCTGGCTCCTTGTAAGTAGGCTCGTAAAATGAATTGGCTCGTAATCGTCCGCCGATAGTAGCAAATTCAACGCCGCTTTCCATG
>JBBDSI010000246.1:0-2956 GCA_040905005.1 Pseudohongiellaceae bacterium
TCAGGCCAGGCGGGCGCCATTGGGCACCTCCCGCTCCGGCGTGGCCAGGACCACGGCCCCGTCCTCGCGGTGAAAGCCGGTGACCAGGCACTGGGACATGAAGGGACCGATCTGTTTGGGCGGAAAGTTGACCACCGCCACCACCTGCATGCCCAACAGGTCGTCCCGGGCATAGAGATCCGTGATCTGGGCACTGGCGCGACGCACGCCGATGTCCGCGCCGAAATCCACGGTCAGCTTCCAGGCCGGCTTGCGCGCCTCGGGGAACTCATCAACCGCGGTCACCGTGCCCACACGCAGCTGCACGCGGCTGAAGTCGTTCCAAGTGATTTCCTCCATGATTGATCCTCCCTGGTCTCGGCTTGTGCTCAGAGTCACTCGTTGTATTCCCCGTTGTATACATAAACCCAGGCGTCGCACGTCGACCCGTCCGGCCGGATGACAACGGTGAGGACTCGCCGGTAGGCCGGTCCCTCAAACTCATCCACCAGGGCCCAGTTCTGCGCCAGCGTCGCTGCCCGAAACAGTTGCCCGTCGATGCGCTCGCCGCCGGCATCAAGGATCAGCACCGGCCAGCCCAGCGCCGCGCCGATGCCTTCCGGGTGCAGAATGCCGCGTACGTGACCGGGCTCCCAGCGTCCTTTCAGTGGCGCGAGGATGTGCTCGTTTTCCCGCCCCGGCAGCAGCGAGCCATAGGCAAACAGCCAGTTGCTCATCGCCTTCGCTCAGACGAAGTCCGGATCCCGCATGTGGCCCAGCAGGTCCTTCGTCTTCTGACTCATCAGCGCCGCGTCGCCACGGGACTCCACGTTCAGGCGCACCACCGGCTCGGTGTTGGACATGCGCAGGTTGAAGCGCCAGTCGGCGAAGGCCATGGACAGGCCGTCGGTGTGATCGATGCTGTGGGCGTGGGAGGCATAGTGCTGCTCGATGGCCTTGAGCAGCCGTGGCGGGTCGTCGATCTCGCGATTGATCTCGCCGCTGGCAGGAAAGGCCTCCATGCGGGCGTCCACCAGTTCCGACAGCGACTGGCCCTGTTTCGCCATCAGCTCCAGCACCAGCAGCCAGGGAACCATGCCGCTGTCGCAGTAGAAGAAGTCGCGGAAGTAGTGATGGGCGGACATCTCGCCGCCGTATATGGCGTCCTCGGCGCGCATCTTCTCCTTGATGAAGGCATGGCCGGACTTGCACTGCACGGCCACACCGTGATGCGCCTTGACGATCTCCAGGGTATTCCAGATCAAGCGCGGATCATGGATGATGCGGGAGCCGGGTTCCTTCTCCAGAAATGCCTTCGCCAGTAGCCCTACGATGTAGTAGCCCTCGATGAAGCGGCCGTTCTCGTCGAAGAAGAAGCAGCGGTCGAAATCGCCGTCCCAGGCGATGCCGATATCCGCGCCCTCGCGTTTGATCGCCTCGATGGTCGGGGCCCGGTTCTCCTCCAGCAGGGGGTTGGGCACCCCGTTGGGGAAATGCCCGTCCGGCTCGTGCTGCAGCTTGATGAACTCGAGCGGCAGCTTCGCTTCCAGCGCATCGATGACTGGCCCGGCGCCGCCGTTGCCGGCATTGCACACGACCTTGAACGGCTTGAGCCGGGACACGTCGATGTAGCCCAGCAGGTGCTCGATATAGGCGGGGCGCGTATCCTGGTGCGTCACCATGCCCTTGTGCCCCACGCCGGCGAACTCGTTGCGCTCCGCCAGCGCCCTGATCTCGACCAGGCCGGTATCGGCGCTGATGGGCCTGGATTCGGAGCGCACCAGCTTCATGCCGTTGTAGTCCTTGGGATTGTGACTGGCCGTCACGACGATGCCGCCATCGGTCTTCAGGTGCGAGGTAGCGAAGTAAATCTCCTCGGTGCCGCACTGACCGATGTCGATTACATTCGCACCGCCGTCGGTCAGCCCCCGGGTCAACGCCGCGCAGATGTCGACGCTGGTCAGCCGTATGTCGTGCCCGACGACGACGATCTCCGGAGAGAGGAACTCCACGAAGGCGCGGCCGATGCGATAGGCGATATCCTCGTTGAGCTGGTCGGGGACCCGACCGCGAATGTCGTAGGCCTTGAAGCAGGTGATCTCGTTACTCATAGCAGGTTCCGTATCAGCCCTGATACTGGGCGTAGGTGAAATTGGTGGCTTCGATGAAGCCGTCCACGCTGCCGCAGTCGAAGCGCCGGCCCTTGAATCGGTAGCCGATCACGCCGCCGTTCTTGGCCTGCGTCAGCAGGGCATCGGTGATTTGAACTTCGCCGTTCTTGCCGGGCGGCGTGTTGGCGATGATCTCGTAGATATCCGGCGTGAGGATATAGCGGCCGATGATGGCCAGGTTGCTCGGCGCCTCTTCCGGGGCCGGCTTCTCCACCATATTGCTGAGGCGAAAGATGCCCTCTTCGATCTCCTCCCCCTCGATCACGCCGTAGCGCGAGGTCTGTTCCGGCGGGACCTCCATGATCGCCACGATGCTGCACTGGTACTTCTCATACAGGTCCACCATCTGTTTCAGCACGCCGTCACCGTCATCTTCACCGATGCAGTAGTCATCGGCGAGGATGACGGCGAAGGGTTCGTGGCCGATGAGGTTGCCGCCTACCAGGATGGCGTGACCGAGACCGTTCATCTCGACCTGGCGGGTATAGGAGAAGGTACAGTGCTCGATGATGCGCCGGGTGTCGTCCAGCAGCGCCTCCTTGTCGGAGCCGGCGATCTGATGCTCCAGCTCGTAGCTGATATCGAAGTGGTCCTCGATGGCACGCTTGCCGCGTCCGGTGACGATGGCCATGCCGGTCAGACCGGCGTCCATCGCCTCCTCCACCCCGTACTGAATGAGGGGCTTGGTGACGATGGGCAGCATCTCCTTGGGCATGGCCTTGGTGGCGGGGAGAAACCGGGTGCCGTAACCGGCGGCGGGGAACAAACACTTCCTGATCTTGGACATTACACCTTCCTGCCTGTTT
>JBBDSI010000246.1:3056-4474 GCA_040905005.1 Pseudohongiellaceae bacterium
TCAGTCATTGTCAGGGCCGGTGCTCACTCCACCCGCCCGTAGCGATCGTCGAAGCGTACGATATCATCCTCGCCCAGATAGTCACCCACCTGCACCTCGATGATCTCGACCAGGCCGGGACCGTCGTTCGCCAGGCGATGCTTGTTGCCCAAGGGAATATGGACGGACTCATTCACGGCGAGTGTAAGTTCCTCATCACCGACGATGACCCGGGCGCTGCCTTTGATCACCGTCCAGTGTTCGGCGCGACGATGGTGCAGTTGCAAGGATAGTGCCGCCCCGGGGTTGACCACGATATGCTTGACCTGCCAGCCATCGTCAATGGCCAGGGTCTGGTAGGTGCCCCAGGGTCTGCGCACCACATTGGGGCAATCCGCCTCGGGGCGTCCATCCTTGTGCAGCCGTTCCACGATGGCTTTCACGGCCTGGGCCTGGCCCTTGTCCGCCACCAGCACCGCGTCCGGCGTCTCCACCACCACGACGCCGTCCAGGCCCACAGCGGCCACCAGGCGCGAGCCAGCCTGAATATAGCTATTATGCACCGCCTCGGTGAGCACGTCGCCGCTGAGCACATTACCCTGGCTGTCCGCCGCGCGGGCGGACCAGATGGCATCCCAGGTGCCGAGGTCGCTCCAGCCGGCCTCGAGGGGAAGCACCACCGCGGCGTCGGTCTTCTCCATGACCGCATAGTCGATGGAATCGGCGCGGCAGGCGGCGAACTCCGTATCGGGGATCGTGATGAAGTCACTGCCGCGCTGGAGATGGCCGAACGCGTCCCCGCAGGCCCGGGAGATGTCGTCGGCGTGGCGCTGGAGTTCGGCGAGAAAGCGCTCGGCAGTGAACAGAAACATGCCGCTGTTCCACAGGTAATCACCGCTGGCCAGGTAGCGCTCGGCGGTGGCCCGGTCGGGCTTCTCGACGAAGCGCGCCACCCGACGGGCGTCGCCACCAGCGATCGCCTCGCCCTTCTCGATATAGCCGTAGCCGGTTTCTGGTGCACCTGGCACGATCCCAAAGGTCACGAGACTGCCATCCGCGGTCAGGGTTCGGCCCTGCTCGACGGCGGCGATCAATGCCTGCGGTTCGGTGATCCAGTGATCGGCCGGCAGCACGAGTAACTGCGCGTCGGGGTCATGCTCCATGGCCCAGTGTGCGGCCATGGCCACCGCCGGCGCCGTATTGCGACCCACGGGCTCCAGCAGAATACTGGCCCGGTCCTGGCCGAGCTGGCGCAACTGCTCGGCCACCAGAAAACGGTGTTCGGCATTACACACGACAATGGGATCACCCAGGCCGGCCAGCGTCGCCAGACGGGTCAGGGTGGCCTGAAAGAGTGAGCCTTTCTGGCCGGGTAATTCGATAAACTGCTTGGGAAGCTGTGCCCGTGACAGCGGCCACAGGCGCGAGCCGCTTCCTCC
>JBBDSI010000247.1:0-4437 GCA_040905005.1 Pseudohongiellaceae bacterium
GCATTCTGACCGAGCGAAAGCCGCGGAGGGCGTGCCCTGGGGCAGCCGCAGCAGGAGCACTGGTGCAATATTCGGGTTAGCCTCAGCCGCATGAAACGTCGGCCCCTGAGACGACTCGCCATTGCACTGCTGGTTCTGTTGTGTCCGATTGGCGTGTTAGCGCTCCTACTGGTCGCGGCGCCTGCCGTGCTGGTAGTGCCCCTCGGCAATGCGCTGCTCGCCACCCAGGACATACGCATTATCCGCCTGGACTCGCTGCGACTGCGTCCGCAACAGACACTCGCGACGAGCGTGCACCTGGAAGTGCCCGGTATGCGGCTCGAGATCGACAATCTGACGCTGACATACCGCCTCGGTGAATTAGTGGGCGGACGCCTGCGCGCGCTGAGCGCCGACGAGATCCGCATCGAGCCGCGGGCGCGGGACGCCGCTCCCATGGAGGGCTCCGCACTGACCGCAGAGCAAGTCCTGGCCGGACTCACTGACCTGCCTTTTGAGCGAGCCGCGGTCGGCCGCATCAACTACGGACCGCTGCGGCTGCAAGCCAGCCTCTCCATGGAGACGGCGCCGCTGCGCCTGAGCAGCCAGCTGCGGCCCGAGTACCAGCGTGACTGGCGCGCGGACCTGTCACTGCGCGTCGCGACCGCAAACTCCCTGATCGGCAGCAGTGTGCTTCTGCACGAAGGCGACGAACTATTCGGGGCCGATTTCGATGTCACGGTGCAGGAGGATTCACTGTCGCTGGAAGTCGAGAGCGGCTTCGACGTGGCGCTGCTGGCGGCACTGCCTGATGTCGCCGCTATTTTGGGCGACGTGGAACTATTGTCCGAATCGCTGCACCTGAGCGGTCAGCTACGCATGACAGACCTCTCGAACTCCCCCCGCATCGAATCCCTGGTCGGTGTACTCGATTCCCCCGATTCCCTGCTGCAGTGGCAGCTCGACACCGGGGACGGCCACTCTGGCCAGGTCCATCTGCCGCTCGAGTTCGAGCTGGAAAGCGCACAGGGAATGGATGACCTGATTGCCCGCGTTGACAGCGCCCGACTGCGCCTGCGGCAGCAGCGTGGCGCGTTGCAGTTCGACGCCGAGGCCAGCCTGTCGGCTTTGACGCTGCGCTGTGCGAGGCTGCCGGTCTGCTCGGGCGCCCTGCAATTTTCACTGCTGGCGGATTCCTGGCGCACGAGCGCGCTCAGCGGCGGCTCGGCCCGCCTGGCCGGCAACATCGCCGTCGACTTCGATCCGCCGACAATCGCCCTGCGTGCGCCGGACCTGGACCTGACCCTGGCGGACATCGAGCACGGCGCCGGCACGGCGACCGTTGCCTTCAGTCTGGATGGGCTGGAGGCGGACCTCGGCGAGGGCCTGGCGCTGCGACTCGAGCCGGTGAGCACGACCCTCGTGCCTGGCATCGACGGGCTCAGCCTGACCGACCCGATTCTGCGTGGCAGCCTCGATCTCACGGACTCTACCGTTAATGGTAACCTGACTCTCAGCCTCGGCGAGCGCCTGCATGCCGACCTGGTGCTGCAGCATGCGCTCGACAGCAGCAGCGGCAGCCTCGACCTGACTCTGCGGCCAACCCGATTCAGCGACGACTCCCCGTCGTCGCAACTCGCCAGCTTTGCCGGGCTGCCTGTCGATCTCGTGGCCGGCGAGCTCTCGGGGGAAGCGGCGCTGCGTTGGCAGGCGCAGGGCGGCGACTGGCGCGTCGATGGCCCCCTGACACTGCGCCTGGATCAGCTCAGCGGCATCGTCGGCGACGGCTTGTTCGTCGGTCTCGATACCCTGCTGCGCGCCCGACTGGATGAAGAGGGCCTACACTCCGACGGCCTGCTGGAAGCCGGAGTGGCGACCGCGGACATCGGCCTGCCACTCGAGCGCATCGACTGGCGTTACGCCTTCGACAGCGCCGCCCGCACCCTGACCATCAGCGATCTCGGAACCGCCGTCCTGGGCGGCAGCGTCGAGGTGCCCCGCTTCGTCTACGATGCCAACCGCGAGCGCAATCGCCTGGAGCTGGTGCTCAGCGAGCTGGACCTGCAGAGCATCGTCGCCCTGGCCAACTATCCGAACCTGCAGGTTCAGGGCCGGATCAGCGGTTACCTGCCGATCCTGTTTACGCCCGAGGGTGTCCTCATCGAGGAGGGCCTGATCGGCGCCCTGAACCCGGGTGGCAGCATTCGCTATACACCGACCAATCCCACGAGTGACAACCCGAGCGTGCAGTTGCTCAATGACGCGCTGTCCAATTACCTGTATCAGGTATTCGACGCACAGGTGGAATACGGTCCCGACGGCGAGCTGGCAATGGCGGTCGCGCTGCGCGGGGTCAATCCCGACATGAATGGCGGCCAGCCCATCAACCTCAACGTCACCATCACCGACAACATCCCCAGCCTGCTGCAGAGCCTGCAGGCCAGCCGGGTAATCAGTGAACGGCTGGAAGAGCTTCTCAACAGGCAGTAGACTGGGACCATCCCGGGCCTGCTCGGCTCCGGTTCAGTGGCCGTTAATGTGCAGGCCTTACTATGGCAGTAGTGACACTCGGAAACCGCACCCATGACTAACCCGAATACTGCACCAGCACTCCTCGCCCTGTTACTCACGGGACTCACCGCCTGCACGCCCACCGTACAGGTGGCGATGCCGAGCGAGCCCATCACCATCAACCTCAATGTGCGCATCGAGCACGAGATCAGGGTCCGCGTGGAAGAAGAGTTGGATGACATGTTCAACGAAGACAGCGGACTCTTTTAACAGGATGACATCATGACACGCCCCGTAAACAAACTACTGAGTGTTTTCTTCCTGCTGCTGCTGGCCGGCGCGGCCCATGCGGTCACCCTGCAGGAGGCCAAGGAACAGGGCCTCGTGGGTGAGCAGCGAGACGGCTACGTCGGCCTGGTGACCGGGACTGCGCCGGAGGACGTGATGGCGCTGGTGCGCCAGGTGAACGAGCAGCGGCGCCAGCGCTATGAGCAGATCGCCAGCGACAACGGCATCACCATGGAGCAGGTCACGGCGCTTGCCTACGCGCAGGCGGTTGAGGCCACCCGGCCCGGCCACTTCGTTCAGCTCCCCAACGGCGCCTGGATGCGCAAGTAGCGGGCTTCCCAACGGACTCTTTAACGGACTCTTTAACGGACTCTTTAACGGACTTCCTAACAGACTCTCCGGGCGTCAGTCCGACAGGCTGTTCTTGTAGGTCTCGGTCAGCATGACCACCGACAGCAGCGATAATACCGAGGCGATGGCGATATAGACCGACACCCAGATGATGGCGTATTCGGTCCACAGGATCGTGGCGATCGTAGGCGCGAAGGCACCGCCGACGATGGCGCCGAGCTGGTAACCCAGGGAGGCGCCGGAATAGCGCACCTCGGTGCTGAACAGCTCCGTGAAGAAGGCCGCCTGCGGACCGTACATCATGCCGAGAAAGACCAGCCCGCCGGTGATGGCCAGGGTGATGAGCCAGAACTCGCCGGTATCGATCAGCGGGAACAGCGCAAAGGCCCAGATGCCGGTCAGAATCGCGCCCAGCATGAAGATGCCGCGCCGCCCCCTGCGGTCCGAATAGGCGGCGGCCATGAACTGGGTGGGAACCTGCAGCGCGGAGGCTATCAGCACCGCGGCCAGCATACTGCTACGGGACATGGCGGCGCCATTGGGATCACCCCCGTAGGCCAGCACGAAGCCGATGAGGATATAGAAGGTCACCTGGATCGACAGGAAGGCGCCGGCCGCCAGGGCGATGCGCTTCGGATAACGCACCAGCGCCTCCAACACCGGGGAACGACGGACGATGGGCTTCGCGACGGTGTGTTCGGCCAGCATCTTGATCCGTGCCGCCTCCAGTTCCTTGAAGGCGTCGGTGTCTTCCATGTGCAGTTGAATGTACATGCTGATGGCGATCAGCACGACGCTGGCAATAAAGGGGATGCGCCAGCCCCAGGTCATGAAAAATTCTTCGGACACGGCGGCAGAGATGAGGATAAAGGCCAGGTTCGCCAGGATGACGCCAACCGGCGCCCCGGCCTGGGCATAGGCGCCGTAGTAGCCACGCTTGTCATCCGGCGCACTCTCGGTGACCAGCAGCATGGCGCCGCCCCACTGGCCACCGATCGCCAGACCCTGGGCGAAACGGAGCACCGTCAGGAGGATCGGGGCGGCGATGCCGATCATGGCATAGGTCGGCAGCAGCCCGATCAGCGTCGAGGCGATGCCCATCAGCACCAGCGCGATGACCAGTGTGCGCTTACGGCCGACGCGATCGCCGAAATGCCCGAACACGATCCCGCCCAGCGGCCGGGCGATAAAGCCGAAGGCAAAGGTGCCGAAGGAGAGGATCAGCCCGATAGTGGGGGAACTGTCGGGGAAGAAGACACTGGGGAATACCAGGGCCGCGGCCGTGGCATAGAGGAAAAAGTCATACCA
>JBBDSI010000248.1:0-4416 GCA_040905005.1 Pseudohongiellaceae bacterium
GCAACGTATCGAGGGTTCGAATCCCTCCCTCACCGCCACCCATAAAAGAGCCCGGTAACGCCGGGCTTTTTTATTGCCAACGCTAATTGGCCCCAATCCCGCCCAATACCCAGCTTTCCCACTACTAATTCCATAAGGTACTATCAAGGCCAGACTCGACATCCCCCGGGGGCTCCATGACAAGAAAAACCATTAGCCGGTCCATCCTGACAGGTCTCATCACCTGCCTTGCCACCACCACCCAGGCCAACGAATGGCCCAGCTACGGCGGTGACAACGGATCCCGTAAATATGCGCCGCTCGACCAGATCGATAGCGCCAACGTCGCCGATGTCGCCATCGCCTGGGAGTGGATCAGCCCCGACAATCGCACCGTCGCTGACAATATTGCGGCGGGTAATCCGCAAATCCAGCCGGGCGGCTACAAGGCCACTCCCATCGAGATCGATGACGTACTCTATATCCCCACCTCCTTCGGCCGCATCGCGGCGCTGGATGCGGGTAGCGGCGAGGAAATCTGGGTCTTCGACACGCGCGCCTGGGAGGCCGGCAGGCCGGCCAACCTGGGCTACAACGTGCGCGGGGTGGCCTATTGGCAGGGCGCTGGCAAGGAGCGCATCTTCTTTGCCAGCAACGATTCCTATCTGTGGTCGCTGGACGCGCGCACCGGTACTCCCGACCCCGGCTTCGGCACCGCGGGCAGGGTGGACCTGACGCAGGGCCTGGGCCGGCCGGTAGAGCGGCGTCAATACGGCGTGGTGTCGCCGCCGCTGGTGAGTAACGACAAGCTCATCGTCAATTCCATCGTCAGCGACGGCCCCAGCAGCAAGGAGATGCCCCCGGGGCATGTTCGCGCCTTCAATCCCGAGACGGGCGCCGTCGAGTGGCTGTTCCGCACCATTCCCGAGGCCGGGGAGTTCGGCGTCGAGACCTGGGAGGAGGGCGCCTGGGAATATAGCGGCAACACCAATTCCTGGACCATCATGAGCGCCGACGATGAGTTAGGCATCGTCTATATTCCCATCGGTACACCGACCAACGACTGGTACGGTGGCCTGCGCAAGGGCGACAATCTGTTTGCCGAGAGCCTGGTGGCGGTGGATGTGCACACCGGCGCCCGCCGTTGGCACTACCAGACCGTGCATCACGGCGTTTGGGACTATGACCTGCCGGCGGCGGCAACACTCGTCGATATCACCGTTGACGGCCGTCCCATCAAGGCGGTAGCGCAAATCTCCAAGCAGGGATTCACCTACGTCTTCGACCGGGTCAGCGGGGAACCGGTCTGGCCGATCGAGGAACGCCCGGTGCCACAGAGCACGGTGCCGGGAGAGCGCCTTTCGCCCACCCAGCCCTTCCCGACGCGGCCGGCGCCATTCGAGCCCCAGGGAATCAGTGACGAGACCCTGATCGATTTCACCCCGGAGTTGCGCCAGGAGGCCCTGCAACTCATCGAGCGCTTCGACTATGGCCCGCTGTTCACGCCGCCGTCCCTGCGCGGCACTATCCTTTTTCCCGGCTGGGGCGGGGGCGGCGAATGGCACGGTGCCGCCTTCGATCCTGAGACCTCGCTTTACTACATCCCCTCGGCCTCGGCGCCGATCGTGGTGCAGCTTCGGGAGGAGAATCCGGAGCGCTCGGACCTCGTTTATCGCCGCGGTGGTCCCATGTCCGTCGATGGGCCCCAGGGACTGCCGCTGACTAAACCGCCTTACGGCCGCATCACCGCGATCGACCTCGATAGCGGCGAGCATGAGTGGATGGTTCCCCATGGTGAGGGCCCACGCCAGCGCATCATCGAGCTGGGGGGCATCGATCCGGGCCCCGTGGGTAATAACAGCCGCACCGGGCCGGTCCTGACGCCGACCCTGTTGTTCATCGCCCAGACTGACGGCGACCGCTACCTGCTGCGGGCACTGGACAAGGCTACCGGCGCCACCGTGCACGAGCTGGAATTGCCGCTGCCGCCATCAGGCACGCCCATGACCTACATGGCTGACGGGAAGCAGTACCTGGCTATCGCCGTCGGCGGTGGCGGCGACGCCCGACTGGTGGCTCTGGCCCTGCCTTGAGCGCGGTGGCCGCGACAAGTCAGCTTGCCGCGAGGACCAGCGGTGGGCTGCATAGCGTGGCGGCTGTGTTATCATTGACAGCGGTCCTTGTCGGTCCCCGCGCAATGATAGGTTATGAACCCCGCCAGGCCCGGAAGGGAGCAACGGTAGTAGCTGATTCATGTGCCGTGGTGTGGCTGACAAGGGCTTTTATTTTCAGGCATCTTGACGCCCTCGCTACGGCAGTTCATGAATAGTCCCGGCTAAGGCTGAAACCCCGCGAGCCGACCATCGATACCGAGATTTTTGCATGAGTTATCAGGTACTGGCCCGTAAATGGCGGCCAAGCAATTTTTCCCAGGTTGCCGGCCAGGGACACGTCCTCAAATCGCTTGTCAACGCGCTGGACAACGAGCGCCTGCATCACGCCTATCTCTTCACCGGTACCCGCGGTGTCGGCAAGACGACACTGGCTCGCATCCTCGCCAAGTGCCTCAATTGCGAGCAGGGTGTCAGTTCCACGCCCTGCGAGCAGTGTGACTCCTGCAAGGAAATCACTCAGGGTCGTTTCATCGACCTGATCGAGGTGGATGCGGCCTCGCGCACGAAGGTGGAGGACACCCGCGAGCTGCTGGATAACGTGCAGTACAGTCCGACCAGGGGGCGCTTCAAGGTATACCTCATCGATGAGGTGCACATGCTCTCCAATCACAGTTTCAACGCACTGTTGAAAACGCTGGAAGAGCCGCCGCCACACGTGAAGTTCCTGTTCGCGACTACCGACCCGCAGAAGCTGCCGGTCACGATTCTCTCCCGTTGTCTGCAGTTTAATCTGAAAAACCTGAGCCCTGAGATCATCGTTAATTACCTCGCGGACGTCCTGAAAAAAGAAGAGATCGAGGCCGACGACGAGGCCCTGTGGCAGATCGCGTTAGCGGCTACCGGCAGCATGCGTGATGCGCTGACGCTGGTGGACCAGGCGATCGCCTATTGCCAGGGCTCGGTTCGTGCCGCGGGCGTGATCGAGATGCTCGGCATTCCCGAGCAGCGCCAGGTGTATGATTTATTGCGGGCGATGGCGGCGGCCGACGCGGGACGTCTGATGACACTGATTGGTGCCATGTCCGAGCAGACACCGGACTACGCACACACCATGGACAGCCTGCTCTCGGTATTGCACCGTATTGCCCTGGCTCAGGCCGTGCCCCAGGCTATCGACAACAGTTTCGGCGACAGGGAAGAGATAATTGAACTGGCCGGACTGTTCTCCGCCGAAGACATTCAGCTCTACTATCAGATAGGTACCAGGGCCAGGGATGAGTTGCGTCTGGCATCCGACCTGCGCGGGGCGTTCGAGATGCTGCTTCTGCGCATGTTGTTGTTCTCGCCTGACTACGACAAGGCGCAGTTGGCCGACGCGGTCTCACCCCGGGAGGAAGCCCCGCAAGAGCAACAGGACGGCGAAAAAAAAAAGACAACGGCCGACGCAGTAATCCCTCCTGAGCCGGAGCCGGCGGTCAATGTGCACACCGATGTCCCCGGCGCGACAGAGGCCGGAGACCAGCCTGTGGAGCGCGCGCCAGACGAATTGGGGCAGCTGGATCAGTTGCGCTGGCAGAGTCTGTTGCCGCAGCTCAAGGTCAGCGGCATCATCGCCAACGTGCTGGCCAACACCGAGGTTGCCACGATCGACGGCGACAGCGTGGCGTTGACCCTGGATGAGGCGCAGAGTGCCGTATACAGTGATGATCTTTTGCCGCGTATCAGCGCTGCCTTCAGTGAGCATTTCGGAAAGCCGATACAGGTTACTGTCAGGGTCGGCCAGGTCGCCCAGGAGACGCCGGCGCAGCTCGGCCAGCGACTGCGGCAGGAACAGTATCAGCAGATGGTGAACGAGTTCGAACAGGATGCGAACGTGAAGGAGTTGTTGCGCCGGTTTTCCGGAACGCTCGCGCGGGACTCGGTGTCCCCCCTGGACAAGAACTGAGCAGGTCGTCACCCTTCATCTCGAAAAGTCATGAACATGCAGTGAGGTCAGACAATGACGGATTTCAATGAATTGATGAAACAGGCGCGGCAGATGCAGGAGCAGATGCAGAAAGCCCAGGAAGAAGCTGCGAAGCAGGTGGTTGATGGTGAGTCCGGCGCCGGCCTGGTAAAGATCAGGATGAACGGCCGCCATGATGTGACCGCTGTGGAGCTGGCGGACACTCTGTTGAGCGAGGACAAGGAAGTAGTGGAAGACCTGCTGGCCGCCGCAATCAACGACGCTGTACGCAAGGTAGAGGAGAGCAACAAGGACTCCCTCGGCAAGATGGCAGGCGGCTTAAACCTGCCCGAAGGATTCAAGTTTCCCTTCTAGCCC
>JBBDSI010000249.1:0-1741 GCA_040905005.1 Pseudohongiellaceae bacterium
AGCCGGAAGCGCTTGGAGGTCATGTAGGCCTCGATGTCGCGCAGGCGTCTCTCCAGCGTGCTGAAGATCTCGACACACTCGGACCTGTCATAGTAAGGCGCCTGATCATCCGCGAATTCATCCTCTGTCTTGAACTGTGCTGCTGCGCCGGTTTCGGCCTGCGCGTCTTCGCTGTGCTTGCCATAGTCCTCGTGCGCGCTGCGAGCGGCATGCCTGGCCTGCATGCGTGCCGCGCGCTTCTCGGCATGACGCTGGCGCCGTGCGTCGCGACGACGGCGGCGTTCGACCCGGCGCCGGTAGCGTTCGTTGTCGTCCAGGTAGGGGTCAGGGTCGAATACGACCCAGCAGATGAGGTAGGCCCAGAAGGTGAAGGGGCCGAACACGAACAGCGACAGCAGCGTCACGACGCGGACAGTGAAGGTGCTCACTTCGAGATAATCGGCGATGCCGGCGCACACGCCGGCGATACGCTTCTTACGCTCGTTCCGATAGATGGGCTTGCGATAATTCAGCTGGCGGAAATGCTCGGCCGTGGCGGAGCTATTGAAGTAATCGCGTACTCTGTCGGGAGTGAATTCCCTGTCGAGGCAGAAGTAGAGGATGAAGTAGCCAAGGATGAACGGCGGCCACGCGATCACGCAGATCACGAATACTATGCGTACCAGAGTGGCCGGTACGTCCAGCCAGTTGGCGATCCCGGCGAGTACGCCGAGCCAGCGTGCGTTCTCTCGATCCAGATACATCTCAGTTGGTCCCCGGTTCGTTCTGTTCACGCCAGTCCGGAACTTCGGCATCGAGAATGGATTCCAGAATATCGATGCGCTCCTGCATGGACTTGGCCATGGTGGACAGCTCGCTCAGGCTGTACTCACCCTGCGCTTCGATATGTGAGCGGCGCCGGTCTTTGCGCAGGATGAGAATCCAGACGGTGATGGCGATAAGCGCCAGCGCCGTGATTGAGGTGATGAACTCGAATACGCCCATGATTAAAACCTGTTGATCCCGTTATTGGCTCTTGTTGAGTTTGCTCTTGAGCGCTTCCAGCTCTTTATCGATCGACTCCTGCTTTTCCAGTTCCTCGAACTCGCTCTGCAAACCACTTTGCTCGATGTGGGCGCTGTCCATCTGGCCTTCCATGAGATCGATTTTCTTCTCGTAATACTCAAATTTGTCCATGGCGTTGTCAATAGCGTAGCTGTGCAGGTGGCGGTTCACGTGTAGTCGCGACTGCGTGGCGTTGCTGCGCATGACGATGGTCTTCTGACGTGCCCTGGCATCATTGAGCTTGGCCTGGAGCTGCTCGATCTCGCTGCTCAGTTTATCCAGCGTCTCATCCAGCTTGCCCAGATCCTTCTCGGTAATATCGATGCTGGCGTTGATAGTGGATTTCTCCATCAGCGCCGCCTTGGCCAGGTCTTCCCGACCCTTGGACAGCGCCAACTCGGCTTTCTTCTCCCAGTCGTCGGCCTGCTTCTTCAGCTGTTCGAGCCGACGGCTCAGCGTCTTCTTGTCGGCGATGACCTTGGCCGTGCCGCTGCGTACTTCCACCAGCGTCTCTTCCATTTCCTGGATCACCATGCGGATCATCTTCTCCGGATTCTCCGCCTTGTCCAGCAATGCGCTGATGTTGGAATTGATGATGTCCGATAGTCGCGAAAAAATGCTCATTACTGATACCTCACTAGTCTCCGGGTTTAACCGCCCAAAGAGGTCGGCTCGCCAATACTGTCTTTCCTGTCTC
>JBBDSI010000249.1:1841-4359 GCA_040905005.1 Pseudohongiellaceae bacterium
CATTCAGCAGGGACCGTGCCAACTCCTGAAATTCTCTAAGCAACTGAAAGTAAAGAATAAAAAAATATATCTCCGAGCGCGCAGGCAGGCGCATGGCCAATTCGGGCAACAAGTGGTAATTTTCACTACCTTTTGTAAGGCAGCAGACTCAACGGAAGCCCCGCGATGGACGCCATGGACAGACCCGACGCCCCGCCCCGCATGATCGGCGAATCCGCCAGTTTCCTGGAGATGCAGGAACACATCTCGGCGGTGGCACCGCTAAACAAGCCGGTCCTGATCGTCGGCGAGCGCGGTACCGGCAAGGAACTGGTGGCGGCGCGACTGCACTTCCTGTCCCGACGCTGGCGGCAGAATTTCCAGAAGCTCAATTGCGCGGCAATGACGGAGAATCTGCTGGAGGCGCAGCTCTTCGGCCACGAGGCCGGGGCCTTCACCGGCGCCACCAAACAGCGCAAGGGCTATTTCGAGCGCGCCGACGCTGGCACGCTGTTCCTGGATGAGCTGGCCAACACCGCCATGTCGGTGCAGGAAAAGATTCTGCGCGTGATCGAATATGGCGAATTTGAACGATTGGGCGGTAACGAGACGCTGCGCGTTGACGTGCGCCTGATCGCGGCGACCAACGAAGACCTGCCGCAGTTGGCTAGGGAGGGTAGATTCCGCGAGGATCTTCTGGACCGACTCGCCTTCGATGTCGTCACCCTGCCGCCACTGCGCGAGCGTGCCGAAGACATCCTGATACTGGCGGGGCATTTTGCTGTGGGCATGGTCAAGGAGATCGGTGGCGAGTTGTTCGCCGGGTTTTCCGAGCAGGTACAGCAACAATTGGTGGACTACCCCTGGCCCGGAAACATTCGTGAACTGAAAAACGTGATCGAGCGGGCGGTCTACCAGCACGGCGACAGCGTGATCAGCGAACTGGTGTTCGATCCGTTCGAGTCACCTTATCGGCCGCGGCGCACGGAGGATGTCATGGACGCTACGCGGAACGCCGGCAATGGTGAGCTGCCCGAACTGGCGGCGCTGCAATCCTTCGACTTCAAGAACGAGGTTCAGGACTACGAGATCAGGCTGCTGCAACAGGCGCTGGAGAAGAACCAGTTCAACCAGAAGAAGGCGGCGGAGTTTCTGCAGCTCAGCTATCACCAATTGCGCGGCTACTTACGCAAGTACGACCTGCTGAAATAGTGGACTCAGTCGCGCATGGCCTCGTAGATCACCTGCTGTGCCACGTTGTTGTTGAACGGCGCGCGCGGGCCACCGCGCTTCTGTTCCATGTAGATCATATAGAAGTCGTTCTCACGATCGACGATGAAGATGGTGCCGCCGATGCCGCGCCAGCCGAAGTTGTGCGGGCCGTTCGGGTCGTCGGTGGTGGGCTGCAGGTGAAAACCCAGGCCCCAGTCGCCGGTGTCGCCGTAGAAGAAGAACTCGCGGGAGACTTCCGAGCCGATCTTCTTCTCCAGCATCTGCTCCAGAGTGTCTTCCTCGATGATGCGTGCATCGCGGTAGACGCCGCCATTAAGTAGCATTTCCGCGAAGCGCACGTAGTCCTCCGCGGTGGAATTCAGGCCGCCCCCGCCGGAGAGCATCTTGCGCACGACGGTGTTGTCGGTCATCTCGCCATGGATGGGCTCGGCGATGCGCGAGGCCTTGCTCTTTGGCACCCGGAAGCCGGTCTCGTCCATGCCCAGGGGAGCGAAGATTCGCTCCTCGAGCACGCGGTCGAGCGTCTTGCCGCCGGCCACTTCCAGCACGGCCCCGAGTACGTCGGTGGAATGACCGTAGTGCCAGGCGCTGCCGGGTTCGAAAAACACCGGCAGGCTGCCGATGCGGGCGGCAAATTCCCGGGCGGTGTAGTCGCCTGACAGTTCCGAGGCGTAGAGTTGGCCGAGCTCGGAGTCGGGCGAGAAGATTGCCTGGATCAGGCCGGATTCATGGGTTAGCAGGTTCTCGATGGTCATCTCGTTGCGCGCCGGGCTCACCGTGCCGGTCTCGCGGTCGATGATCTGGAGGTCGGCGAATTCGGGGATGTAATCGGACACGGGGTCGTCGAGGTCGATGAGGCCGTCCTCGACCATGGTCATCACGGCGACGCTGATGATCGGCTTGGTCATGGAGTAGATGCGGAAGATAGTGTCCTTGTTAACGGGGTCTCTCGTGTCCTCGGCGCGATAGCCGACGGTCTCGAGAACACCGACACCCTCCGCGTTGCCTACCAGGAGCAGCGCACCGGGCAGGAATCCGCCATCGACGGCCGCCTGCATCTGCCGGCGGATGTCGTCGAGTTCAGACTGGTCGATCCCGAAGTTGGTGGAATGTATGCGCTTGATCGAGCTGAGATCGGCGGCGTGCGCCGTGACCGACAGCAGAACCAGGGCGACGAGTGCCAGCATGCCGCGTTGCAGAGAGTGTAGTGACATCATGGGGGTCCCCTTTTATTATGGGTGGCGCGAGGAAATGGTCCGGACGGTTATTCTATACGAGACCCTCTGATTCACCCAGAGGCTTCAGA
>JBBDSI010000250.1:0-4352 GCA_040905005.1 Pseudohongiellaceae bacterium
CGGCTTGGCGAGAGGAAATATCTTCTCTGTGAGCCCATAAATTCCGCGGACGAGCTCCGACGATAAAGGCGGAGATCGCCGCCACGATGACGGCCAGCCAGTTGATTGCGACGCCTTCCATACTCTTTCCTCCCCATTCGGTCTGGCCCGGACAGCCCGGGCCAGGGCTTTAGGGAGCCTCTGAATTAATCAGAGGCTCCTTAGTAATCCGCAGCGCTGGCGCGTTCCTTGTCCACCAGTATCCTGCGTAGAATCTTGCCGGAGGCCGACTTGGGAATCTCGTCGACGATCTCCACGCGGCGAATCTTCTTGTGCGGCGCCACCTGTTCCGCCACCCAGCGCATGATGTCCTCCGGCGACAGGTCCTCGCTGAGCACGACGAAGGCCTTGGGGACCTCGCCCGCCTCTTCGTCGGGGGAGGGAATCACGGCCGCGTCGCTGATGCCGGGGTGATTGACCAGCAGCGCCTCCAGCTCGGCGGGGGCGACCTGGTAGCCCTTGTACTTGATCAGTTCCTTGACGCGATCGACGATATAGAAATAGCCGTCGTCGTCGCCGTAGCCGACATCACCGGTATGGAACCAGCCGTCCCCGTCGATGCACTGCCTGGTGGCCTCCATGTTGTTGAGATAACCGCGCATGACATGGGGGCCGCGGATCAGCACTTCGCCCTTCTCGTTCGGCCCGAGTTCCTGACCGGTCTCCACGTCGATGACCCTGGACTCCGTGTTCGGCAGCGACGGGCCGACGGAACCCTGCTTCTCCGGAGGCACCGGCGCGATATTGACATGGGAGGCGCCGGCCACCTCGGTCAGGCCATAGCCCTGATAGATGTCGCAGCCGAGGCGTCTGGCGCAGGCGAGTTCCAGTTCCGGGCCCAGGGGTGCGGCGCCGGAGCCGACGATGCGCACACTGGAGAGATCGTACTGGTCCACCAGTGGATGCTTGGCCAGGGCCAGCACTAGCGGCGGGACGAGGTTGAGGCTGGTAATCCTGAAGTCCTGGACGATCTGCAGAAACAGTTCGAGTTCGAAGCGGGGCATGGTGACGAGTGGCACGCCGCGATAGATCGCGAGATTCAGGATCAGCACCATGCCGTAGATATGAAAGAAAGGCAGCACGCCGATCATGCGGTCACCGGGCTGTAGTACGTTCATCTCGCAGGCCAGTACCATGTTGGCGATCAGGTTCTTATGAGTCAACATGACCCCTTTGGGCAGGCCGGTGGTGCCGCTTGAATAGGGCAGCGCGACCAGGTCCTTGTCCGGGTCGATCGCGACCGCGGGTGCCTTGCCCTCGTTGGCGAGCAGCTCGCTGAAGGGGCGTGCGCCCTCGGCCTCGCCGAGCACGTAGATTTCTTCGATGCCGCATTCCTGTGCGGCCGGCAGGGCGCGATCCAGGAATTGCGGGATGGTGATCAGCATGCGTGCGCCGGAATCGGCAAACTGGTGCACCAGGTCCTTCGTGGAGTACAGGGAATTGACCGTGGTGTTGATGCCGCCGACGCTGGCCACGCCGAGAAAGATCACCGCGTATTCGGGGCAATTCGGACAGAACACGGCACAGACGTCGCCCTTGCCGAAACCGCGCTGGTGCAGTCCGGCGGCGAGGTGTTCGACCTGCCTCTTTAAAGCACCGTAGGTCACTTCACGGCCGCTGGTGCCATCGATCAGCGCCGGCTCGTCCGCCTTCTCCCCGGCGTAGCGCAATACCACCGACGTCAGATCGGTCTGCGGAATCGCCACGTCGGACTTGCTGCTCTTGAATATCAATGAGTTCCCCTTCTTGTTTTTATTATTTGTTGTTCTAAATCTTCTGTCTTCTGTACGGACTTTACGGCAGCTCGTTGCCAAGCTCAACACGAACCGCTCTGCAAGCCGACCTTGCGGTCAGTCTGATTGATCATCGGCGAGTGCGGTCTCAAAGTGGAAGCTGGAGATGCTCAGACCCTCGCGTTCGTCATACTGCGGGCGCAGTTGCAGCAGCACCGGAATGACCCGGGCGATCTCGGGATCAGATTGAAGTGCCTTGACTTGCATAGTTTGTCGTCAACATAGTCTGTTCCGTCAGACAGGCGTTCGGTTCACGCGCCATCGAGCAGGCCGCTCTGGGCCACGCCGTCGAAGATGAACTGAACCGCCAGCGAGGTTAGCAGGATGCCCATGATGCGCGTCACCACGTGCATGCCGGTGACGCCGAGGAGGCGATCGATCTGGGCGGACAGGAACATCATGGCCAGGGTGAACAAAAGAATGACCAGGAGCGAGGCGATGACGACTGCCTGCAGCACTAGGTCGCCTTCGGCATTGGCCATGAGCAGCACCACCGCGCCCATGGCGCCGGGGCCGGCGATGAGCGGCGTGGCCAGGGGAAACACGGAAATGTCCTGCTTCGCCCGCGCCTCCTGCGTCTCTTCCTGGGTGGTGGTGGTGCTGCCGGAGGTGCGGGCGAAGACCATGTCGATGCCGATGAGCAGCAACAGGATGCCGCCGGCGGTGCGCAAGGCAGGCAGTGAGATGCCCAGCAGGTCCAGCACCCACTGGCCGGTCACGGCGAACAGCAGCATGATACAACTGGCGATGACCGTGCCGCGCACCGCCATCTGGCGCCGGCGCTCGCGGCTGAAATTGGTGGTCAGCGCCGCGAACACCGCCGCCACGTCCAATGGTCCGACGGTGGCGAAAAAGGTGGCAAGCGCTACGGTGGCGGTCTCGAGCATACCTCAGCCACCCTCGTGACCCGGCAGCGCGCGCTGCACCGCCGCCTGGCAATGCAGCAGCGTGGTGTCGTACAGGGGAATGTTGGTCATGCCCTGATCGATGAGCATGGCGATCTCGGTGCAGCCGAGAATGATCGCCTGGGCGCCGGCGTCGGCCAGCTCATCGATGGCCGCCAGGTAGCGTTGCCGCGACCGCTCCTGGATGTTCCCCAGGCACAGTTCCTCGTAGATAACACGATGGACTTCGCCACGGGTCGCGGGCGCGGGGATCAGCACCTCGATGTCGAAGTTGTGCTGCAGCCGGTGACGATAGAAGTCTTCTTCCATGGTGAAGCGCGTGCCGAGCAGGCCGACGCGGATGCGGCCGTCCGCTTGCAGCGCACTGCCGGTCGCATCGCCGATATGCAGCAGCGGAATCGGGATCGCCGCGGCGATATCGTCGGCCACCTTGTGCATGGTATTGGTACACAGCAGCATGAAGTCGGCGCCGCCGCGGGCGACACCATTGGCGGCGGCACCGAGCCGGCGCGCCATCTCCGACCAGTCACCGGCGTGCTGGAGTCGCTCGATGGGCTGGAAGTCGACGCTGACCAGGCACAGGCGGGCGGAGTGCAGGCCGCCCAGTCTCTCGCTGACGCCCTCGTTGATAAGGCGGTAATAGGTCGCCGAAGACTGCCAGCTCATGCCGCCCAATAGACCGATCGTTTGCATGACTCGACTCCATCCTTGAGGGACGACGAAGATTAGAGGCCTGTCTGACTTGATCAGAGGGTTCTCAGGATTCTCCCGGCGCCAGAAAAGGGCCACCATAGTGGGCCCATTAAACGCATTAAGCGCCCGTCTAGTCAACGGTGTCAGGCATCGCAAAAAGAACGCGATTGCCAGCTTCCCGGGTGACTCGACTGCCTGTTTTCCAAGGCGCGATGAATTAAACTTGCAGGCGACGCGATCAATCACGGAGGCATCGATTATGACAGTTACTCCCGCCCGCATTGGACCCTGCACCTCGTTGCCACGTCGGCTGCTGAGTCTCGGTACGGTGTTGTTGTTGCTGCAGTCATGCCAATCGATCTATGCCCAGTCCGACGCGCTGAATGAATTCGTCGACCTTGTCGCGGCTGTGCCCGGGCTTCACGCGGAGCCGCGTTATTTCGGCAGCGACAACTTCGTCGGTCGTCCCATCGACGGCTACGAGGCGCCGCGTCTGCTTGCGACGCGTGAAGCGGCTGCGGCGTTGCTGGCGGTGCAGGAGTCGCTGACTCCCTTCGGGCTGGGCCTGAAGCTGTTCGATGCCTATAGACCGCAACGGGCGGTCGACCACTTCGTGCGCTGGGCCCGTGACCTCGACGATCAGCGCATGAAACGCCGCTTCTATCCCGAGACCTATTTCGATTTCCCGATACAGTGAACCTCCCAGCCCAGGATGGTGCCGAGGGCTTAAGGCTCAGGGACAGGTGCCGCGCAGGCCGGCGATCCAGTGGCTGATCAGGTCGACCCCTTCGCGGTGTACCAGGCTGCGGCCCAGCTCGGGCATCATCTCGTCGGGCTCGGTGGAGCGCATGCGGTACAACAGGATGGATTGCTCCGGCGCGCCGGGGACGATGCTGTAGCGCAGGGCGCCGGCGCCGCCGCC
>JBBDSI010000251.1:0-1567 GCA_040905005.1 Pseudohongiellaceae bacterium
TTGTCGGTGACGTCGGCGCTGACATCGGCATAAACGGCGTAGGAACCGCGTTCGTAGATATCAGAGAACTGCGGCGAATAGCCCGGGAAGCCGTTGGCGCCGACGCCTACCACCGTGAAGACAGGATCATTCGGATCGGCACAGTCCAGGGTCGAGCCACCGGCGATTACGCCGGCGCCCTCTGCCGTCGGGGTGCCATCGTCATTACAGAAGCCCCAGGGGTCTGATTCGGCGTAGGGCCCGACAAGATAGGAGTTCAGGCCACCCTGCACCACCTCGTAGGACTCATCCATATAGGAGGCACCGAAGGCCAGCAGCAGCGGGCTGAGCAGGTCGACATCGAACTCGTAGGTGAAGTCGGCCTGGAACTGGGTCTCTGTGTTGATCAGATCACCAGGACGGAACGCTGTCGGTGACTCCGGACCCATGGACGGATTGATGGTGTTACGCAGCGTGTACTCGACCTTGTTCTCGCCGGTGCGGGCGCTGAAGTCATAGCCGAGGTCGTTGTCCAGCATGCCGCTCAGTCCGCCTACGAGCGAGAAGTCGGTGATGTCGCCGAAAAACTGCGGCGTGAAGCCGCCGGGGAACTTCTCCAGCGGGAAGTACACGGAGCCGTCCGGCTCGCGCAGATACTCGATGGTGCCGTTTTCCGGATAGCGGTAGAAGAAGTTGCCGTTGGTGGAGCTGTCGGAATAGTTGCCGTAGGCATAGGCCTCGGTGTCGGCATCCAGTTCATAGCCGGCATTGAAGAACAGGCGCGTGGCCTCGTTCTCCGGCTGGCCCCAGGGCTGCACGACGCTGCCGCCGCCGGCACCGGTAGACGCGGTGCGAATACCCTCCTGGAAAGACGGCGTGTCGACATAGGCGGCGTAGGCGGCATCGGGGTTGTAGCCGGGCAGGCTCGGGTCGGCACAGAACCAGGATTCACAGTACTGCTCGCCGCGGTTGGTGTAGTCCGACTCCCAGACCTCACCGGAGATACTGATGAAGCCGTTGTCGCCCAGCGGCAGGCCGACATTGCCCTGCATCGTGGTCTGGGCGCCATCGCCCTCGCCGAATTCGCCGGTATCGATGGAGAAGCTGCCGCCGTCGCGATTCTCCTTGAGGATGAAGTTGATCACGCCGGCGATGGCGTCCGAACCATATTGGGCGGCGGCGCCGTCACGTAACACCTCGATGTTCTGGATGGCGGACGAGGGAATGGTAGCCACGTCCGGACCCTGGGTGCCGGAGCCGCCGATGGAGACCAGCGCGGCCCGGTGGCGGCGCTTGGAGTTGACCAGTACCAGCGTCTTGTCGGTTGGGAGGTCGCGCAGGGTCGGCGTACGGATAAAGGTACCGCCGTCCGAGATCGGTGCCCGGTCTACATTATAGGAAGGCACAAGGGTCTTCAGGATGTCGTTGGTATCGGTGTAGGAAATCGATTCGATATCGGAGGCACTGAACACATCCACCGGCACCGGTGACTCGGTCACCGTGCGCGGGCGGCCGCGGGAACCGGTGATTACGATCTCTTCCAGTGTGGCGCCATTGAGATCTTCAGCCTCCTGCGCTGTAACAGTGC
>JBBDSI010000251.1:1667-4349 GCA_040905005.1 Pseudohongiellaceae bacterium
CGCGTGCTCTATTAAGGGGAGTTTTACGCACCATTAAATTACCGGTGCACAACTCGGTGGCATTTTCTGTCTGCTTCGAGTGTATGTGACTCATGACCCAGGGGAGTGTGATATATAACAATTGTTATATATAAAATCACAACCGGGTTCATCCAGTCTGAATTGTTCCCGATCCGTGCCCCGTTTTGGGCTGCGCTCTTTTGTTTGCACCATGCTGGGCCTCTTGCGAAGGCTCGCGAGCTTCTGACGGACAGAGTGTCTCTGGTATTTCCGGGCTTTGTAGCCCTTGCCCGATAAGTGGCACAAGTCCTGCTTGGTAAGAATGAATATGAGTAAGAGTAAGTGAGAGTCAACCGAGTAAGCTGCCGTCTCTCCCGACGGCGAGACAGGATTCGAACAGGATTTGCGCACGATGACGAAGAAAGTAACGAGACGCGAGTTGTTGACCCTGCTGGCCGCCACGGGTACCAGCGCCACGGTGCTCAATGCCAGTGCCGCGCTAGGGCTGATTCCCGATACCCGGCTATCCATTCCGGAGATTCCCCGCGCCGATCCGGTCAACCGTCCGAGCGCGGTCATCCTGGGCGCCGGCATTTCCGGACTCACCGCCGCCTACGAACTCGACAGGGCGGGCTACGACTGTGTCGTGTTCGAGGCCTCCTCCAGGGCCGGCGGGCGCTGCCTGACTGTGCGTTCCGGCGACGTCATCGACGAGGTGGGCAATCCTCAGGTGTGTGAGTTCGATGATGCCCCACACATGTACTTCAATGCCGGTCCGGCCCGGATTCCCAGTTCGCACCGCAACCTGATGCACTACTGCAAGGTGCTGGGCGTAGACCTGGAGATATTCATCAACGAGAACAAGGAGTGTTATTTCCAGGACGACGCCATGCTGGGCGGTAAGCCCGTCAAGAACAACGTGTTCACCACCAATGCCC
Organism: Pseudohongiellaceae bacterium; assembly: GCA_040905005.1. Classification (GTDB taxonomy): domain Bacteria; phylum Pseudomonadota; class Gammaproteobacteria; order Pseudomonadales; family Pseudohongiellaceae; genus UBA9145. The sequence goes on from JBBDSI010000251.1 coordinate 2,606, forward strand.
GCGGCTTCATGGCCGAGATCATGGCCAAGAATTTCACTCCGGCGCAGCTCGACGAGTCCTTCGACCAGTGGGAGGCGGAGGCCCTGCTCGGTGCGGTGCGCTCGTTCGGTGATCTCGACCGCGATCTCAGTTATCGGGGTAGCTTGCGGGCCGGCTATGCCGCCGGCGGCTTCCTGGAGCACGGGGTGCAGAAGGATGTGGTGGCCCTCAAGGAACTACTGAAGACCCGCTACCTCAATTCCGCACTGACGGCCAACGAGGGTGAGACCGGCCCGGTGCTGTTCCAGCCGGTGGGCGGCATGGACAAGATCGCCCAGGGGTTCACGCGCGTGCTGAGCGACAAAATTTACTATGACGTGCTCGTTACCGGTGTCGAGTTGAGCGAGGCGGGCGTCGGCGTGCAGTACGAGCACAACGGCATGAAGTATGTGCTGGAAGCAGACTACTGTTTCAATTGTATCCCCACGCACCTGATGACCGGTATCAGTAACAATTTCCCCGCCGAGTACCTCAAGGCCATGCGCTATGTGCGCCGTGGCGAGGCCTACAAGTCGGCCTTCCAGACCAAAACACGCTTCTGGGAGAAGGACGATATCTATGGCGGCATCACCTGGACCAATCAGCCCATACGGCAGATCTGGTATCCGTCCCACGGCGTGCATAAAGAGAAGGGAGTCATCCTGTCCGCCTACGATTTCGGCGGCGGCATGCACTTCACCCGCCTCAGTCAGGAGGAACGCCTGGAGTCTGCCATACGCCAGGGCGAGAAGGTGCATCCCGATTACCGGCAGCAGGTGGAGAAGGGCATCACCATCGCCTGGCACCGCATGAACCACATGCTGGGCTGCGCGGCCCGCTGGCAGCGTAACCCGGGGGGCATGAGCGAGGAAGAGGAATACATGTTCCAGAGTCTCCGGCAACCCGCCGGTGGCCGGCACTACACGATAGGCGATCAGGTCACCACACACAGCGGCTGGCAGGAGAGCGCCATCCTGTCCGCGCACTGGGCCATCCAGGACATGGTGGCGCGCAGGCAGGGTGGCACCGCCATGCCCGGTCGTCGCCTCGGTTAGAGGCCCAAAATAAAGGATCCGTCTCATGCGAATTTCACACCTGTTACTGCTCGTCCTGTTGTTGCTCCCCGCCCTGGGCATCGCCCAGCAGTACGACGCCGTCAACACCAGCAGCCTGAACCTGGCCAACAAGGTCTGCGCCACCTGTCACGGTGGCAATGGCCAGGGCAACCCGGTCGTCGGCGGCCCGCGGCTGGCCGGCATCGAACCCTGGTATCTGCGCAATCAGCTCATGGGCTTCAGGGCCGATTTTCGGGGCACGCAGAAAGACTATATTCCGGGCTACGAGATGCAGGATTCGGTGGCTCGCCTGAGTGCTGCAGAGATCGACAACCTCGTGGCCTACGTGTCGAACTGGGTGGCGCCGGAGAATCCGGCATCCAGCACGGGGAACAGCGCCCGCGGCTCGGAACTCTATCTGAGTTGCGCCGCCTGTCACGGCAGCAATGGCGAGGGCAACGAGGCGCTGGCGGCCCCGGGGCTGACGCAGAAGGACGACTGGTATCTGTTCCGGCAACTGAAACTGTTCCAGTCCGGTTATCGCGGCTCGCATCCGGAGGACACATGGGGCCGGCAGATGCGCGCGGCGATCGGCATCCTTGCGACCGACGCGGATATTAACGATGTGCTGGCCTATATCAACACGCTGGGCACCTGAGGCCCGACAACGA
>JBBDSI010000252.1:0-297 GCA_040905005.1 Pseudohongiellaceae bacterium
TCAGGGATGAATTATCCCTGCCAGTAGGTAAAGAGCCAGCCCAGGGATGGGCGACCCGGCGTCGCCGGCATGGGTATGTGTTTTCTGTCAGATCGGGTGGGACTCGTTGCTTAAGCGTCCTCGAACAGCTTATGCGTACGGCTATGCCGGGCAGGCCCGGCTGTTGAAATCCCGGGATAGAACCCACCCCATAAACAGAAAAATGAAAGAAGTGAGCGCATGGATGCGCGACGCGAGCGAAGCGAGGCGCAAGCCGGCCATTCACAAGGAGAATCGCACTTCTCCGCTGCTGAATGG
>JBBDSI010000252.1:307-1927 GCA_040905005.1 Pseudohongiellaceae bacterium
GAATGGCCGGCGCGGGTCTAAAAATTCAGGGATGAATTTTCAGACCCAGTAGGTAAAAAGCCAGGGATGAATTTTCTGACCCCTAATCAAGAGTCAACAGGCGGGTATCGGCCAGGTTGGCCACGCCGGTATTGGGGAAGCGGCGCTTGATCTCGTTCAGCAACTGCCGTGCCCGACTGCTGTTGTCCAGGCCCTGGAATGCCAGGGCGAGGCCGTACATGGCATCGGGCAGCTTGGCGTCATTCGGGTGGTCGCTGAGGATGATCTCGTACGACCGCCGCGCGTCTTCGTAGCGGTTCAGGTACAGGTAGGCCTGCCCTTTCCAGTAGTGGGCGTTGGTCACGAAGCGGCCTTCGGGATAGACGCTGAGGTATTGGTCGAACTCGGCGATGGAGCGCTCAAAATTGCTGTTGATGACCGAGTCGTAGGCCATCTGGTAGAGCTGCTGCTCGCTGAGCACGGCCGGTTGCAGGACCCCGCGCGTGCTGGGCCTATTCCTGACGGTGTCATTCGGCGTGCTGCGGCCCGGTGCGGCGGCAGCGTTGCCGGCATTGGGGCTCGTGTTGTCGTTCCTCGCACCGGGGGTGCTGGCGAAGGGGCGGTTGCCGGCAGCGGTAGCAGGCGGTGCGGTGGCGTCGCCCGCGGCCGGGCTGGTACCGCCGCCGGCCCGATTGGGCGCTACGGCGGCAGATTCCAGCGCCGTGAGGCGCTCATCCATGTTGGTGTAGCGATTCAGCGAATCCCGTTGCAGGCGGCGCAGCTCGAAGCTCTGCTCCTCCACCATGCCACGCAGCGCCTGCAGTTCTTCCCGCAGCTGGCGGTTCTGCTCCAACAGCAGGTTGAGCGCATCGCTGTTCAGCGGCGCACCGGACTGGCTGGGTGCCTGTCCGGGAGTGACACCCAGGGATTCGAAGACGCCGCCATTGTTCTGCGCGAAAGCCGCGCAGCTCAGGGTTCCTGCCAACAGGCAGCTTGCGAGCTTGGTTGTGACGGAGACCTTGCTGTTCATCGCTTTCTCAGAGGTTTAGCGGGTGACGATCTCGACGCGACGGTTGCGCGCGTAGGCGGTCTCGGTCGAGCCGTTTACCGCGGGACGCTCTTCACCGTAGCTGACGGTCTCGAGTTGCGAGCGGGAGGCGCCGTTGACGATCAGGAAGTTCATGATGTTGTTGGCACGGCGCTCGCCCAGGGCGATGTTGTACTCGCGGGTGCCGCGCTCGTCGGCATGTCCTTGCAGGCGGACGCGCCTGTTCGGGTTCGATGCCAGGTCGCGGGCATGGTACACCAGTGCCTGCCGGTCTTCCTGCTGGAACTCGGCGACATCGAAGTCGAAATAAAAGGTGGTCTGCTCCAGGGCAGCCTGCGTGCGAATCTCCTCCTGGGTCAGTTGACCCCGGCTGGAGGCGCCGCTGCTTTGCGCGGAACCACTGCTGCTGGAACTGCCGGTGGCAGTGGACGTCTGGGCGCCAGTCGCGGCTTCTTCCGTCTCACTGGTCGAGCTACAGGCGGCCAGTGTCATCAATGACAGGATGAGCACGCCCAGTTTTAGAAAATGGTTGTATTGCTTAACCATTCGAATTAATCCTCCAAAGACCACTATGTCCGTTAAGTCTGTCCGTT
>JBBDSI010000252.1:2027-4335 GCA_040905005.1 Pseudohongiellaceae bacterium
TGTCCGTTAAGTCTGTCCGTTTAAACCGGGCCGGAAGATTCCGTTACCGGGATACCCTGATCGCGGGTAGAAGTATCGATTTCAGGGCTACTGCCAGCATATCGGCAAATTGCTGCCGAATCTGACAGGTTCGTCGCATTGTGAATAATTATTTGAAATCACTGCTAATTAAAGAACGGAGACCAGGCCGGTTCCCGCACGTCACCCCGCGTCGATGGTAAGCGGAACTTCACGCGTCCGTCAATGGATACCGCGTCCAGCACGCCGCGCCCGTTCACCTTCGTGGCGTACATGATCATGCTGCCGTTCGGCGCCACGCTCGGCGATTCATCCAGCGAGGTGTCGGTCAGGGTGATCACCCGCAGGGTCTCGATGTTGGCGATGGCGATCTGGTAGTTCGATTGCCGGGTCTCGCGGCGCACGTGCACGAGGTTCACCCCGTCCGGCAGAAACTGCGCCTTCATGCACTGGAAGCAGTCGTAGGTCAGGCGCTCCACCTCGTAGGAGGCGGCGCCGATGGGCATCTGGTAGATCTGCGGCTGGCCGGTGCGGTCGGACATGAAGACGACGGACTCGCCGTCGGCCGACCAGCTCGGTTCGGTGTCGATGGCCGGGTGGTCGGTCACCCGGATCAGCTCGTTGGACACCAGGTCCTGCACGTAGATGTCCGGACTGCCGTCCTTGGACAGCACCATGGCGAGACGCGTGCCGTCGGGCGAGAACACCGGCGAGCTGTTGATGTTCGGGTAATTGGTGATCTGCCGGCGCTGGCCGCTGGCGATGTTCTGAATATAGATGCGCGGCAGGTCGGTCTCGAAGGACACGTAGGCGACGTCCTGTCCGTCGGGTGCCCAGTTCGGCGACATGATGGGTTGGAGCGACTCCAGCAGCACCTGGGAACGGGCGCCGTCGTAGTCGGCCTTCTCCAGGCGGAAGGTCGTGGTGCCGTCATTGTTCTGATCCGCGGTGATATACAGGATCTGGGTACTGAAGGCGCCACGTGTCCCCGTTACCAGCTCGTACACGACGTTGCTGATCTCGTGACCGATGTCTCTAAGCTGCGACACATTGCCGGTGAGCACCTCGCCCGCCAGCTTCAGCTCGCGGTTGATATCGAAGAATTCGTACTGCACCTGCACCAGCTGGCTGCCCGGGGCGCGGTCGATCTTGCCCACCAGCAGGTAGTCCTGCGCCAGCACACGCCAGTCGCGGTAGAACACCTCCGCCTCCTCGTCCGGCAGGCTCAGCATGTTCGACGGCGACAGGGCGAGAAACTCACCCACCTGCTGCAGGTCATTGCCGACGATCTCCGCGACGTTCGCACTGAGAAAACCATCGCCCTCCCAGGAGAACGGCACGATGGCGATGGGGATGGGATCATCCACCCCCTGGGTGATCATGATGTTCAGTTCTGCCCGAGCGGCGGTGCAGGCGAGAGTCAGCATTAAGGCAAAGGCGAGTTTCTGCATGATTAGTTGAGTAGGCTGTCCGGTTCGAAGGTGAGTGAAAAGGTACGAAAATTGCGGCTGAAAATCTGTGTCGGAATGTCACTGAGCTCGGTAAACGGCTGCGCGCGATACACCGCGTTCTCGGCCTCGCGGTCGAACGCGGGATCGCCACTGGAGACGGTGACGCGCACATCGGTGACCTCGCCGGTAGGCAGCATATGGATTTCCAGCACGGCACGCATGCCGTTGCGGGCGCTGGGTGGGATCCGCCAGCTCTCCTGGATGATCTGCTGGATGAGGCCGGTGGCGCTCTGCACCAGCTCGAATTCGTTGCGTGAGGCCTCGGCCGCGGCGGCGGCTTGCGCGTCGGCCTGCTGTTGCCGCGCCCGTTCCGCCTCCTGCTGGCGACGGCGCTCCGCCTCCGCCAACTCGCGCTGGCGCTCGGTCTCCGCCTCGCGCAGTTCCTGCTGACGGCGCTCGGCCTCCAGGCGCTGCTGGCGTTCCAGTTCCTCCCGGTCGCGCAACGCCGCCTGGCGCCTGGCCTCGGCCTCGGCCTCGGCAGCGGCCTGCTCTCGCTCGCGGCGGGCGGCCTCCTCCGCGGCACGGCGCTCGGCCTCCTCGCGTTCGCGCCGGGCAGCGGCTTCCTCGGCGGCGCGCCGTTCGGACTCCTGGCGCTGAATGCGGCGCTGCTCGTTACGCACCTGGGGATTCTCGTCGATGAACAGGGCCTTCACGACCGTGGGCTGAACCAGTTCCAGCGCCTCGACCCTGTTGCCGCCCTGCAGGAACAGCAGCGCCGCCAGCAGCAACACGTGCAGCGACACCGCCACCACGATGGCCAGCGGGTAGCCGTTGAAGAT
>JBBDSI010000253.1:0-4314 GCA_040905005.1 Pseudohongiellaceae bacterium
TCGCGGCTCGTGACCGGGCCGCGCTGGGCATACCGCTGCATTCGCGTATAATTCGCGCTTTCCGAATACAGCGTAAGCAGGACGAGCATTGACTTCTTCCACAGACAAATCATTTCGCATCGGTATTTGCGGGCTGGGCACCGTGGGTGGCGGCACTCTCGATCTGCTGACCCGCAATCGCGATGAGATCGCCAGTCGCGTCGGCGCACCGATCGAGGTAGTACACGTCGCCACGCGCACCCTGGACCCGGACCGGGTCAGTCAGGTGGCCCGTTCCGGCACCGATCCCTTCGCCGTGGCCGATGACCCCGAGGTGGATGTGCTGGTGGAGACCATCGGCGGCTTCGAGCCGGCACTGGACCTGGTGCGACGCGCGCTCACCAACGGCAAGCACGTGGTCACCGCCAACAAGGCGCTTATTGCCGAACACGGCAACGAGTTGTTTGCGCTGGCCCGGGACAAGCGGGCGACGCTGGCCTACGAGAGCGCCGTCGGCGGCGGCATCCCCATCATCAAGGCGCTGCGCGAGGGCCTGGCGGCCAATCGCATCGACTGGCTCGCCGGCATCATCAACGGCACCGGCAACTTCATTCTCACGGAGATGGCGGCACGCCAGCGGCAATTCGAGGACGTCCTGAAGCAGGCCCAGGACCTGGGCTACGCCGAGGCCGATCCCACCTTCGACGTGGAGGGCATCGATGCCGCGCACAAGCTCAGCATCATGGCCTCGATCGCCTTCGGCATACCGCTGCGTTTCGAACAGACTTATACTGAGGGCATCAACCGCATCACGCCCGAGGATATCGCCTACGCCGCCGAACTCGGCTATGTGATCAAGCACCTCGGCATCGCTCGCAAGACGCCGGCCGGTGTCGAGCTGCGCGTGCATCCCACGCTGGTGACGCGGTCGCGCCTGCTCGCCAACGTCAATGGCGTGTATAACGCGGTCATGGTGCACGGCGACGCCGTTGGCTCGACGATGTACAGCGGTCCGGGAGCGGGAGCCAGTGCCACCGCCTCGGCGGTAGTGGCGGACATCATCGACCTGGCGCGTTACCATGCCGCCGGTGCCGACGGGCCGGTCCATCCGGGCCTTGGTTATCACCACCCGAATGAGGAGATTCCCATCGTCCCGATCGAGGAGATCGAGGCGGAATATTATCTGCGCATTCCGGTTGTTGACAAAGTAGGCGTCATGGCACGTCTCTCCAATATCCTGCAGTCCCACGATATCAACATCGAGGCGGTCATTCAGAAGGAGTTGGACAGCGAGAGCGTTCCCATCGTGATACTGACCGACCTCGCCCGCGAGAAGCAACTCAACAAGGCCATCGCCGCTCTGGAAGCCATGGGCGATGTGACCGGCTCCATCGCCCGCATCCGGCTGGAGCCCTTTCATGGCAATAAAGACTGACTCGTTACAGACTGAATTGCCCCAAGACTGAATAAAAGGTTAGTTCGTGAAATACATCAGTACCCGCGGCGGTTGCACTCCGCAAGATTTCGAGCAGGTATTGCTGACCGGTCTGGCCCCGGACGGCGGCCTGTTTGTGCCACAGAACCTGCCCTCGGTCAGCGCCGCGCAAATGCGCAGTTGGGCCAAACTGAATTATGTCGAGCTGGCCCTCGAAGTGATCCGGCCGTTCGTTGCCGAGGCGATTCCCGAAGACGAGCTGCAGCGTATCCTCGAGGAGAGTTACGCCGGCTTTGACCATCCGGACGTGGCGCCCCTGACCGACATCGGCAACAACGAATGGATACTGGAACTCTTCCATGGCCCGACGCTGGCCTTCAAGGATTTCGCCCTGCAGGTGCTCGGGCGGCTGCTGGATTATGTGCTGACACGCAGGCAGCAGCGGGTCGTGATCCTCGGCGCGACGTCCGGCGACACCGGTTCGGCCGCGCTCGAGGGTTGCCGCCACTCCAGTCATGTGGACATCTTCATCCTGCACCCCCACGAGCGGGTCTCCGACGTACAGCGCAAACAGATGACGACGGTGCCCGGCGACAATGTGTTCAACCTGGCCGTCGAGGGCAACTTCGACGACTGTCAGCGCCTGGTCAAGGCGGCGTTCGCGGATCAGAGCTTCCTCCCCTCGGGGCGGCAGCTGGTGGCGGTGAACTCCATCAACTGGGCGCGCATCATGATGCAGATCGTCTACTATTTCTGGGCGGCGCTGCGCCTGGGGGCGCCGGAACAGCGGGTCTCGTTCTCCGTGCCCACCGGCAACTTCGGTGATATCTATGCCGGCTACCTGGCCAAAAGCATGGGGCTCCCGGTCGATCAGTTGGTGGTGGCGACCAACCGCAATGACATCCTGCACCGCTTCATCAGTCGCAACGAGTACAGCATCGCCGATGTCAGCAAGACCTTCTCGCCGAGCATGGATATCCTGGTGTCCAGCAATTTCGAGCGCTACCTGTTCGATTTGTTCGGTCGCGACGCCGGCGCGCTGACCGACTTCATGCAACGCTTCGGCACGGACACCCTCCAGGTCTCCACCCAGCAATGGCACCAGGTGCGCGATGACTTCGCCAGCGCCAGCGTCGATGACGACACCACCTGCCGGGTGATCAGTGCGGTGTACGCGCAGACCGGGCAACTGCTGGATCCGCACACCGCCGTGGGCGTGCAGGCGGCCCGCGAGTGCCGGCACGACAACAGTATTCCCATGGTGTGCCTGGCGACGGCCCACCCGGCCAAGTTCGGCGCGGCCATCGAAGCCGCCGGACTGCCCACTCCGGCGCTGCCGGCGCACCTGGCCGACCTGTTCGAGCGCGAGGAGCGCCTGACGGTGGTGGCTGATGATCTGGGCGCGGTGACAGACTTTATAAAGGCCCACGTCTGATATCCGGTCCTCTTCACGGATCTCTCAACTTAGACCTCTCACAGGACCGCTCACAGGACCTCTCACAGGACCGCTCACAGGACCGCTCACAGGACTTATGCCTATCCAGCTGCAACGCCGTCGCCCCAATCCCGATCTGACGCTGCCCGATTCCCTGCATCCGTTGCTGCGCCATATCTACCAGCGACGGCCGCTGGACAGCGCCGAGGAGCTGGAACTGAGTCTGGCCAGGCTGCTGCCGCCGGAGAGTCTGAAGGGCATGGACACCGCGGTGGCCCTGCTCGAGGAAGCGCTGGAGCAGGACAGCCGCATCCTGATCGTCTGCGACTTCGATGCCGACGGCGCCACCAGTTGCGTCGTCGCCATGCTGGCGCTGCGCCAGTTAGGTGCCCGCCACGTCGACTACATCGTCCCCAATCGCTTCGAATTTGGTTATGGGCTCACGCCTGAAATAGTAGAGCTGGCCCGCACCCGCGACCCCGACATTCTGATTACGGTCGACAACGGCATCTCCAGCCTGGCCGGCGTCGAGGCGGCCCGGGCCTACGGCATGCGGGTGCTGATCACGGATCATCACCTGGCCGGGGCGACGCTGCCCGCGGCCGACGCCATCGTCAATCCGAACCAGCCTGACTGCCCCTTTCCCAGCAAGTGCATCGCCGGCGTCGGCGTGATCTTTTACGTCATGCTGGCGCTGCGTGCGCGCCTGCGTGAGCGTGAGTGGTTTACGGAAAGGGGGATCGCCGAGCCGCACATGGCTGACCTGCTGGATCTGGTCGCGCTGGGCACGGTGGCGGATGTCGTCGCCCTCGACCGCAACAACCGCATCTTCGTCAGCGAAGGCCTGAAGCGCATCCGTGCCGGACGCACCCGGCCGGGCATCCTGGCGCTACTCGAGGTGGCGGGGCGCAAGGCGGCAGATCTCAGCGCCTCGGACCTCGGCTTCAGTCTGGGGCCGCGCCTCAATGCCGCCGGGCGACTCGAAGACATGTCCACAGGCATAGAGTGCCTCCTGGCGCTACGCGCGGCTGAGGCCTATGAGCTCGCGCTGCGACTCGATGGCATGAACCAGGACCGCAAACAGATCGAGTCCGACATGCGCGATCAGGCGCTGGCAAGCCTGCAGGATCTGAACTTCGATGAGCAGTCGCTGCCGCCGGCCCTGTGTCTCTTCGATGCGCGCTGGCACCAGGGCGTGGTCGGGATACTCGCCTCGCGCATAAAGGACAGCATGCATCGCCCGGTGATCGCCTTCGCGCTGGCCTCGGAAGATGCCAACTGCGCGGAACTGAAGGGCTCGGCGCGCTCCATTCATGGCTTCCACATTCGTGACGCCCTTGATGCCGTAGCGACCCGGCACCCGGGCCTGATCAGTCGCTTCGGCGGTCATGCTATGGCCGCGGGTCTCAGTCTGGAGCGGCAGCGCCTCGATGAGTTCCGCGCGGCCTTCGTCGCCGAGGCCGAG
>JBBDSI010000254.1:0-4307 GCA_040905005.1 Pseudohongiellaceae bacterium
TCGTAGCCTGTGGTGTCGAGTGGCGCGCCGATCTCCACGGTCACGGTGCCGGGGAATTTCAGGAAGCGCCGCGGTGGCCAGCAATGACCCGTGCGTAACGCGATCGGCAGAACCGGGGCGCCGGCCGCGAGAGCCAGTTTGGCGCCTCCCCGGGAGAAGTGCCGCATCCGGTCCGGTGGCGAACGGGTGCCTTCGGGAAAGATGATGACGGAATAGCCATCCTGGAGCCGTTGTTTCCCTTGCGTAAGCAGGGACTTGCCGGCGCTCCTCGGGTTGCTGCGATCGATGGCGATAGGCTGCATCAGACCCAGCGCCCAGCCAAAGAAAGGTATCTGCAACAGTTCGCGCTTCAGGATCGGTGCCAGTGGATAGAAGAGCTGGTACAGGTAGAGCGTCTCCCAGCTACTCTGGTGATTTGCCAGGATAACCACGCCCTTTTGCGGGAGTCGTTCCAGTCCCCTGGTCTCCCATTTGACGCCGCAGGTCAGGCGTAACCAACCCAACACGAACCCGGTCCAGAGGGAGGCGAACCGATGTCGACCGAGCGCCGGTAACAGGGGGAACAGGATCATGAACAATAACGACAAGAGAATCGTTCCCGGGACATAGCCCAGATAAAAGAGGAAAGAGCGTAGACATACGAAGGCTCGTAGCATGATCTCAGGTCAGCAGAAGCTGCTCGGTGGTGGCCAACAGATCATCGAATACCGGCACGTCGGCGAATCCATGACTCGCCAGGATCGCCTCCGTTTGTCGGCCCTTGCCGCTGCGCACGAGAATCGGACGCATGCCCCATGTCGTCGCCGCCTGCAGATCCTTAAGGCTGTCGCCCACGAATGGGCAACCGGCCAGGGAGACCGCCAACTCGTCTTCGATAGTCTGCAACAGGCCGGTGCCGGGTTTGCGACAGGCGCAACCGGCATCGGGCGCATGGGGACAGTAGAAAATGCCGGCCAGTCGCCCCCCGCCGGCCTCGACTTCGGCCATCAGCGTCTGATGGATGCGCGCCAGGGCTATGTCGTCGAAGAGGCCCCGCGCCAGGCCGGACTGATTGGTGGCAACGACGAGGGTAAAGCCGGCCTGATGCAGGCGCGCAATGGCCTCGAGACTGCCGGGAACGGGACGCCATTCCGCCTCCGACTTGATGTAGTCGGGCGAGTCCTCGTTGATCACGCCGTCACGATCGAGAACGACAAGCTTCTGTGGGTCGGCCATGGCGCGACTCAGGTATTGTGCAGGTGGGAAATATCGGCGGTCTGCAGGAAGAGATTACGCAGGTGTTGCAGCAGTGCCAGCCGATTGGTGCGCAAGGCGGAGTCCTCGCTCATGACCAGCACCTGATCGAAGAAGGAATCGACGCTGTCCTTGAGCTGCGCCAGCGCTTGTAGCCCCTCGGTATAATTGCCCGCCGCAAACATAGGCGCCACTTCTGACTCTTTTGCCCGCAGATCCCGGTATAGCGTCTTCTCTTCAGCTTCAGCCAACAGGCTCTCGTCGATGTCGTTCGGGAGTTGCTCCGACTGTTTGTCCAGAATATTGGAGACACGCTTATTGGCGGCGGCCAGTGCTCCGGCCTCGGAAAGGGTAGTGAAATGATGTACCGCCTGCACCCGGCGATGGAAATCCAGCGGGCGCACCGGACGTACGGCCAGAACCGACTGGAAGATGCTGGCGCCGATGCCCTCATCGGCGTACCAGGCGCGGAAGCGATCCAGCAGAAAATCGAAGACCTGCTGCTCACAGCCAGCGACAAGCGAGACGTTCTCGTAGCCACTCGCCGCCTGCTGAATAGCCGCCCAGGCATCCAGGTCCAGCGACTTCTTAACGAGGATGCGCAGGACGCCGATGGCGGAACGGCGCAGGCCGAATGGGTCTCTCGACCCGGTAGGCGGCTGGCCGATACCGAACAGCCCGACCATCGTGTCGATGCGGTCGGCCAGCGCGAGTATGGCGCCGGTGAGGGTCTCCGGCACAGGGGCGCCGGCGTGACGGGGCTGATACTGCTCGTTCAGGGCGACGGCGACCTCTTCCGGTTCGCCGTCGTGAAGCGCGTAGTAGTAGCCCATGAGTCCCTGCAGGTCGGCGAACTCCCCGACCATCTGCGTGAGCAGGTCGCACTTGGACAGGCTCGCCGCTCGCTCACACCAGACCGCATTGCCATCGAGGCTTTCCGCCATCCACTTGGCCAGGCGCGCGACGCGGCGGGTCTTGTCATAGACGCTGCCGAGTTTGTCCTGGAACTTGAGCCTGTCCAGCGCCTCGATGCGCGCGGCGAGCGGCGTCTGCTTATCGGTCTCGAAGAAAAACCGGGCGTCGGCCAGGCGTGGGCGAATCACTCTCTCGTTGCCCTCGATCACCTGTGCCGGGTCCCTGCTGACGATGTTGCTGATGGCGATGAAACGGGGCAGCAGTTCGCCATCGGCGCCGGTCAGATTAAAGCACTTCTGATGAGATTTCATCGCCAGGATCACAGCCTCGGCCGGTACTTCCAGGAACTGTTCCTCGAAGTTGCCGGTCAGGGCAACCGGGTATTCCACCAGCGCCGTGACCTCATCGAGCAGGTCGTCATCGATCTGCGCGCGCGCGCCCAGCTTGTTCGCCTCGGTGTTCACCTGTTCGCGAATGAGTTCGCGACGCTTGCCGAAATCGGCGATCACCTGGCCGGGATCCTGCAGCTTTTTCTCGTACTCACCGGGGCTCTCGAGGGAGATGGCATGGTTATGCATGAAACGATGGCCGAACGTGTCGCTACCGGAGTCGACGCCATAGGCCCTGACCGGCACTACCGAGTCGCCGAACAGCACCACCAGCCAGTGCACCGGGCGGACGAACTCTTCCCGGGAACTGCCCCAGCGCATGCGCTTGGGCACCGGCAGTTGCGCCAGTGATTCCTGTATCGCTTCGGCTAAGAGTGCACTCGTGGGCTGGCCCTTGACGACGCTGTGGTGACAGAGTTTTTCCACCCCGTCCTTCTCTTCCTGCGTCAGGTCCGTCACCGCTATGCCACAGGAACTGGCGAAGCCCAGGGCCGCCCGGGTCGGCTCGCCCTGTGCATCGAAGGCGGCCTTGACGGCGGGACCGTAGCGAGTCGATTCCTTGTCCTGCTGCTCGGTGTCGAGATCGGTAATGAGCACCGCGAGGCGGCGGGGAGTGGCGAAGCGATGGCAGGCGCCGAATTCCAGATCGTGATCCCGCAGTCGCGCGCACAGCAATTCCTCGAGGGCGGCCGACAACGCCGGGAGGGCCTTGGGAGGCAGCTCTTCGGTACCGATCTCTACCAGCAGGTCCTGTTTATTCTCGGTCACGGCTTGTCCAGATATTCTTCACGCAGGGATCGCGGCGCCAGGGGAAAACCGAGTTGCTTGCGGCTGTCGAAATAGGCCTGGGCGACGGCGCGGGCGAGCGTGCGCACGCGCAGGATATAACGCTGGCGCTCGGTGACGGAGATCGCATTGCGCGCATCGAGCAGGTTGAAGTAGTGTGAGGCTTTAAGCACCTGTTCGTAGGCAGGTAGCGCCAGTTCTCCCTCTATGAGCCGCTGACACTGGGTCTCGCACTCGTCGAAATAGCGAAACAACAGGGTCGTGTCTGCGTGCTCGAAATTGTACGCAGACATCTCCACTTCGTTCTGTTTGAACACATCACCGTAAGTCACCACGCCGTCGGGTCCGTCCGTCCAGACGATGTCATAAATGCTGTCTACACCCTGCAGGTACATGGCGATGCGCTCGATGCCATAGGTGATCTCGCCGCTCACCGGATAACACTCCAGGCCACCCACCTGCTGAAAATAGGTGAATTGAGTGACCTCCATGCCATTGAGCCAGACCTCCCAGCCCAGGCCCCAGGCGCCCAGGGTGGGCGATTCCCAGTTGTCCTCGACAAAGCGCACATCGTGGACGCGCATGTCGATTCCGAGGGCCTCGAGAGACGCGAGATAAACGGCCTGGATGTCTTTCGGCGAGGGCTTGAGGATGACCTGGAACTGATAATAGTGCTGCAGCCGGTTCGGATTCTCTCCGTAGCGACCATCGGCGGGTCGCCGGCAGGGTTGCACATAGGCGGTGCGCCAGGACTCCGGGCCGATGGCGCGCAGGAAGGTGGCAGGATGGAAGGTGCCGGCACCCACTTCCAGGTCGAGGGGCTGCATCACGACACAGCCGCGGTCGGCCCAGAACTGTTGCAAAGCCAGAACCAGTCCCTGGAATGTCTGCAGGTCCTTAGAAGCGCTCACGATGATGAAATGGTCAGGAAATCAAGGGGCTGCAATTATGCGTGATTCTCCCTGTCGAATCTACAGCCGGTGG
>JBBDSI010000255.1:0-1347 GCA_040905005.1 Pseudohongiellaceae bacterium
GACACCCACAATTTCACTTAAGATGAATAGGTTCCCGCCTGGCGGTAATTAAAGACTCCCACGGAAGGTTAATTTGGGACACCCACAAATTCACTCAAAAAGAATAGTATCCCGCCTGGCTGAGTTGCGCCGGTTGAGCGGATCACTTGAAATGAATCAATGGGTATTGTTGAGCACACCGAAACACTCCCGCTTACCAGCGGGAAAGTTGGTGGTTACAGATTAAATTGACGCTGTTCTTCCTGGTAGAAAAATCTTGAAGCGTCAATGGTAGAAGGCACCTGCCTGAGCTAATCCATTTATCCACCGCTGTCCACTGCGCCTGGCGAGACGCTTGATCTGGTTAATTCGCCCCAAGGCTCTGTAGAAGCGACTCCCGAAATGCTGCGTGTTGGTCACCCAGTTCTCCTGCGCCACACCTAGTCGTTGCAGTATGGGTTTAACGTCGGCAGGTATGGCGCCAGGCTTGTCTCGCCGAATCGCCCTTCCGGTCCAGTCCACCAGGACAAAGTAGTCCGTCAGTCGCAGAGGAATGGCATTGTTTACGCGGACGCCCTTGTCACGCAATGGTTTTAACCAGCTTACTCTACCCTTGCCCGACTGGTTTCTATTCAACCGAAGCAGCCTCTCCTGGATTGAGGTGAACTCCGAACTCTCCAGCGTCTTACACAGACTGGCCCGAATGGGGTTCAGGTCCACGTACGCCATACAGGAGATCAGCGCCGCTTCGTCCAGCAACGCCTGGCTGCGAAACCGACCTTCCCAGAAGCGGCCACTACAGTTGTCTTCCGCATTCGCCATCCGCGCGATGACCTCGTTAAGGCAGCGCTTGTACCAACTGAGATCCCCGAGGCGATCTCGCCAGACCTCTATCCAGCTGGCGAGAGCGTCTTGTTCCACAAGTGTCAACGGCTCTTTGGCCCGGTGTTTTCGGACCACTGGAGGACCCTTAAAGAGTTTAAGCCAACGCTCGATCACCTCCTCGGCCGACCATTGCCCAGGCGCCTCTGTATCCACATGAAGCACCAAGTGATAGTGATTGGACATGATTGCATATGCGCACACGTCTATGGCAAAGACCGAGGACAAGTGCTTCACACGGTCCCGGATCCATTGTTTGCGGTGATCGAAGTTCTTTCCGGTGGAGCGGTCAAAGCCGCACAGAAAAGCGCGACGGACGCAACGGGAGACGCAGTGGTAGTAGGGCGTGGTTTGAGTATCCACCAGGCGGTAGCGAGCTTGAGGCATGGTTCCTCCTTGAACCGGATGCAGAATGACTTGTTTGTCTGATGTTATAGGTCAAGCAGCTCCGACTTGCCAAATTTCCGCTTTGTTTTTGTGGGTGTC
>JBBDSI010000255.1:1447-4275 GCA_040905005.1 Pseudohongiellaceae bacterium
TTTGTGGGTGTCCAAATTCAGTAGTCTTGATAAGTGGTGTTTGTTGATCCTGATCTATACGGGCAAGATTACGTTTCTGTCAGTATTGCTTGATCGTTCTTATTGGCATTCCAACTGGCCGAATGCAGTAAACTAATCGATAATCTACGGGCCCGCGCCCTTGCTTGTCCCGGAAATCCGTCGGTGTTAGTACATCACGGCTCTCTAGCATTTCTACTGGTGCGGCAAGCGTCGATATGTGGACACTAAGAGAGACCGAACCATGGCACGCCGTGTAAGCAACGCCACCGAGATAACCCGACAGATTCTGCAGATTCTCAGGGAGAAGGAACTACTTACAGAGACCGGTCCGGACGGGGCAGCGTTAGCTGAAGCGACTGACATCATTACCGCGCACCTGATCCGCAAGGGCTTTCCCCGCGAGGAAGTCCATACCGTGCCGGTCACCATTCTGCTTTCTGACATCCGTGGTTTCTCCTCCATCGCCAACAGCTACCCCGCCGCCGATGTGGTCGCCATGCTTAACCGCTATTTCGCGCATATGGGAGACATCATCACCCGCTATGAGGGGCGTATTGACAAGCTCATGGGGGATTCCATCCTCGTCGCCTTCGGGCTGCCAGAAGCCCGACCCGACGATGTCGAACGCGCCATCGCCTGTGCCGTGGAGATGCAGCTCGGTATGTCGGAACTCAACGACGCCAACCGCGCCCTCGAGATGCCGGATATCTTCATGGGCATCGGCATCAATACCGGCGACGTCGTGGCCAGCGAACTGGGCTCTGACCATTACAACGAATACACGGTGATCGGGGACGAGGTGAACCTGGCATCGAGAATCGAGTCCCACAGCCTGCGTGGCCAGATTCTCATCAGCGATAAGACCTACCGGCTGACCAAAGACTATATCGAGGTCGGTAGCCCGAATCATATTGAAGTGAAGGGGGGGCTCCAGGCTGTAGATCTCTACGAGGTTTTCGCCACACAGCGACCGCACTACATGGAAGTGCCGCGGCGTGAGGTGCGCAAGAGCCCGCGCGTAACAATCTCCATGCCCCTGGTGTTCCAGACTCTCGCCAACAAGATCGTGCAGCCCGAGAAGTACCATGGCCGAATTCTGGATATCAGCTACCACGGCATACAGATCAAAACAGCGACCCGGCTGCCCGTGCTGTCCGAGATCAAGATGTCGGTCGCGGTAGAGCTGTTCGGCGACAAAGCCACCGAGGTCTATGCCACGATTCTTACCTGCGACACTGAAGGTGACGTCTATCGCAACAGCCTGGAATTCACCAGCATCTCCCGCGAAGGCCAGATCGCCATCAAGCAATTCGTCGATCAGTTAATCTAAAAAAAGGCGCCTTCGGATGAAGGCGCCAGCAACGTAGTAGTTACGTCAAGGGAGAGTTAATGCGTCCCACAGTGGCGGTTGACGCCGCCACTGTGGACTCGGTCGTTACTGGGTAACGAATTCCGGATAGGCTTCCATGCCGCAGTCGGTGATGTCGAGGCCTTCTTCCTCTTCCTCTTCGGTGACGCGGATGCCCATGATGGCCTTCAGCGCGCCCCAGACGATCAGGCTGGCTACGAATACCCAGACGAAGATCACGAGCATGCCGACGAGCTGGCCGCCGAAGGTGGCGTCTGCATCGGACAGCAGCACCGCGAAGATGCCCCAGATTCCCACGACGCCGTGGACGGAGATCGCACCCACCGGGTCGTCGATCTTGATCTTGTCCAGAGCGACGATACTGAATACCACTATCACGCCACCGATGGCGCCGATGATTGTAGCCAGAAGCGGCGACGGATCGGCCGGTTCGGCGGTGATGGCGACCAGGCCGGCCAGGGCGCCGTTGAGGCACATGGTCAGGTCGGTCTTGCCGAACATCAGGCGCGCCACGATCATGGCGGCGATCAGGCCACCGGCGGCGGCGGCGTTGGTGTTCAGGAACACGTTGGCAACCTCGTTGGCCACGCCGATACCACCCAGCTTCAGGGTGGAACCGCCGTTGAAGCCGAACCAGCCAAGCCACAGGATGAAGGTGCCGAGAGTCGCCAGCGGCAGGTTGGCGCCGGGGATGGCGTTGGTAGAGCCGTCAGCCCTGTACTTGCCCTTGCGCGGGCCGAGCAGGAGAACACCTGCCAGGGCCGCCGTGGCACCGGCCAGGTGCACGATGCCGGAACCGGCATAGTCACTGTAGCTCAGCGCACCGATGAACGGGACGTCCTTGCCGCCCCAGGTCCAGCTGCCTTCCATCGGATAGATGAAGCCGGTCATGACTACGGCGAAGGCCATGAAGGCCCACAGCTTCATGCGCTCGGCCACGGCACCGGAGACGATGGACATGGCGGTGGCGACGAACACGACCTGGAAGAAGAAGTCGGACGCGCCGGCGTATTCTCCCATGTCACCGAAGCCGGCTTCGTTCGAGGCCGCGAGAATCTCCGCAACCGCCGCATCATCCATCTCGGCCACCGTGGTGATGCCGGACAGGAAGATCCCACCGTCGTACATGATCGCGTAACCGCAGACCAGGTACATGGTACAGGCGATCGCGAACAGCGCGACGTTCTTGGTAAGAATCTCGGTGGTGTTCTTGGAGCGGACTAGTCCGGCCTCCAGCATGGCGAAGCCGGCGGCCATCCACATGACTAGCGCGCCGCACACCAGGAAATAGAACGTATCCATCGCAAACTGCAGTTCAAAAATTTGGTTTTGCACCTTTACCTCCGTAGTGGTCAGAGCCTGTGACCACATCAATTAACTTGTTCGACTGGAACCCTTGGATAGCTTTTCAGATAACTCTTTAAGGTAACTTTCTAAG
>JBBDSI010000256.1:0-4225 GCA_040905005.1 Pseudohongiellaceae bacterium
TGGTCTCAGCTTGGTTTTCAGTATCACAAGACTGACTACCGGTTTTCGGCACTCTACAGTGACGGCGGCTGGAATGATGGCGAGCTGATCACGGACGAGATGATCGGCGTGCACGAGGGCGCGCCCTCGCTGCACTATGCCCAGCAATGCTTCGAAGGCATGAAGGCACAGACCGCGCAGGACGGCCGGGTATTGCTGTTCCGTCCCGATCTCAACAGTGAGCGCATGAATCTCGCGGCGGGTCGCCTGCTGATGCCGGAGGTACCCGCAGAATTATTCATGCGCGGGGTTAGCGAGGCTGTGCGCGCCAATCACGCCTGGATTCCGCCTTATGGATCGGGCGCCGCGCTTTACATCCGCCCCATGCTCATCGGCGTCGGCGAGAACCTGGGCCTCAAGCCTGCCAAGCAGTATGAATTCCGCGTCTTCGTCTCACCGGTCGGTCCCTATTACAAACAGGCGGGCATGGCGGTCATCAGCCTGGCGGTATCGGACTATGACCGCGCCGCTCCCCGTGGCACCGGCAGCTTCAAGGTAGGCGCCAACTATGCCGGCGGTCTGCTGGCGACGCGCAAGGCGCAGGAGTTGGGCGCCAGCGAGGCCCTGTATCTCGATGCCGCCCAGGGGCGTTTCATCGATGAGGCTGGCTCCGCCAACATTATTATCGCCATGGACGACGGTAGCCTGGCGACACCGAAGTCGAGCGCTATTCTGCCCAGTATCACCCGCCGCTCACTGATGGAGATTGCCGCCAGCGGACTCGGCATGAAGACCGAGGCGCGTCCCATCGAGCTGCGCACGGAATTCTCGCGCTTCAGGGAGATCGCCGCCTGTGGCACCGCCGCCGTGCTGTCGCCCGTAGGGCGAATCTGGTTCGATGATGCCTGGCACGACGTCGGCGACAACCCCGACAGTGTCGGCCCGGTCATGCAGAAACTCTACGATGAACTCGTCGGCATTCAGAAGGGCGAGCGCGCCGATGCCTACGGTTGGCTCCACGAGGTGGAGATTTAGGTCGGACTATTCATGAATAGTGCGGGTTAGGAGCGTGCTTTTTGTTAAAGAAATAGAGCTGGCACGTTTAAAGTATTCTGAAGGCACGGACTCACACCCTGCGGCTGCCGCTGCGCAGTGGCATTCATCTTGCATTGCTCCGGTAAGCGACCGGGGATTACCCCACTACTTGCCAGTTGCACCTTCGACTTTCAGGTCACTCCCGGATATCGGTGCAGGCCATGACCTGCAAAAATACCCCATTCTAGCCCGGACTATTCATGAATAGTCCGGGCCAGGGTGCTGTGAGCGGGGCTTTTTCATCTGCGGGAGGGGTCGTGGAAGGTTAGCCGCTTAACATTTTTCACAGTGAAAACTTGACCCGCTCTTCACTTGCCCTTATATATGTCGCCCCATTGAACGCCGTCAGGCGCAATTCCTGTCAACTTAACCGGAAGTCCATGCCCAAATCCCTCGTCATCGTCGAGTCCCCGGCCAAAGCCAAGACCATCAACAAGTATCTCGGTCCCGAGTTCGTGGTCAAGTCCAGCGTCGGTCATATTCGGGACCTCCCCACGAGTGGCAACGGCAAGCCCGTTGACGCCAAGGCCCGTGCCCGAGCCGCGGCGGCCACGCGGAAGATGGGTCCGGAGGAAAAAGCCGTCTACAAGAAGAAGAAGGCGAAGCAGCAACTGGTTACACGCATGGGCATCGACCCGGACAACGACTGGCAGGCCAGATACGAGATTCTGCCTGGCAAGGAAAAAGTCGTAGCCGAATTGCAGAAGCTCGCCAGGGACGCCGACAACATCTATCTGGCCACGGACCTTGACCGCGAAGGAGAGGCAATAGCCTGGCATCTGAAGGAGTCGATCGGGGGCGATCCCGGGCGTTACAAGCGCGTGGTGTTCAATGAGATCACCGAGCGTGCGATCTCCGAGGCGTTCTCCGTGCCCGGCGAACTGGACATGCGCTATGTCGAGGCGCAACAGGCGCGACGCTTTCTCGACCGTGTGGTCGGCTTCATGGTGTCGCCGCTGCTCTGGTCCAAGGTGGCCAGGGGACTCTCGGCCGGCCGCGTCCAGTCGGTGGCGGTGCGCCTCATCGTCGAGCGGGAGCGGGAGATCCGCGCCTTTATCCCCGAGGAATATTGGGAGGTCTACGCGCGGCTGGAAGCACAGGACGACAGCAAGCTGCGTTGTCAGGTCGTGAAGGATGCGGGCGAAAATTTCCGCCCCAACAACAAGGAAACGACTGACGAGGCTCTGGCGATTCTGCGCGAGGCCGAATACAGGATCGCCAAGCGCGAGGACCGGCCCACGTCCTCCAAGGCCAAGCCGCCGCTAATCACGTCGACACTGCAGCAGGCCGCCAGCACCCGCCTGGGCTTCGGCGTCAAGAAGACCATGATGATGGCCCAGCGCCTGTACGAGGCCGGCCATATAACCTACATGCGTACCGACTCCACGCACCTCAGCAACGACTCTATCGCCCAGTGTCGGGGCTTCATCGAGAAGAGCTTCGGCGCACAATATCTACCGGAAAAAGCACAGCTTTACAGTTCAAAGGAGGGCGCCCAGGAGGCCCACGAGGCGATCCGGCCCTCCGATGTGCGGGTGCAGGCCGAGCAGATGAAGGACATGGAGGCCGACGCGGTGCGCCTGTACCGGCTAATCTGGCAATACTTCGTCGCCTGCCAGATGCCCCCGGCGCGCTATCTGAGCAGCACCATCACGGTCGCGGCCGACAGGTTCGAGCTGCGCATCAAGGGCCGCATCATGCAGTTCGATGGCTACCTCAAGGTCATGCCGTCGAAAGAGGAGGACGTGGTGCTGCCCGACGTCGCCGTGGGCGACACACTGACGCTGCAGCAACTCGAACCGTTGCAGAATTTTACCAAGCCGCCGCCGCGCTACACCGAGGCCAGTCTGGTCAAGGAGTTGGAGAAACGCGATATCGGCCGGCCCTCCACCTATGCCTCGATAATCTCCACGATCCAGGATCGCGGTTACGTCAAGGTGGAGAGCAAGCGTTTCTACGCCCAGAAGATGGGCGACATCGTCACAGAGCGCCTGCAGGAGAGCTTCAGCGACCTGATGAACTACGACTTCACCGCGAAGATGGAAGATTCGCTGGATGACGTTGCCGAGGGACACAAGGACTGGAAGAGGCTGTTGAACGATTTCTACGAGGGCTTCACCAGTCAGCTGGCAAAGGCCGAGGAGAAGGAGGGGGGGATGCGCACCAATGACCCCACCGACACCGACATCCCTTGTCCCAAGTGTGGCCGTCCCATGCAGATCCGCACTGCCTCCACCGGCGTCTTCCTTGGCTGCTCGGGGTATTCACTGCCGCCCAAGGAGCGCTGCAAGAGCACCGTCAACCTGACGCCGGGCGAGGAGGCGATCCGTACCGACAGCGCCGAGGAAGCGGAGGCCCAGGAAAACCTCCTGCTGCGCAAGAAGCATCGCTGCAAGCTGTGTAACACCGCCATGGATGCCTACCTGATCGACGAGAAGCGCAAGCTCCATGTCTGCGGCAACAATCCCGACTGCCCGGGCTTCGAGGTGGAGCACGGCACCTTCAAGATTCGCGGCTATGACGGCCCGGTCATCGAGTGCGACAAGTGTGGCGCGGACATGCAGCTCAAGACGGGACGCTTCGGCAAGTACTTCGGCTGTACCAACGAGGACTGCAAGAACACCCGCAAGCTGTTGCGCAGCGGCGAACCGGCGCCACCGAAGATGGACCCGGTGCCGATGCCCGAGCTGCCCTGTGAGACGGTGGAAGACCACTACATCCTGCGCGACGGCGCCTCCGGGCTGTTCCTCGCCGCCAGCCAGTTCCCCAAAAACCGGGAAACACGCGCCCCCCTGGTGGAGGAACTGCTGCCGCACAAGGACGAGATCGACCCGAAATACAGCTTCCTGTTCTCGGCGCCGACCGAGGATGACAAGGGCAACAAGACTCTCGTGCGCTACTCACGCAAGACCAGGGAGCAGTACGTACAGAGCGAGCTGGACAAGAAACCCACCGGCTGGAAGGCCTTCTATCGCGACGGCAAATGGGATGTGAGCAAGCCGGCCAAGGCAAAAAAGACGAAGGCCAAGGCGAAGAAGAAAAAGGCAAGCAAGAAGGCGCCGGCCCGCAAAACCGCGAAGAAAAAACCGGGCTAAGAGCCTGAGTCCGACAGGTTCCTGGCGTCCCGTCATCCGGCCGTCACTGTGTGTCA
>JBBDSI010000257.1:0-2012 GCA_040905005.1 Pseudohongiellaceae bacterium
TCCCACGCCGCGCGCCCATCCCCCGCGGCAGCGGTGCAGACTGCAGAACAAAAAGACGAACTGAGCCAACAGGAACGCAGGCATGCCGCCGGGCTCATGCGTATCAATCATACGGGAGAAGTGTGCGCCCAGGCGCTTTATGCCGGGCAGTCGACCACCGCCCGTCTGGGCGAGGTACGCCAGGCCATGGAACATGCGGCCGCCGAAGAGGTGGATCACCTGGCCTGGTGCGAGGAACGCCTGCAGCAACTCGAGGCCCGCCCCAGCCTGCTCAATCCCCTCTGGTATTCCCTGTCATTCGGCATGGGCGCCGTGGCGGGCCTGGCGGGCGATCGCTGGAGTCTCGGCTTCGTGGCCGAGACCGAACAGCAGGTGTGTGAACATCTCGAGGAGCACCTGCAGCGTCTGCCGGAAGCGGATGCGCGCAGCAGGGTGATACTCGAGCAGATGATCATCGACGAGAAGGCGCACGGCGAGACGGCACGCGCAGCCGGTGGCACCGAGTTGCCCCTGCCCGTGCGTCAGGCCATGTCCCTGTTCTCAAGGGTCATGAAGACAACGACCTACCGCGTTTAGCTGACTTCATCCGACTCGCTGTCGGCAACAATCTGGAAGTCGTGCGTCACCCTGACGCCGGCGTTCTTCAGCATGATGGAGGCGGAACAGTATTTCTCCGCCGATAACTCGATGGCGCGCGCCACCTGCTTCTCGCTGAGGTCCCTGCCCGCCACCTTGAAATGCAGGTGAATGGACTCGAACACCGCCGGCGTCGACTCCGCACGCACGGCTTCGACCTCGGCCTCGCAAGCGGTGACCTGCTGGCGCGCCTTCCTGAGAATGGTCACCACGTCGAAGGACGAACAACTGCCGACACTCATGGCCATCAGCTCCATCGGCCGCATGCCGAGGTTGCGGCCGCCGGATTCCGGTGCGCCGTCCA
Source organism: Pseudohongiellaceae bacterium (assembly GCA_040905005.1). Lineage (GTDB taxonomy): Bacteria > Pseudomonadota > Gammaproteobacteria > Pseudomonadales > Pseudohongiellaceae > UBA9145. The sequence goes on from JBBDSI010000257.1 coordinate 941, forward strand.
GCACGATGGCATGGCCGCTGCCCGACTCACCGACGAACATGACATTCTCTATCCACTTGATGCGAACCTTCATTGCACGACTCCCGATTTGTGCCCCGTCTGTAGCGGTCAAGGATTAGCGCAGTGCTACCGATACAGTTACAAGGATCGGAGACCGCTGTCGGCGACAGCCGGCGCCGGCTCCTTACGCGAGGCGGGCAAGACTACCATAGTTCCCCGCGCGGCACAGCGGCGCGCAAGAAGGCGCGGCAGTACACCGTGTGGTGGGCTGGGTAATGTGATGCGAATCTCACAATTGCCCCGTAAATGTGCTATACATTTAAAAGAGTCCTGGATTAAGTTATTGAATGTGCTGGGCTTATGGTTCACCCATTCATGGTCCGGGTCTCCTTAAGGAGAACGAGGAGTGTCACAAATGGCATTAATGGCTATCACGCCACACATAGAGGACGTGGATAATTTCCTGTCCCACTGCCATCGTCGGCGCTATCCCAATCGCGCCACGATCATCTATGAAGGTGATGAGTGCGACACCCTGTATTACATCATCAAGGGTTCGGTATCGGTTATTCTCGAGGATGACGACGGCAAGGAAGTGGTCATCGCCTATCTGAACCCCGGCGACTTTTTCGGTGAGATGGGTCTGTTCGAGCAGGCCGAGGAACGCAGCGCCTGGTGCCGCGCCCGCACGGCGTGCGAGATCGCCGAGATCAGCTACGCCAATTTCAACTCCTACATCCGCTCCCACCCGGAGATCGTCTTCACCATCGGTCAGCAGATGGCTCATCGCCTGCGCAACACCACGCGCAAGGTGGGAGACCTGGCCTTCTACGACGTCACCGGTCGCATCGCCCGCACCCTGATGGAACTGGCCAAGGAACCGGACGCCATGACCCACCCCGACGGCATGCAGATCAAGATCACCCGCCAGGAGATCGGTCGCATCGTCAATTGTTCACGGGAGATGGCCGGACGCGTCCTCAAGACGCTGGAAGAGCAGGATCTGATCAGCGTCTCTGGCAAGACGATCGTGGTGCACAATACCAGATGACAGAGGACTGAGGAGAGAGGA
>JBBDSI010000257.1:2112-4201 GCA_040905005.1 Pseudohongiellaceae bacterium
ACCACCTTCTCGATGCCGGTGTTGAGCAACTCGACGATGAAGACCAGCACCAGGCTACCCACCAGCAGCACCCTCTCGATCATCGATCCACCCAGCCACAGGCCCAGCGGGGCCAGAACCAGGAAGCCGGCCACTTCCATGCGAATCGCCGCCTCGCTCTGAAAGGCGGCGCGCAGTCCTGCCGCCGAGTAGCCGGTGGCGGCTACCAGGCGCGCAAGGCCTTTCTTCCTCGGGGGAGGAGTCGGGGTTTCAGACCGTTCGGTCTCTATTGATTTCGAATCGTCCAGTTCAACCATGGGGAGCGAATAATTCTCGAAGCTTCTGGCCAGGGTGCGCTGCGCGCATGAAGGATTCACCAACGAGGAATCCATACACGCCATTATCAAGCATGACCTCTACATCGGCAATGGTGTGAATCCCGCTTTCGGTGATAATCACCTTATCGGCCGGGATTTCCCCCATTAGATCAAGCGTAGTTTGCAGTTTTGTGTCAAAACTGTGTAAGTCGCGGTTGTTGATGCCGATCAGCCGCGTATCCAGGTCCAGCGCCCGTTCCAGTTCGCGGGCGTCGTGTACCTCCACGAGGACGTCGATGCCCGTCTCTTTTGCGCAGGCCGCGAGCTCGCCGAGCTGCGAGGGCGCCAGCGCGGCGACGATCAGCAGGATACAGTCCGCCCCCAGGGCGCGGGACTCGACGATCTGGTACGGATCGATCATAAAGTCCTTGCGGATCACCGGGATGCTGCAGGCGCCGCGCGCCTCGGCGAGGTCCTCGTCGCTGCCTTGAAAAAAATCCCGGTCGGTCAGGATCGAAAGACAGGTGGCGCCACTGTCTGCGTAATCCCTGGCGTGTTGCGCCGGTGCGAAGTCTTCCCGAATGATGCCCTGGGAGGGAGAGGCCTTCTTGATCTCGGCGATCACCGCCGGCTTGCGCGCGGCGACCCGCTCGGCCATGGCGCGGGCGAAGCCGCGAACGGGGTCGGCGTCGCGCAGGCGCGACTCCAGTTCGGTCGAGCTCACGCGACGCCTGGCCGCCGCCACCTCATCGCGCTTGTGCGCGATGATCTGATCGAGAATAGTGGTCATGTCAGCTTTCCAGCGAGCGGGTGAATTCGACGAGTTCTTCTAGCTTCTTCGTGGCCGCGCCGCTGGCAATGACCTCGCGGGCGCGGGCCACGCCGGCGCCCAGGTCGGCGGCGAGATTGGCGGTATAGATCGCGGCGCCGGCATTCAGCGCGACGATGTCACTGGCCGCCTGCTCGCTGCCGGCCAGGGCCGCCTTGACCTTGGCCAGCGAGGCCTCGGCGCTGTCCACCTGCAGCGACTTGAAATCGGGATAGAGCGCGATACCGAACTCGTCGGGCGAGAGGGTGAATTCACGAATCTCCCCGTCCTTCAATTCACCAACCCGCGTCGGCGCCGAGATGCTGATCTCGTCCAGCCCGTCCTGGGCCGACACCACCAGCACGTGGCGGCTGCCGAGTTCCTTCAGCACCTCCAGGATGAGGGGCATCCACGCCGCATCGAACACGCCCAGCACCTGGTTGGGAGCCCCGGCCGGGTTGGTCAGCGGTCCCAGCAGATTGAACACCGTGCGCACGCCGATCTCCTTGCGCGCGGTGATCACATGCTTCATGGCGCTGTGGTGCGCCGGCGCGAACATGAAGCCGACGCCGACCTCGGTGATGCATTGACCCACCTGTTCCGGCGTCAGGTCCAGGCGCACGCCCGCCGCCTCCAGCACGTCGGCGCTGCCGCTGACACTGGTGGCGCCGCGATTGCCGTGCTTGGCCACCTTCGCGCCCGCCGCCGCGGCGACGATGGCGCTGGCGGTGGAGACATTGAACTTGTTCGAGCCGCTGCCGCCGGTGCCGCAGGTGTCAACGAGGTGGGTCTTGTCGGCCACCGCCACCGGTGTCGCCAGCTCGCGCATGACGGTGGCGCCGCCCAGCAGTTCCGGGGCCTTCACGCCCTTCATCTGCAGCCCCACCAGGAAGGCCGCGTTCTGGGCGTCGGTGGTGGCGCCGGACATGATGTCGCGCATGACCGCCACCATCTCGTCACGGCTGAGATCCAGTCCGCTGGTCAC
>JBBDSI010000258.1:0-4186 GCA_040905005.1 Pseudohongiellaceae bacterium
CGACGTACAGTCAAGTACGCCTGTGCGCCTTCCGGTCCGCGCCACGCTGTCTTATCAGGCATCTCGACGCCCTCGCTACGGCCGTTCATGAATAGTCCGGGCTAGGCTCGCCTCGCCTCGAAGACCCAGTGGATCCCATCCTCCATGCCGGAGCCAGACAGATAGACCTGTCGGCTCCGGTTTGCATGGGCGTCATCAATACCACGCCAGACTCCTTTTCCGATGGTTCCCAGCTCGGCTGTAGCGACAGTGGCCGTTTCCGCGTCGACGTCGATCAGACACTGCGCCGCGCCGAGACCATGGTCGCCGAGGGTGCCACCTTCGTGGACATCGGCGGTGAGTCGACGCGCCCCGGTGCGAGCGCGGTCGGCATCGGGGAAGAGCTGGATCGCGTCATCCCGGTGGTGGAAGCCATCCACCGCAATCTCGATGTCTGTATCTCCGTCGACAGCAGCTCGCCCGAGGTCATGTCTGCGGCGATAGCGGCTGGTGCGGAACTGATCAACGACGTCCGTGCCCTGGCCGACGAGCGCGCGTTGACGATTGTCAGCGAGTCTTCGGTGGCAGTCTGCCTGATGCACATGCAGGGGCAGCCACGCAGCATGCAGAAGACGTTTCATTACGACGATGTCGTCGCCGAAGTGCGAGAATTCCTGCAGGCCAGAGTAGACCGCTGTTTGCAGGCCGGCATGGCAAGCTCACGACTGCTCATCGATCCCGGCTTCGGCTTTGGCAAGTCGGTTACGCACAATTATCGCCTGTTGCGCGAGCTGGATGCCCTGGCCGCGATCGGGCTGCCCGTGCTGGTGGGGGTGTCCCGCAAGTCGATGATCGCGGCAGTGACCGAGCGCGCGCTGGACCAGCGCCTTGCCGGTAGTCTCGCCGCAGCCGTGCTGGCCATGGAACGAGGCGCGAGGGTCGTGCGCACACACGACGTGGCTGCTACCATGGACGCGATTAGAGTACACTGCGCCTGCAGGGACGCCTGACGACCAGGCGCGCCGGAGTCCTGGCGAGGGACCGTGAACTCAGGCCCGGGGAAATACCTGATATTGGCCCTGGTATTTACCTGATACCTGTATACGAGAGTGACAACGGGGTTAAGATTATAGAGAGTATGATTACTGACGCGCGCAGGATGCCGCTTACGCGGAACTAATATACGCGTAACTAATAGAAGAAATCGAATTAATGTCCAGCCAAGAGAAAAAATATTTCGGTACCGACGGGATTCGTGGCACCGTCGGCGAGTCGCCAATCACCGCGGATTTCATGCTCAAGCTGGGCTGGGCCGCGGGTAAAGTCTTTGCCCAGCGCGGCAATGGCCGCAACAAGATCCTCATCGGCAAGGACACTCGCATCTCCGGGTACATGTTCGAGGCGGCGCTGGAGGCGGGGCTCACCGCCGCCGGTGTCGACATTCAGCTGACCGGTCCCATGCCCACGCCAGCCATTGCCTATCTGACCCGCACCCTGCGCGCCCAGGCCGGCATCGTCATCAGCGCCTCCCACAATCCCTTCGAAGACAATGGCATCAAGTTCTTCTCCAGCGCCGGCACCAAGTTGCCGGATGAGGTGGAACTGGCGATTGAGAAGTATCTCGAGCAGGACATGACAACGCTGGCTTCCAATGCCCTGGGTAAGGCCTCCCGCATCAACGACGCCGCCGGCCGCTACATCGAGTTCTGTAAGAGCACGGTCGGCTCCAATATCAAATTCAACGGCATCAAGGTCGTCCTCGACTGCGCCCATGGCTCCACCTATCACATCGCTCCGGCTGTATTCGAGGAGTTGGGGGCGAAGGTCAAGGCCATCGGGGTGAATCCGGACGGCTTCAATATCAATGTCGGCAGTGGTTCCACTTCGCCAGAGTCGCTGGCGCAAGCTGTCCTGGCCGAGAAAGCCGACATGGGCATCGCCTTCGACGGCGACGGCGACCGGGTGATCATGGTTGATCACAAGGGCGAAATTGTCGATGGCGACGAAATACTTTACGTCATCGCGCGGGAACGTCGTCGTCAGAATGTGGATTTCGGTGGTGTCGTGGGTACCCAGATGAGCAACCTGGGTCTGGAACTGGCGCTGGATGCTCTGGGCGTACCCTTTGTCCGTGCCAGGGTGGGGGACCGCTATGTCCTCGAGGAACTGCACAGGCGTGACTGGCTGCTGGGCGGCGAGTCATCCGGCCACATCATCTGCCTGGACATCAACTCCACCGGCGACGGTATCGTCTCCTCTTTGCAGGCGCTGGCGGCGGTGGTGCATTGCGAGCAGTCGCTGGCTTCCCTCAAGGCGAAGATGCACAAGCTGCCGCAGACCATGGTCAACGTGCGCCTGGAGGAGAAAGTTGACGTGGCCTCGAATAGCGCGGTGCAGGCCGCGGTGGCCGGCGTGGAAAAGAGACTCGGCAAAACTGGCCGGGTCCTGCTAAGGCCCTCCGGCACCGAGCCGGTGGTTCGGGTCATGGTCGAGGGCGAGGATGCCGACACGGTGCAGCAGCTGGCCAATGAACTCGCCGATGTGGTGCGGTCGGAACTGAGTGTCCCGGCACGGCGGGTAACTGCCTGATATTGCAAGCCCCTGGTAAAGTGGTTAGTATTGGCGGCCGTTTTTGGCCGGCTTCCGGTGCGTACTGGAATTTCTCTGCATGCGTCCCCGTCTGGTAATAGGCAACTGGAAAATGCACGGCTCGCTTGATTTCATCAGGCGGCTGCTGGACGAGCTGACACGGTCCAGTGGGGATATTCCCGAGTCGGTTGCGATCGCTGTCTGCCCGACCCATTTACACCTGGGGCACGTGCAGCACCTGCTGGCTGGCAGCCGGATCAGGCTGGGTGCTCAGGATGCCCATCCCGCTCCCGAGGGCGCCTTCACGGGCGCGGTGGCTGCCGCTATGCTGGTGGAGTACGGAGTGCACTATGTTATCGTGGGCCACTCGGAACGCCGCCATGTGTTTGCCGAGTCGGACGCTCTGGTCGCGCAGAAGTTTGCGGCGGTGCTGAATGCCGGCATGACGCCGGTCCTCTGTATCGGTGAGACGCTGGAGCAGCGACAGCAGGACATTACCGAAGAGGTGGTGCTGGGACAACTGGATGCCGTCATCGACGAGGTCGGCAGCGACGCCCTGAGTGGCGCGATAGTCGCCTACGAGCCTGTCTGGGCCATCGGCACCGGGCAGACGGCGACGCCGGAGCAGGCGCAGGCCGTGCATCGAAGCATACGCGAGCATCTGCACGGGCAGGCGGCGGCGATAGCCGACCACTTGCCGATACTCTACGGAGGCAGTGTCAAGGCGGATAGTGCCGGCGCATTGTTCAGCCAGGCGGACATTGACGGCGGCCTGGTGGGCGGAGCCTCCCTGAAGGCCGATGAATTCATAGCTATTTGTAAAACTGCGGATTAACTCATGCAAACCCTGATCGTAATCATTCACGTTATCGTGGCCATCGCCATCGTCGCCCTGGTGCTGCTGCAGCAAGGCAAGGGCGCCGATGCCGGCGCATCCTTCGGTGCCGGCGCCTCGCAGACGGTATTCGGTTCATCCGGTACCGGCAATTTCCTGGTCAAGGCCACGACGATTGCGGCCACCATATTCTTCGTGACGAGCCTGTCGCTGGCGATCTTCGCGCGTAATCAGGCCGGGGTTGTGCCCGCCTCCGGAGCACCGGTGGCCAATCCGGAGTTGCTGCAGCAGCAGGAAAGCGCAGCCTCCAGCCAGCAGTCGGACGTACCGGCACTAGAGGACGAGCCGGCGCCCGCCAGCTCAACCGGCGACGTGCCGACGCTGCCTAACGGTGGCTAGTCACGGCGTACTTTTTAATGAATTTGCCGAAGTGGTGGAATTGGTAGACACGCTATCTTGAGGGGGTAGTGAGCCTCGCTCGTGCCGGTTCAAGTCCGGCCTTCGGCACCATTTTTCTTTTCTCGCTTACCATGCGTGTGATTACTGCCCGGGAGTGGGAGGGGTAAACATTTCCGGGCACGCTACAAGTACGTCCCTGTAAGCTCGGGCTCGGCATCCCTGCCTCGCACGGCCCGGAAATGCTTACCCCTCCCACTCCTCCGACCGCCCTGCCAGCCGCAACCAATGACGAAAATCCAGCTTGAATTATGTATCTGGCGCCCAATATATAGCCCGGACTATTCATGAACTACCTACTGCGGACGCCCGATTACCCAAAAGAGT
>JBBDSI010000259.1:0-4176 GCA_040905005.1 Pseudohongiellaceae bacterium
CGGGGTGGAAGATTCTGCTCGGCTCCACCGCCAACAAGGTGCTACACGGCGCCACCTGTGACGTCCTGACCGTCCATGTCGGCCAGGACGACGATTAAGAGCGGCTTGCCTCTCAGTTATCCCCTGCAACTCTGCGTGCTTGGCGTGCTTGGCGTCTTGGCGTCTTGGCGTCTTGGCGAGAAAACGTTTGTCAGTTGGCCGGAAGAAGCACCAGAGACGCGCCTGCGCCGAGGCTACGATCGAGCAGAGCATTGGGTCTCTCGCCAAGACGCAAAGCACGCCAAGGTGGTCCAGAGACACAGGATACGCGTCAAACTGCCTCGCGCTCCGAGTGCGAGGCCAAGCTTTCGTTCAGGGAGTCATCGAACAACAGGGACTTTCTGCGGCGTGGCCCGCGCCGACTTTAAGTCGCCGGCTTAAGCCCGGATTAGACGAGGTATTCGCTCAGGGCTGGCATCTCGTCGGGCTTGACTACCAGTATGTCGCAGTCCAGGTGGTCCAGCAGCCGCTCGGCGGTATTGCCGATCAAGGCCCGGTCCAGTCGCGAACGCGAGACCGCGCCCATGGCCACCACGCTGACCTTCAGTTCGGCTACCAGCTCCGGCAGGGACTCCGCTATCGCCTGGTCGCTGAGATGACAATTCTCCTCCGCCACGTCGTTGCGGGCGGCCAGCTTGCCCAGCTTGTCTTCCTCGCCGTCGCGATCGGCGACCAGAGGGTAGACACCGGACAGCGGTGGGAGCCAGGACGAATGGAACAGATGCACGTTGTCATCCTCGACGGCTGCCATGGCCTTGACGACGGCGATGATCTTGTTGTCGAGCGCCGCAGGCTTGTCGTGCGCATGATCGGGGTCCACGGCGGCGACAAACACCGGTTTTTCCGGCCAGGCTCGCGCCTTGACCAGCAGTAGCGGCACCGGGCAATAGCGCACCAATTCCCAGTCCTCATTGGCCAGAAACAGGCGCGCCACCTTGTTGTGATGGCGCGTGGAGGCCACTACCAGGTCCGGCGCCGTTTCCTTGACCCGACGGATGATCTCATCGTGAGGGGGATTGCCCCAGGCCGTAGCGACGCTGACATCGAGACCCTGGGACCGCAGGGGGTCGGCGAGCGCCTCCAGTTCCTGCATGCGTTGCTCACCGTGCTCATAGCGCATCTTCTGGGCCTGCAGCGGATCGAAATAATAGCCGTCCTCGAGAAACGGGTTGAAGTCAGCGATCATCAGTTCCAGTGCCGCGCCGGTATGACGGGCCAGCTGGGCGGCTTTGTCCAGGGCCGGCTGTGTCTCCGCGTCCGGTTCGACAACCACCAGTATGCTCTTCATTTGCATGGTAGATTCCTTGCGATGGCTTTATTTTCAGGCTTCCAGGGTCCCAGGTAGCAAGTTTCGCAGCATAGTCACTTGCGAATCAATACCAGGCCCGACGAGGCAGCGACCTCACCGGGATGCTAGACTATCACGCCCGATTCCCGCGCGCCCCAACCCGATGATTGTTAATCACGGATATCGGTGGCAAACTTAACCCGGTATTTGGGACTAGAGCATGAATACGGTAGACACTGACAAGTACACAAAGATGGAAAGGATCGAGGTTCAGGGCCTTGAACCGGCGCGCAAGAGTTGCCCGCACAATTCAAGTATTTCCTGTGCCAGCTGTCGACTCAACGAGCTGTGCCTGCCCATTGCCTTGAACAAGACCGAGATTCACCAGCTGGACGAGATCGTCGAACGCAATCGTCCGTACAAGAAGGGTGAACACATCTATCGGCAGAATGATGCATTCAAATCCGTCTACGCGGTACGTTCCGGCTCCTTCAAGTCCTACGTACTCAGCGACAACGGCCAGGGCCGCGTGACCGGATTCTTCCTCCCCGGCGAGATCATCGGTATGGACGGCATCGCCAGCCAGCGCTATGGCAACTCCATACAGGCTCTGGAGCACTCCTCAATCTGCGAGATCCCGTTCAGTCAGCTCGAGCGTCTCAGCCATCAACTGCCGAACCTGCAGCATCATTTCTTCGCCATCATGGGCAACGAGATCGCCAAGGACCAGCAGATCCACACTCTACTAAGCAGCTATTCGGCGGAAGAGCGCACGGCCTCGTTCCTGCTCGGCCTGTCCAGCCGCTATGCCCGCGTCTCGCTGTCACCCAAGCGTTTCCTGCTGCCCATGACGCGCAGCGATATTGGCGAGTACCTGGGCCTGACGGTGGAAACGGTCAGCCGTATCTTCACCTCCCTGCAGCGCAAGGGCCTGGTCGGCGTCAAGAACCGGGAAATCGAGCTCCTGGACATCGCCGCCCTGCGTGCGCTCGTCCAGCACTAGCTCAAATAAAACGGCCAGGCGCGATCCAAACCTGTACCGATCGGTATCATGAATCCCTCCCGTGCCGACTTTCCCCATCTGTTAAGCCCCCTGAACCTGGGATTCACCACCCTCCCTAACCGGGTTCTGATGGGCTCCATGCATACCGGTCTCGAGGATATTCCCGACAGTCACGAGCGCCTGGCCTCCTTCTACGGCGAACGCGCCCGTGGCGGCGTAGGGCTGATCGTTACCGGCGGCTTCATGCCGAGCCGCCACTGTCTGCCCGAGGGCATGGAACCGGTGTTTCGCATGCCGGGGCAGGTGGAGAAGCATCGACTGATCACCTCCGAGGTGCACCGCGCCGGCACGAGAATCTGCCTGCAGATCCTGCATACCGGGCGCTACTCCCGCACCGAGAATCTCATCGCCCCCTCCCCCATCAAGGCGCCGATCAATCGCTTCGTTCCGCAGGCAGCTACCGCGCAGCAGATCGAGGAAGAAATCGAGAATTTCGCCCTGTTCGCCGAGTTCTGCCGCGAGGCTGGCTATGACGGGGTGGAGATCATGGGCTCGGAGGGCTATTTCATCAACGAATTCATCGCCCCGCGCACCAATCAGCGGGACGATGAGTGGGGCGGCAGCTTCGCCGGGCGCATGCGCCTGCCCCTGGAGATCGTCAGGCGCGTGCGGCGCCGGGTGGGCAAGGACTTCATCATTATCTTCCGCCTGTCGATGCTGGATCTGGTCGAGGGCGGCAGCAGTTTCGCGGAAACAGTGGAACTCGCCCAGGCCCTCTGCGACGCGGGCGTGACGCTCATGAACACTGGCATCGGCTGGCACGAGGCGCAGATTCCCACGATCGCCACGAAGGTGCCACGTGCCGCCTTTACCTGGGTCACGGCCTTATATCGCGAACACATCCCGGTGCCGGTCATAACATCCAACCGCATTAACACCCCGGAAGTCGCCGAGGAGATCTTGCGCCGGGGCGATGCCGACATGATCTCCATGGCACGACCGCTGCTGGCGGACGCCGAGTTCGTGCACAAGACCGACACCGGCAGGGCGGATGAGATCAATACCTGCATTGGCTGTAATCAGGCCTGCCTGGATCATATCTTCAATGGCCAGCTGGCCAGTTGCCTGGTGAATCCCCGCGCCTGCCACGAACAGGAGTTGCAAGTCCGCCCCGCGGTGAGGCGCCGCAAAATAGCGATCGTTGGCGCCGGCCCGGCCGGCCTGGCGGCGGCCGTCACCGCGGCGGAGCGTGGCCACGAGGTGTCGCTGTTCGAGGCAGCCGGCGAGATCGGTGGACAGTTCAACCTGGCCAGGCGCATCCCCGGCAAGGAAGAATTCCAGGAGACCCTGCGTTATTTCGCGGTGCGGCTTGCACGGCTCGGCGTGTCGGTGTACCTGAACACCCGAGTCGACGCGGCCATGCTCAACGCCTCGGGCTACGACGAGGTCATCCTCGCCACGGGGGTGAGCCCGCGCGTTCCGGCTATCCCCGGGATCGAGCATCCCGCAGTCGCGAGTTATGCCGACGTGATCAACGGCAAGGTCTCGGTCGGTAAACGCGTCGCCATTATCGGCGCCGGCGGCATCGGCTTCGATGTGGCCGAATTCCTGGCGCACGGTGCCGAGTCCCCAAGCCTGAACATACCCGCTTTCATGACCGAATGGGGCATCGACATGTCGCTGACGGCCCGTGCCGGCATCGAGGGTATCGACGCGGCCGTGCCCCAGTCACCGCGACAGATCTGGCTCTGTCAGCGCAAGAGCGAGCGTCCCGGCCGCAACCTCGGCAAGACTACCGGCTGGATCCACCGGCTCGGCCTGCTGAACCGTGGTGTCACCATGCTCG
>JBBDSI010000260.1:0-4172 GCA_040905005.1 Pseudohongiellaceae bacterium
CCGTGCCCGGCGCTGGCTGGCCAAACCGGTCAGGCCGTACTACACCTTAGTGACCTGCTGAACACTCTAATAAACCGCTGAAGCTCTTATAACCCGCTGAAGCTCTCAGACAAGCCCCGCCATGCCCGAACCAGTCGCAGCCCCGGAAGCCCTGACCAGTCTCAACGGTGTCGGCCCGGCGCTGGCGCAGAAACTCGGGCAGATGGGCATCCACCAGGTGCGCGACCTGCTATTCCACCTGCCCCACCGCTACGAAGACCGCACGCGGCTGGCAGCCATCGGCTCGGTGTCGCTCGGCGACCTGGTGCAACTGCAGGGTGAGATCGTCGGCACCTCTGTCCAGTTCGGCCGCCGGCGCAGCCTCTTGTGCCTGCTCAGGGACCGTACCGGCGTCATCAGCCTGCGCTTCTTTCACTTCAGCGCCGCCCAGCGCGAGGCGCTGGAGAAGGCGCAGCTGTTGCGCTGTTACGGGGAGGTGCGCCGGGGGCGCAGCGGCTTCGAACTCTATCATCCCGAATACCGCATCCTCGAGGACGGCGGCGAGGAGCTGCCGGCCGGCACCAGCCTGACGCCGGTGTATCCGACGACCGACGGCCTGCAGCAACCCAGGCTGCGGCGGGTAATCGACCAGGCGCTGACCCGCATCGACCAGGCCGACTTCCTCGAGGAGTTGCTGCCGGAGTCGCTGCGCCAGGCGCTCTCCCTGCCACCACTGGTTGAGGCCATTCGCCTGGCCCACCAGCCACCGGCCGACGCCCCGCTGGGCTGGCTCAGCGCCGGCAGCAATCCCGGCCAGAGACGCCTGGCCTTCGAGGAGCTGCTGGCCCACCGTCTCGCCATGCGCCAGTTTCGCCGTCGCAGCCAGGCCCGCAACGCACCGAAGTTGCATGCTGATCCCGATCTACGCCGGCGCTTTCTCGACGCGCTCGGCTTCACCCTGACCGGCGCGCAGCAACGCGTCAGCCGGGAGATACGCAAAGACCTGGAGTCGGGGCATCCCATGCTGCGCCTGGTGCAGGGCGACGTCGGCTCGGGCAAGACCGTGGTGGCGGCTTTGGCCGCACTGCAGGCTATCGGTAGCGGCCATCAGGTGGCGTTGATGGCGCCCACCGAGATCCTGGCCGAGCAGCACCTGCTGAACTTCCAGCGCTGGTTTGGCGGGCTGGGTATCCAGGTTGGCTGGCTGAGCGGCAAGACCAAGGGCGCCGCGCGCAAGACCATCCTCGAGGCGCTGTCCGATGGCCAGTGCCAACTGGTCATCGGCACCCACGCCCTGTTCCAGGACGAAGTTAATTACCACAGGCTGGGCCTGGTCATCATCGATGAGCAGCACCGCTTCGGTGTGCATCAGCGCCTGGCCCTGCGCGACAAGGCGCGGCGCGGCGAGAGTCCGCATCAACTGGTGATGACCGCCACTCCCATCCCGCGCACCCTGGCGATGAGCGCCTATGCCGACCTGGACAGCTCGGTCATCGACGAACTGCCGCCAGGGCGCACGCCGGTGAACACGGCGCTGATCTCCGCCACGCGGCGCGAGGAGATCATCGGGCGCATCGAGCAGGCCTGCCGCGAGGGCAACCAGGCCTACTGGGTGTGTACGCTGATCGAGGAATCCGAGGCCCTGCAGGCCCAGGCCGCCGAGGCGACGGCGACCGCCCTGGCCGGACAGATGCCGGGGCTCAGCATCGGCCTCATCCATGGCCGCCTGAAACCGGCGCAGAAGGCGGAAGTCATGGCGCGCTTCAAGGCCGGCGAGATTCAGCTGCTGGTGGCGACGACCGTGATCGAGGTGGGCGTGGACGTGCCCAACGCCAGCCTGATGATCATCGAGAACCCCGAACGTCTGGGCCTGGCGCAGTTGCACCAGCTACGCGGCCGCGTCGGTCGCGGCGCCCGCCAGAGTCACTGCCTGTTGCTCTACCAGACACCGCTGTCACAACTGGGCAGGCAGCGCCTCAAGGTCATGCGCGAGAGCACCGATGGCTTCTACATCGCCGAGAAGGATCTCGAGCTGCGGGGGCCGGGCCAGGTACTGGGCACCCAGCAGACCGGCATGATGACCTTCCGCATCGCCGACATCAGTCGCGACGCCGGCCTGCTGGACGACGTCAAGCGGGCGGCCGACCTGATCCTGAGCTCACACCCCGAGCTGGTGGACCCCCTGATCCGACGCTGGCTGGGCGATCGCGTCAATTATGTAAACGTCTAGTCTGGGGTAGTGGCCTGCCCTGCAAATTCTCATCTGTCCAGCGCCCCCGCCTGCCGTCAATACAAGGCGCTCGCTAAAATCGCCTGAGTCCGACAGGTACTTGGCAGACGACTTTCGAACTTTGCTGTCGCGCGCGGTGTCACCGCTCCATGAAATCTTTTATCCTACGTCCTCGTCCTGATTAGCAGTTTCGTGATGAGCAATAACAAGGCCCCCTGGCAACCCCTTCATGACTGGCTGCGCAAGCGCCATCCCGGTTTTGCGGAGAAACTCCCCGCCTTCATCGCCCTCACTCGCGCGGACCGGCCCATCGGCATCCTGTTGCTGCTGTGGCCGACGATCACGGCGCTGTGGATCGCCGGCGAGGGCTCGCCGGATGTCGCGCTGGTGTTTATCTTCGTGCTGGGCACGGCGGTAATGCGCTCGGCCGGCTGCTGCATCAACGACTATGCCGACTACAACATCGACCACAAGGTGGCGCGCACCAAGGACCGGCCGCTGGCCAGCGGCCTGCTAACGCGCCAGGACGCACTCTACTGCTTCGCGGTCCTGTCCCTGGTCGGCCTGGTGCTGGTGCTGCTGACCAACCACTTCACCATCCTGCTGTCGCTGGGTGCGGTGCTCGTCATCGCCCTGTATCCCTTCATGAAGCGCTTTACCAACCTGCCCCAGGTGGTGCTGGGCGTGGCGTTCTCCTGGGGGATCCTCATGGCCTTCTCGGCCCAGACCAACGCTCTGCCGGTGCAGGCCTGGCTGCTGTTCGTCGCCAACATCCTGTGGACCGTCGCCTACGACACCGAGTACGCCATGGTGGACCGGGAGTACGACAGGGAGATAGGGGTCAAGTCTACCGCGATCCTGTTCGGCGACATGGACCGCTTCTTCATCGGCACACTACAGGCCATGTTCGTGCTGGCCCTGTGGTTCGTCGGCCGCCAACTCCAGCTGGGCTTTTTCTTCAACCTCGCCCTGCTGGCCGCCACCGCCCTGCTGATCTACCAGCAATACCTGATCAGAAACCGCCTGCCCGGCCCCAGCTTCAAGGCATTCCTCAACAACAACTGGGTGGGGCTCGCGATCTTCGCAGGCGTAGTCCTTAGTTACGTTTAACCTACTGGGTCAGAAAATTCATCCGCTTTTTACCTACTGGGTCAGAAAATTCATCCCTGAATTTTCTGACCCACGCCGGCGAATCCCGGGCGGAGAAGCGTGGTTCTCCTGGTGATTCGCCGGCTTGCGACTCGCTGCGCTCGCGTCGCACATCCCTGTGCTCACTTCGTGCCTCCTTGACGGTCAATGCTTGAATCAAAAGGCGAGCGGCCCTTGCTCGGGTGCCTTACTCTGAGGATTCCGGGGTTGAATCCACTCTGAAGTCAGAAAAATGAAAGAAGTGAGCGCAGGGATGTGCGAGGCGGAGACGAAGCGCAAGCCCCCCAATCACAAGCAGAATCGCACTTCTACGCCGCTGATTGGCGGGCGCGGGTCAAAAGAATTTCCGCATCCAGCAACGAGCGTATTTGCTACAAGCACTGACCGCTGTAGCTGCACGAAGTGAGTCCATGGATGGACGACGCGAGGCGAAGCCGAAGCGCAAGCCCGCCGATCACAAGCAGAATCGCACTTCTGCGCCGCTGATCGGCGGGCGCGGGACAGAAAATTCAGGGATGAATTTTCTGACCCAGTAGGTAAAAAGCCCAGGCCTCCACAGGCACTGGCCTTCCAGGCAGCACGAAGTGAGCGCAGGGATGCGCGACGCGAGCGTCAGCGAGTCGCAAGCCCGCCAATCACCAGCAGAACCACGCTTCTGCGCCAGCTGATTGGCGGGCGCGGGTCAGAAAATTCAGGGATGAATTTTCTGACCCAGTAGGTAAAAAGCCAAGGCCTCCACAGGCACTGGCCTTCCAGGCAGCACGAAGTGAGCGCAGGGATGCGCGACGCGAGCGTCAGCGAGTCGCAAGCCCGC
>JBBDSI010000261.1:0-8676 GCA_040905005.1 Pseudohongiellaceae bacterium
ACCACGCGGCCAAAGGCCGCGGCCACCAGCGCCAGCCACCAGTCGTGCATGATGGCGTCGTCGGGAACAGGCATAGCCTTGTGCGCCAGCGGCTCGTTGATCAGGACCGTGCAGCCGGTAACCAGGTTGCTGATGACCATGTTGGGAAAGCGGTTGCGCGCGATCTCCAGGCCCTGGTAGCGCACGAAGGACTCGGCGATCAGCCCCTCTTCTTCCGTGACCACGCGCAGGTCGCTGTGCACCAGCACCGGCAAGTCGTCGCCGCCGGCATCTTCGGCTGCCAGCATGGCCTCGACCTCGACCGCCATCTTCTGCGGGAACCAGCGATCATCCTGATCGCAGAACATCAGATAGGCCCGATCCAGTTCCAGTTCCGCCTTGTGCGCCAGCACGTAGTCGACGAGCCAGGCGAAACTGCCCCTGGCGCCAAGGTTATCGGGACAGTCCGCGATCAGGTACAGGCGCTCCGGGTGCTGTCGTTGCCACTCCCTGAGCAGGGCCAGCGTGCCGTCCCGGGAGCCGTCGTCCCGCGCCACGATCACGTGGTTCGTATAGGTCTGTTCCACAATGGACTGCAGCTGGATGTCGAGGAAGGCCTCGCCATTGTAGGTGGACAGCAGTACGGCAATCTTGGGCGTTGCGTTCATCGTGGTCGGCTCAGGTTGCCGGCATCGCGCAGGCCGTTGCGAATATTGTGCCAGTACTGCCGGCGCCGGGACGAGGTCAACAGCAGCCAGCAGGCTTTCAGCAGGAAGCGCACGCGGTCGCGCAGCTTCCAGCCCAGGGGAGCGTAGTCGCAATGCCACAGGTGGCGGCGATTACGGCTGGAATAATAGCTGCGCTCGGGGCTGTGCTGCGCCATGAGGCCGGCGCTGACCAGCGGATTGTCGCTATGCTCGCCGATCACGTGCAAGAGCTCGGCCGCGTCGGTGCCCGCCAGCTCGAAGCCGCGGGCGCGGGCACGGAAACACCATTCCAGGTCGACGTTGTCGATGAAGTAGTCTTCCTTCATGGGCCCTATCGCGTCCAGGTGGGCGCCATTCAACAGGCAGCCGGAGGTAATCAGGAAGTGCGCCTGAAAGTGCTGTGACGCGTCGGCCAGCGGCCGGTCGCTGCGCCGCCACAGCCGATCGAATACCTTGAAGGGAGTACGCCGGCCGTTGCGGGGGTCCACCAGGCGCGGGCCGATGGCGGCGACAGGCCGTTCGCAGAGCTTCTCGATCTCGTCACACGCCGCCAGCATGCGGGCAATGAAATCCGTGCCGGGCCGGCTATCCTGATCGAACAGGAAGATCGGATCGTGACCGCGCTGCCGCGCCCACTCGATGCCGATGTTCAGGGCCCGCGCCAGGCCCTCGTTACCGCCCAGGCGCATGAGCTCGCCGCAGCGCGTGAGTCCCTCCGTGATCGCCGCGATGCGGTCGCCGGCGGCCGAGCAGTTGTCAATCACGACGAAGTCGCATTGTGCATTCAGCTGCACGAGCAGTGGCGTCAACACCTCGAGCTGCGGATTGAAGGTGACGACGACGGCGCAGGGGCCCTGTTCGGAAACGTCGGTCATGGCAACGGGCCGCTCAGCTCGGTTCCGGTACTTCCGTCGCCACGGCGATGGCATCGGGATTGTGCCGGGCGACGGCGAGGAAATAGAAGATGGAGGCGATACCCAGCACCAGGCCGGTCACCACCCCGGCATCGACGATGCCGCGCCAGGGCTGGGGCAGCATGCGGGCGATGAGAACGAAGCAGATGATCATCAGGGTGAGGCCGATGGAGAGCAGCCGGCGCCGGGGAGTGGCATGGATGTAGCCCATGCAGAACAGGGGCGCCAGCAGCACGTGTCGTAGCCGTGGGTTGCTGTGCAGGTAGTGGGCGCGGCGCACCACCCGGGGGGCGAAGCCCTGGTGGAAACCCTTGTAGCCCTCCGCCCAGGCCATATAGACGATGCTGAACAGCAGCGCCGCCCACTGCAGCAGGGTCAGCGGCAGGCTCGCCAGCTCGAAGGCCAGCGGCGCCAGCCGGTAGATGGCGAAGCACAGGAGCAGCAGGACCCCGCCTATGCCCCAGAAAAATCCGAATACCTTCACGATGACCGTCTATTGGAAAACCGAGCGCCATTATAAACGCATTACGCCACAGAAGAGACCGCTGGCTGCCGCCTCGGGCGCATCGCGTGGTCCGCCAAAGTAAGCTATGATCTGCGCCTGACCGATCAACGCCGCTTCCGGCACTTCCTCGTACGGACCACCGGTACCTCACACTCGGGAACGACTCGCAATGACCATCAAACTGGGCGTGGTAATGGACCCCATCGAGTCCATCACCGTAAAGAAGGACACCACTCTCGCCATGCTCCTGGCGGCGCAGCGTCGTGGCTGGGAGATTCACTACATGCTGCAGACCGACCTGTACATGCTGCAGGGCAAGTGCCGGTCCTACATGCAGGAGCTGTCGGTGCGCGACGACCCGCTCGACTGGTTCGAATTCGGCGACTCCCACGACCGTGAGCTGGCGGAGCTGGATGTCATTCTCATGCGCAAGGACCCGCCCTTCGACCTGGATTATATCTACAGCACCTACATGCTCGAACAGGCCCAGGGCAAGGGCACCCTGATCGTCAACGACCCCCAGAGCCTGCGCGACTGCAACGAGAAGATGTTTGCCACCCAGTTCCCCCAGTGCTGCCCGCCGTTCCTGGTGGCCGCCGCGGATGACAAACTGCGGGCGTTCCACCGCCAGCATGAGGACGTCATCTTCAAGCCGCTGGACGGCATGGGTGGTACCTCCATCTTTCGGGCGAAGAAGGACGACGCCAACCTCAGCGTCATCATCGAGACCCTGACCCTGGGCGGCCGCCGCCAGATCATGGCGCAGAAGTACATCCCGGAGATCGCCGCGGGCGACAAGCGCATCCTCATGATCGACGGGGAACCGGTGCCCTACGTCCTGGCCCGGGTGCCCGCCCGCGGCGAGAGCCGCGGCAACCTAGCCGCCGGCGGCAGCGGCGTGGTGCAGGAACTGAGTGAACACGATCGCTGGATTTGTGACCAGGTTGGTCCGATAGTAAAGGAAAAGGGGCTACTCTTTGCGGGTCTGGACGTCATCGGCGACTATCTGACCGAGATCAACGTCACCAGCCCCACCTGCATCCGCGAGATCGATCGGGACCGGGGTCTGGATATCGCCGGTGAGCTGATGCAGTGTATCGAGCAGAAGCTGGCGGCACGCGCCTGACCGGCACTATCGGGAATGCCATGGCAACGGAAGAAAACGAACTCTCCAGTGAACGCTTCGGCTTTACCGTCTTCCTGTCGGCCTGCGTACACGCCATTCTCATTCTCGGCATCGGCTTCACCTACCTGACAGAGAGCAGCAGCGAGTCGGCGCTGGAGATCACCCTGGCGCAGTACCGCAGCGAGCTGGCGCCGGATGAGGCGGATTTCCTGGCCCAGGAAAACCAGCTCGGCAGCGGCGTCCTGGACGAGGCCGCGGCCACCAGCACCCCCTTCGAGTCCGACTTCAACGCCGACACCATCCAGGAAGTGTTGCCCGTGCCGCAGGCGCCGGAGCTGATCAGCGAGGAGCTGCTCGATGACACCCGGGTCATCTCAACCTTCGCCGATGGCGTCGACGTGCGCCAGCAAACGGACGAGAATGAGCCGGAGCAGGAGCAGCCACTGGAGGGAGAGCCCACCCCGGACGAGTTGAGTCTCGCCATCGCCAGCCTGCAGGCGCAGCTCGATCGCAGCCGCCAGGAATACGCCAAACGTCCACGGCGCTACACAATCTCCTCAGCGTCAACCAGAAGGAGCCAGGACGCTCAGTATCTGGATGACTGGCGCCGGCGTGTCGAGGCGGTGGGCAATGTCAACTACCCAGAGCAGGCGCGCCGCAGCCGCATCTACGGCAGCCTGCGTATGCTGGTCGCACTGCGTCCGGACGGCTCGGTGGCGAATATCGAGATACTGCAGTCCTCCGGCCACAACATACTGGACCAGGCCGCCGTGGAGATTGTTACCCTGGCCGCGCCCTTCGAGCCGTTCCCGGAGGCAATTCGCACCGAAGCTGATATACTGGAGATCATTCGCACCTGGCGATTCCATGAGGGCAACGCCCTCACCAGCTACTGAATCACATCCGCCACCGCCTCATGACCGACGATTCAACAACCGGCTACCTGGAGAACCAGTTCCTCATAGCCATGCCGCAACTGGCAGACCCGTATTTTGCCAATACAGTGACCTACCTGTGGAAACACAACGAACAGGGGGCGCTGGGTATCGTCGTCAACAAGCCATTGGAGGCCTGTGTCGCCGATATCTTCGATGAACTGGACATTGTCTGCGCCGTCGCCGAGGGGCCCTTCCGCAGCCGGCACGTGCTCGCCGGCGGCCCGGTGGAGCGGGACAAGGGCTTCATCATCCACGACTCCGATCGCGACTGGGACTCTTCCATCGCGGTGACGCCGCAGATCAGCATCTGCACCTCCCGCACTATTCTCCAGGACATCGCCGCCGGTAACGGCCCGGAGAACTATCTGGTGGCGCTGGGGTGCGCCGGCTGGGACGCCGGGCAACTGGAACGGGAGATCAGTGAGAACGCCTGGCTGACGACGCCAGCCGATACCGAACTGCTATTCTCCACCGACTTTGCCGGCAAGGCGAATGCGGCCGCGGCACTGCTGGGTATCGACCTGCAGCAGATATCGCCGGAAGCGGGTCACTCCTGAACGATCATGAGCGGCGAGCCACCATTACCGCGATTGCCCGCAGATCTCCAGGCGGCGGTGACGGCGTTGGGCTTCGACTTCGGCACTCAGCGCATCGGTGTCGCCTCCGGCCAGAGCATCTCCGGCAGCGCCCAGCCACTCACCGTCCTGAAGGCCCGCGACGGGATCCCCGACTGGACTCAGATCGGAACATTGATCGAGCAGTGGCAACCCGGCGCGCTGGTCGTGGGGCTACCCTACAACATGGATGGCAGTGAGAGTGAGCTGCTGCTTCGGGCGGTGAAATTCGGCAAGCGCCTGCACGGCCGCTTCGGCCTGCCGGTATTTGGCCTCGACGAACGCCTGTCCTCGCGGGCAGCCATCGAGCAGGTGATCGAGCAACAGGGGCCGGGCAAGACTACCGCCATCGACCACGTCGCCGCCCAAATCATCCTGGAGAACTGGTTCGCCGAACTGATGCGGGGCCGCGGGCGGGAAGCCGCGGCGACCTGATCGCGATAGCAGCCAATCGGGCTAGCCCGGACTAGAAGTTTTCCGGCATCTTGGCCTTGGAACGGGCGTCCTCACGCGACACCGCGCCCTTGCGCACCAGTTCCTTGAGGCACTGGTCCAGAGTCTGCATGCCCGAACCGGCGCCGGTCTGAATCGCGGAATACATCTGCGCCACCTTGTCCTCGCGGATCAGGTTGCGGATCGCCGGCGTGCCCATCATGATCTCGTGCGCCGCCACCCGGCCACCGCCGGGCTTCTTCAGCAGGGACTGGGAGATCACCGCCTGCAGTGATTCCGAGAGCATGGAACGCACCATGTCCTTCTCCGCCGCGGGGAATACATCGATGACGCGGTCGATGGTCTTGGCCGCGGAGGTGGTGTGCAGGGTGCCGAACACCAGGTGGCCGGTCTCGGCGGCAGTCAGCGCCAGGCGAATGGTCTCGAGGTCCCGCAGCTCGCCCACCAGGATGATGTCCGGGTCTTCCCGCAGAGCCGAGCGCAGTGCTTCGTTGAAGCCATGCGTGTCGCGGTGCACCTCGCGCTGGTTCACCAGGCATTTCTTGCTCTGGTGTACGAATTCGATCGGGTCCTCGATGGTGAGGATGTGTTCGTATTTGTTGTCGTTGATGTAGTCGACCATCGCCGCCAGCGTGGTGGACTTGCCGGAACCGGTTGGGCCGGTGACGCAAATCAGTCCCCGCGGCACGTCGGCGATCTTCTTGAAGGTATCACCCATGCCGAGCTGTTCCATGGACAACACTTTGGAAGGAATGGTACGAAACACCGCGGCGGCGCCGCGATTCTGCATGAAGGCATTGACACGGAAACGTGCCAGGTTGGGCACTTCGAAGGAGAAGTCAGTCTCCAGAAATTCCTCGTAGTCCTTGCGCTGCTTGTCATTCATGATCTCGTAGATCAGCGCATGAACTTCCTTGTGATCCATCTCCGGCACATTGATGCGGCGAATATCACCGTCGACGCGAATCAGCGGCGGCATGCCGGCGGTAATGTGCAGGTCTGAGGCTCCCTGCTTGACGCTAAACCCGAGTAATTCTGTAATGTCCATCTGCCCAATCCTTTTCAAGCCTGTGCTGGTCTGCACAGACGTTGATTGTTGTTTCTTTTCTTTTCAGGTGGCTGTCCAAGCGACTTATCGTCCAAGCGACTTACAGGCGGCTTGCTCTCGTTCCTCACACAGCGCCCGTCAGCACTGGCCTTTAGCCAACGCCTTGCCTATAGTACCTGTCCTTTGGGCAATATCACAGACCCTCTCCAGGCAAAAGCGTGACCACCATAGCAGAAAACGTGGCCCTCATTCGGCGCAGGATTGCAACGCTCGAGAGCAAGTATGATCGGCCCGCCGGCAGCGTGACGTTGCTCGGCGTGAGTAAGCGCCAGTCAGTGGCAAGCATACGTGAGGCGCTCGCCGCCGGCCTGAGTGAGTTCGGTGAGAATTACGTGCAGGAGGCCGAGGAAAAGATTCGCGCGCTCGCCACTGCGAGATGTCACTGGCACTTCATCGGCCCGATCCAGAGCAACAAGACCCGGGCCATCGCCGAGCAGTTCGCGTGGGTGCACAGCGTGGATCGCAGCAAGACCGCCCGCCGTCTGAGCGAGCAGCGTCCGGCCGGCCTGCCCCCGCTGAATGTGTGTGTGCAGGTCAATCTCTCCGGGGAGTCCGCCAAGTCAGGCGTGGCGGCAGCCGAGGCGGAGACGCTCTGCGCCGCGGTGGCGGAGCTGCCGCGCCTGACCCTGCGCGGTCTCATGACCATTCCCGCGCCAGAGGCGGATTTTCAGCGCCAGCGCCAGACCTTCCGCCGGCTGGCCACGCTGCACAGTGATCTGCGCCGGCGGCTACCACAGATGGACACTCTCTCCATGGGCATGAGCCAGGACTACGAGGCGGCTATCGCCGAGGGTGCCACCCTCATACGCCTCGGCACCGCGCTCTTCGGCCCGCGCGACTGATCCCGCGCTAATTCGGGTTATTCAGCCCAGGGCGATTGCGCTAGAATAGCGCCCTTGTTGGCAGCACCGCGTAAGGAGTAGCCTTGCATCAGACTCGCATCGCATTCATTGGCGCCGGAAACATGGCGAGTAGCCTGATCCGGGGCCTGCTGGCAAAGAACTGTCCAGCGCAAAACATCAGCGCCGCCGATGTAGACAGCGACAAGCTCGACGCGCTGTGCCGCGAGTGCGGCATCAGGGGCGGCAGCAACGACGAGATCGTCGCCGACGCGGATGTCGTCGTGTTGGCGGTGAAGCCGCAGGTCATGCAGCAGGTCTGCCGTGCCCTGAGCATGTCGGCGAGACCACCGCTGTTCGTGTCGGTCGCCGCCGGCATCACTCTGGCGCAATTGCAGGCTTGGCTAAGTGACGAGACGGCGATCGTGCGCTGCATGCCTAACACACCGGCCCTGGTCGGCATGGGCGCCACCGGCCTGTTCGCCAATGCCCGGGTCAGCGACACGCAGCGCGACCTGGCCACGACCCTGCTGGACTCTGTAGGCATCAGTGTCTGGGTGGAGCGCGAAGCCGACCTGGATGCGGTGACAGCGGTATCGGGCAGCGGCCCGGCTTACTTCTTCCTGCTCATGGAGGCGATGGAGAATGCGGCCCGTGAACTGGGTTTGAAGGCGGACGTGGCCGCCACCCTGGTCCTGCAGACAGCGGCGGGCGCAGCCGAACTGGCGCGCCGCAGCGACGTAGACGTGGCCGAACTGCGCCGCCGGGTGACCTCTCCGGGAGGCACCACCGAGCGCGCCATCGAGACGTTCGAAGCCGGTGGCCTGCGCGAGTTGACCGGCCGGGCACTCGCGGCGGCGCAAGCCCGCTCCGTGGAACTGGCGCAGGAGTCCGGCGATAAATGAATCAGGCTATATCATACAAAGCCACAGCATGAGAGAGACTCAGATATGGGAGCACTAGGCAGCTCAGCCGCACTGATATTTAACGCCCTGGCGGGCCTGTACCTGCTGGCAGTGCTGTTGCGTTTTCTGTTACAACTGGCGCGGGCAGATTTCTACAACCCCGTGACCCAGGCGGTTATCAAGGCCACGGACCCGCTCGTGCGCGTGTTTCGCAGCTTCATCCCCGGCTACCGCGGAGTCGATTTCTCCACCCTGATCCTGGCGCTGGTGTTGGAGGGGATTGCCATCTGCGTGATGATCCTGCTTTACGGCGACAGCATTCCGTCAATTGGATTCGTCGTCACCTGGGCGTTCGTCGGTATTCTCTACTTCATCATCAACATCTATTACTGGGCGATCATTGCCTCCATCATCATGTCTTTCGTCATGCTGTTTTCCGGCAATATGACTCCGCATCCTATTCTGCGCCTGATCTGGCAACTGACCGAGCCGGTCATGGCGCCGGTGCGCAAGATCATTCCGCCCATGGGAGGGCTGGATTTCTCCCCCATATTCATCTTCATCGCCATCGGCCTGATCCAGAACCTG
>JBBDSI010000261.1:8776-24590 GCA_040905005.1 Pseudohongiellaceae bacterium
AAGTGGGCCGCGGTCATCGGCGGCAGTCTCGGTGGCATGCAGGTGCTGCGCTGGAGCATCAGCTATCCCGAACGAGTGGATAATGCGATCTGTATCGCCGGCGCGCCCAAGCTGTCGGCGCAGAATATCGCCTTTAACGAGGTGGCGCGCCATTCGATCATCAGCGACCCGAACTTCCACTCGGGGCACTACCTGGAGAAGGGCACTTCGCCCAGGCAGGGACTGACCCTGGCGCGCATGGTGGGTCACATCACTTACCTGTCCGACAGCGCCATGCGCGCCAAGTTCGGCAAGGTCGGCACCGACTTCAGTGGCACCAACTTCGGACGCGACCTGCGCACCGGCAAGCTGAGTTTCGGATTCAACGTGGACTTCCAGGTGGAGAGCTATCTGCGCTACCAGGGTGAGCGCTTCTCCGATAACTTCGACGCCAACACCTATCTGCTGATGACCAAGGCACTGGATTATTTTGACCCATCGGTCGATTACGATGGCGACCTGAGCAAGGCGTTCGCGAAAAGCGGCTGTCGCTTCCTGCTGATGTCCTTCAGCACCGACTGGCGCTTCCCGCCGGAGCGCTCGCGGGAGATCGTGGCGAGCCTGTTGAAGGCGAAGCGCCAGGTGAGCTACCTCGAGATCGAGGCCGAGCACGGTCACGATGCCTTCCTGCTGCCGATTCCGCGCTACGTCGATGCCTTTTCCCGTTACATGAACCGTATTCACAGGGGGCTGAACGGTGATGCGTCCTGACCTGGAGATAATCGCTCGCCTGATAGAACCGGGTAGCCGTGTCCTCGACCTGGGCTGCGGTGACGGCTCCCTGCTGCACTATCTCCAGGATACGAAGAGCGTCACCGGCATCGGCCTGGAGATCGACACGGACAACATCAGCGCCTGTCTCGACAAGGGCGTCAACGTGATCGAGCAGAATCTCGATCGCGGCCTGAGCAACTTTCAGTCCAACAGTTTCGATACAGTGTTGCTGGCGCAGACCATCCAGGCGCTCAACCGACCGGACCAGTTGCTGGAAGAGATGCTGCGCATCGGTAAGTACGGCATCGTGACGTTCCCGAACTTCGGCAACTGGAAGAGCCGGGCCTATGTCGCCTCCCGCGGCCGCATGCCCGTTTCCAAATTCATGCCCTATCAGTGGTACGACACACCCAACATCCATTTCTGCACCGTCAAGGATTTTGACGTCCTGTGTCGCGAGCGTGGATTCAGGGTACTGGCCCGCACCGTGGTAGACTCCGAGCATCAGGGCAACTGGGCCATGCGCTTCTGGCCGAATTTTCTTGGCGAGATCGCGATCTACCACCTGACCCGGAAGGACTCCTGATGATGACACAGCGACGGGTGGTGTTGGCCAGCAACAATCCCGGCAAGCTGCGGGAGCTGCGCGCCGTGCTCAACTCCCACGACGTGGAACTGCTACCACAGGCGGACTTCAAGGTGGGCGATGTCGCGGAGACCGGCCTCACCTTCGTGGAGAACGCCCTCATCAAGGCGCGCCATGCCTGCCTGCACAGTGGCCTGCCCAGTATCGCCGATGACTCCGGGCTGGAGGTCGATGCCCTGAACGGTGAACCGGGCATCTATTCGGCCCGCTACGCCGGCGTCAGTGGCTATGGTACCGATGCGAACAACAATGCCCGCCTGCTGCGGGAGCTTGTGCAGGTCCCGGAGGCGAAACGCACGGCGCGCTTCCAGTGTGTCATCGTCTACCTGCGCCACGACAAGGACCCCACCCCACTGATCTGCCAGGGCACCTGGGAGGGCCGTATACTGTTTGAGGAGAAGGGTAATAATGGCTTCGGCTATGACCCGCTATTCTATGTGCCCACGCACGAGTGCTCCTCGGCGGAACTGGATTCTTCGGTCAAGAATTCCCTCAGCCATCGCGGCCAGGCCCTGCGCCAGTTGATCGAATGCTGGAACTCCCGCCCTTAAGCCTTTACGTGCACGTGCCCTGGTGCGTGCGCAAGTGCCCCTATTGCGACTTCAACTCGCACGAGCACGACGGTGACCTGCCGGAAGCCGAATATATCGAGGCGCTGTGCGCCGACTTCGACGCCAACCTGCCGGCGCTGGCCGGGCGTGAGCTGGAGTCCATCTTCATTGGCGGTGGCACGCCCAGCCTGTTCAGTGCCGGCGCCTTCGAGCAACTGTTGCAATACATCAACCGGCACGTCAACTTCTCCCCGTCGATCGAGATTACCCTGGAGGCCAATCCCGGCACGGCCGAGGCGGCACGCTTTCGCGACTATCGCAGTCTGGGCATCAATCGCCTGTCCCTCGGTATTCAGAGTTTCGCGGATACGCAGCTTAAGCGGCTCGGCCGCATTCACGATTCCGCGCAGGCGCGCCGCGCCATCGATCTCGCCCGGGCGGCGGGCTTCGACAACTTCAATCTCGACCTGATGCACGGACTGCCGGAACAGAGCGTGACTGAGGCGATGGCTGACCTGGACACGGCGCTGGCGTTTGCCCCGCCGCATCTGTCCTGGTACCAACTGACCATCGAGCCCAACACCGTGTTCTACTCCCGACCACCGCCACTGCCGGCGGAGCCGGTGCTCGAGTCTCTCCAGGTCGAGGGTCTGGCGCGGCTCGCGGACGCCGGCCTCGTGCGTTATGAGGTCTCTGCCTACAGCCTCGCGGGGAGGCAGTCTACGCACAATCTCAATTACTGGCGCTTCGGCGACTATATCGGTATCGGCGCCGGCGCCCATGGCAAACTCACCCGGCCGGAGGCGGACGAGATCCTGCGCACGCGGGCACACCGCCAGCCCCGCCACTACCTCGCCGCTACCGCCTCGCGCCAGGCCGAGCGCAAGGCGGTGACAGGCGACGAGCGGCCCCTGGAGTTTCTGCTCAACGCCTTGCGCCTCGTGGAGGGTTTCAGCGAGGCGCAATTCGCTGCCCGCACGGGGCTTCCTTTTAGCCGCATAGCAAAGCAGGTAGAATGCCTGACTAAGACAGGCTTGCTGTCTCACACTGACGGTCGGGTCACCACCACCGACAAGGGTTATTCCTTGCTCAACAGTGTGCTGGAAGAATTCCTCTAGCGGGACAGCACAGGGGACTGTACAGGGGACTAAACAGGAGAACCGGTGTCGGACACCGGGACCAGGATGGACGATCTGCACAAACAACGTTGTGAGGCCTGCAAGATGGGCGCGCCGGTGGTCACGGAGGAGCAGCTCGGTACCCTGCTGCCGAAGATACCCTCCTGGAAGAAGACCTATCACAACGGTGTGGAAAAGCTCATCCGCGAGTATCACTTCATGGAGTTCAAGGACGCCTTCGCATTCACCTACAAGATCGCCAGCCTGGCCGAGCGCGAGGACCATCACCCCGCCATCCTGACCGAGTGGGGCAAGGTGACCGTGTACTGGTGGACGCACAAGATCAACGGCCTGCACGTTAACGATTTCATCATGGCGGCGAAGACGGATTTTCTCTACAAGCTGTCACCGCCGGCCGATTCCCGCGCCTGACGGCGGCCCGGTACTCACATCATGGCGACCTACAGTACAGACTTGCTCCGGGGGATGGAGCGTGTCATCGGCATCCCCAGCGTCAGCTCGACGCTGCCGCGGCTGGACATGAGCAACAAGCCCATCGTCGATCATCTCGCCAACGAGTTCGAGGCGCTCGGCTTTGCCTGCGAACTGGTACCCTGTGAGAATGACAAGTGGAACCTCATTGCCACGCTGGGTCAGGGTCCCGGCGGCCTGGTCCTCGCCGGTCATACCGATACCGTGCCCTGTGACGAAGACTTGTGGACGCTGGATCCGTTCACCCTGAGCGAGCGAGACAATCGCCTCTACGGCCTCGGCGTCACCGACATGAAGGGCTTCTTCCCCTTGATCATGGAGGCGCTGAAGCCGCTGCTGGACCAACCCTTTCGCGAGCCATTGATCGTCCTGGCCACCTGCGATGAAGAGACCTCCATGCAGGGTGCGCGCATGATCGCCGAGTTGGGCAGGCCGCGGGCACGCTCCGCGGTGATCGGCGAGCCTACCGGCCTGAAGCCGGTGCGGGCGCACAAGGGCATCATGATGGATGCTATCCGCCTCAAGGGGCGGAGCGGGCACTCCTCCGACCCCGGTCTCGGCAACAACGCCCTCGACGCCATGCACGAAGTCATCGCCGAACTACTGCGTTATCGCGAGGAGCTGAAGCAGCGCTTTCGCAGCGAGCTGTTTACGATTCCCTGGCCGACGCTGAATCTCGGCAGCATCCACGGCGGCGACAACCCCAATCGCATCTGCGGACATTGCGAGCTGGAGTTCGACGTGCGTCTTACTCCGGGCATGCATATCGATACGGTGCGCGCCGAGATCGAGCAGCGGGTCCGAAGCGTGACCGAACCCCGCGGCATCGCCTTCGAGCGGGCGACCCTGTTTCACGGCGTGCCCGCCTTCTTCGCCGAGGAGAACAGCGCGCTGTTGCGGACGGTCGAGGCCCTTACCGGCCACGAGGGCATCAGCGTCGCCTTCGGCACCGAGGGACCGTATCTGCAACAACTGGGCATGGACACCATCATCCTGGGACCGGGCAACATCGACCAGGCGCATCAGCCCGATGAATACATGGCCCTGGACATGCTCGAGCCCTGCGTGAATTTACTGCGGCAACTGATTACCCGGCACTGCCTGGAAGGAAGTGGTGATGAGTAAGGACAACAACATGATCGAGTGGTTTCGCGCCTCCACCGCCTACATCAACGCCCATCGCGGCAAGGTGTTCGTGGTGCTGCTCGGCGGCGAGGCGCTGAGCGAGTCCAACCTCGCCAACATCGTCTATGACCTGAGCCTCTTGCACAGTCTGGGCGTCAAACTGGTGCTGGTGCACGGCGCCCGTCCGCAGATCAGTGAAGCTCTGCAGGCCGCCGGCATCGAGTCACGCTATCACCGCAACCTGCGCATCACCGAGGCCTCGAGTATGGCGCTGGTGCGGCAGACCGTGGGCGGACTCTGTACGGAGCTGGACGCCCGCTTCTCCATGGGCCTGACGACCTCTCCCCTGCACGGCGCGCACATCCGCCTGGCCCGGGGCAATTTCGTCACCGCCCGGCCCGTGGGCATTCACGACGGCATCGACTACCACTACACCGGCAAGGTCCGTCGCATCCAGGCGGACGCCATCCGGCAGCAGCTCGATATGGGCAACCTGGTACTGTTGTCCAATCTGGGCTACTCCCTCACCGGCGAGGTCTACAACCTGTCCGCCGAGGAGGTCGCCACCGAGACCGCCATCGCCCTCAGGGCCGACAAGCTCATCCTGATGCTGCCGACCGAGGGCGTACACAACGCCGAGGGCGAGCTGCTGGCGGCGCTGAACGAGAGGGACGCCGAGGACAACCGCAAGCGGCTGGCGCGGAACAGCGACGACGAATCGGTCTGCATCGCCCACGCGCTGCAGGCGGCGTTACAGGCCTATCGCGGCGGCGTGCACCGCATCCACCTCATCAGCTTCCGCGACAACGGCGCCCTGCTGCAGGAGCTGTTCACCCGCGAGGGCAACGGCAGCCTGCTGGCCAGCGACAGCTACGACCAGCTACGCCCGGCCACGGCGGCCGACGTCGCCGGCATCCTGGCGCTGATCAGGCCGCTGGAGGAGAACGGCGCGCTGGTGCAGCGTTCCCGGGAACGGCTGGAGAACGAGATCGACAACTTCAAGCTGATCGAGCTGGAGGGCTCCATCGTCGCCTGCGCCGCACTCTATCCCATCAGCGACGAGGCGGCGGAGCTGGCCTGCATCGCCATCCATCCGAGCTATCAGAAGATGCAGATGGGCTCACGGTTGCTGCGCAGCCTGGAGACGGAAGCCACGCGCCGCGGCATCCGCACGCTGTTCGTGCTCACCACAGTCACCGACCACTGGTTCCTGGAACACGGCTTCGTCGCCAGCAACCCCGAGGCGCTGCCGGAGACCCGGCAGAAGCTTTATAACTACCAGCGTAATTCCAAGGTGTTGCGCAAGGAACTGAAGGACTGAGTTCATTCGTTAGGCTGACTGATATGTCGTGATAATCCGTCCGCTTTGAACTTATCAGCTGGGTTTCGGGGCACTGTTTTTTGGGTGTCCTGTTTGCGTCGTTTGCGTCCGTCGCCCACGTCGCGGATTGCACTACAAGCTGACAAAGCCACACCGTTAAAGGAGTTCCCATGCCCAACCGCCCACTCGTTGTCGCCTTCGACGTTCTTGAGACTCTTATCGACCTGCAGCCGCTAAACGACCGGTTTGCCGAGATCGGTCAGCCGACCGAACTCGTGCAGCCTTGGTTCCTCCGCGTCCAGCGGGACTGCATGGCGCTCACACTCAGCGGAGACGTCGCCGAGTTCTTCCCCGCGGCGCGGCAGGCTCTGCGCACCGAGACTGGTCAGAGCGTTACCGAGGAACAGAGTGATCACGTGCTCGAGGCATTCGCCACGCTGCCGGCGCATCCCGATGCCGAGCCGGCTATGCGCCATCTCGTCGAGAAGGGCGTACGGATCGGTTGCCTCACGGTCGGCAACCCGGACGCCACAGCCCGTTTCCTCGAGCAGGCCGGTTTAGACCAGCATGTCGAGCAAGTAGTGACCACCCGGGACATTGGGACCTGGAAGCCGGCGCCCGCGGTCTATCACTACACGGCCGAGGCCTTCGACGTGCCGATGCAGCGGCTCGCCCTCGTGGCTGTCCACGCCTGGGACTGCCACGGCGCCAAGCGGGCCGGGTGTCTCGCCGGCTGGTGCGCACGACTCGAAGGCGCCTACGGTGACGTATTCACCCCACCGGATGTGACCGGCGATGACCTCGAGCAGGTCGCCGAGGGCTTGATCGCCCTGGCAGAGTACTGAGCCAGGATTACAAGGGAATCGAGGGAACCAGGGACACAAAGAGCGTTAAGAATCGATTTCCCCCTGAAAACAATTGTCTGCCAACTTTACACAGCCACCGGTGCGCGTAGACTACCGAAAACCAAACGCCTGAGGAGAATCCATGGCGGAACATGACAATATGAACATCGCGGTCTTCTGCGACTTCGAGAACATCGCCCTCGGCGTGGAGGATGCGCGCTACGCCAAGTTCGACATCGGCCTGGTGCTGAAGAAGCTGCTGCTCAAGGGCAGCATCGTGATCAAGAAGGCCTATTGCGACTGGGACCGCTACAAGGGATTCAAGCCGCCCATGCACGAGGCGGCCTTCGAGTTGATCGAGATCCCCCACGTGCGCCAGTCCGGCAAGAACTCCGCGGACATACGCATGGTGGTGGACGCCTTGGACCTCTGCTACACCAAGCCCCACGTGGACACCTTCGTGATCCTCTCCGGCGACTCGGACTTCTCGCCCCTGGTGAGCAAGCTGCGGGAGAACAACAAGACGGTGATCGGTGTAGGGGTGAAGTCCTCCACCTCCGACCTGCTGATGGCCAACTGCGACGAGTTCATCTTCTATGACGACCTGGTACGCAGCGAGCCCAAGCAGAAGGCGCGCCGCAAGCGCGGCGGTGGCGGCAAGAAACCGTCGGCGCAGGAGTCTGTGGAAGACAAACGCCAGGAGGCCTTCGACCTGGTGCTGGAGACCTTCGAGGCCCTGCAGGCCGAGCGCAGTACCGGCAACGGCATCTGGGGCTCGATGATCAAGCAGGCGCTGAAGCGCCGCAAGCCGGGCTTCAACGAGTCCTACTACGGCTTCAAGACCTTCAGCGAATTGCTCGAGGAGGCGGCCGAGGCGGGGCTGCTGAAGCTGCAGTACGACGAGAAGTCGGGCGGCTATATCGTGCAGGCGGTCAAGGGCAATTGAGCGCCAACGCATCTCAATGATTGGGTGAAGCCCCGCGGTCGGGACGGATTGTGATGCCCGTTACGCCACAATCTTGTTATGCTCAAGGTAGCATTTAAGTCTCCACATCCAGCCCGACGCACTCGATAGCAGGATCCCGCCGAATTTCCGTGACTGATTCCAATCCACCCTCCCGCCAAGGACCCGAGCCGGGGCAGAAAGAACCCGGCGGCGGCACGCCCTCCCCCGGCGACGGCTCATCGCCCAACCCACGGCACCGGCTCAGTGCCCTGGACGTGTTTATCATGGGCCTGCTGTTCTTCAGCCTGCTCACGCTTCTGGATGTCGGGAGCGACGATGCGCCGGAGATTCCCTACTCCCAGTTCAAACAGGAGCTGCGCGACGGGCGGATCGCCAGCGTCGTGATCAGGGGCGACCGCATCTTCGGCCGTTACCACAGCGCCGCGGCCGAGGCCCCCGGCTTTTCCACCACCTTTCCGCCGCTGGATGACAGCGAACTGATTCCCTTGCTGGAGGACCAGGAGGTAGAGGTGGTGGTCAGGTCCGCCGAGCAGTCGGTCTGGACCCTGCTGCTGATCAACCTGCTACCCTGGTTACTGCTGATCGGCATCTTCATGATGACCACCCGGGCGCTGCGGGGCAAGGCCGGCGGCCTGCCCGGGAGCGGCGTGTTCGGTTTTACCAAGTCCCGGGCACGCCTCAGTCAGAAAGAGGACATCAAGGTCAGCTTCGACGACATCGCCGGCCTCAAGCATGCCAAGCAGGATCTGGCGGAGATCATCGACTTTCTCAAGAACCCGGACAAGTACCGCGCCATCGGCGCGCACATTCCCAAGGGCATCCTGATGATCGGCCCGCCGGGCACCGGCAAGACCCTGCTGGCCAGGGCCACCGCGGCGGAGGCCGGGGTGCCGTTCTTCAGCATTACCGGCTCCGAGTTCGTGGAGATGTTCGTGGGCGTGGGCGCGTCCCGGGTCCGGGACATGTTCCGGGAGGCACGCAAGGTCGCGCCGGCGCTGATCTTCATCGACGAGATCGACTCGGTGGGGCGGGCGCGCAGCAACATGGGCGTCGGCAATGACGAGCGGGAACAGACCCTGAACCAGATTCTGGCGGAGATGGACGGCTTCAGCGCCGACGAGGCGGTCGTGGTCATCGCCGCCACCAACCGGCCGGATATTCTGGACACTGCCCTGACCCGCCCCGGCCGCTTCGATCGCAAGGTCGTGCTGGACCTGCCCCAGCGCGAGGCCCGACTGGACATACTCAGGGTACACGCGCGCAAGATCGCCATGTCCGACGAGGTGGACCTCGGGCAGATCGCCGCCGGCACCGTCGGCTTCAGCGGCGCCGACCTGGCCAACCTGATCAACGAGGCGGCGCTGCTGGCGGCACGGGAAGGCAAGACGCGGGTGGAGAGCGTCGACCTGGAAAGAGCCCGCGACAAGGTCGTGCTGGGGGAACAGCGTGAATCCATCCTCACCGAGAGCGAACGCGAACGCACCGCCTATCACGAGGCGGGCCACGCCCTGACCGCCTATTTCATGCCCCACGCCGATGCCCTGCGCAAGGTGAGTATAATTCCCCGCGGCCTGGCGCTGGGCTACACCGAACAGACACCCAGAGAAGACAAGACCAGTTACGGACAGCACTATCTGGAGGACCGCATCGCCATCATGCTGGGTGGGCGCTGCGCCGAGAAGCTGGTGTTCGACGAAGTCAGCTCCGGCGCCGCCAACGACCTGCAACAGGCCACCGACCTGGCCCGGCACATGGTCACCGAATGGGGCATGAACGAATCCCTGGGTGCGTTGAGCTTCCACCACCCTGAACAATCCTATCCCGGCCAGGAATTCAACCTGCACAAAGATTACAGCGAACACACCGCCGAATTGATCGACAACGAGGTGCGCAAGCTCATCGCCGACAACGAACAACGCACCCTGGCCACTCTCAGGAGCCACCGGGCGGAGCTCGACAAGGTGGCGGCCGCGCTGGTGGAGAAAGAGTCCCTGTCCGATAAGGACATCGAAGACCTGCTGGGCGCGCGACCTCAGGCTCCGTCGATCTCCGCATCGGAGCAGGGCACGCCTACCGATACACCCGAGCAGGGCTGACCCTCATCGTCAGCCGTGTTCAACGTGGCTGGCGCTCGCGATCGACCCCTGGTTGAACGGCACCAAATTGAGGACGTCAAATTGAACACCCTCAACATCTTCTGAATTAACCTGTTGTTTCCTTTCTACCTGATTTGGGGTATCCCTAAATCTTTCCGGAGCATTATCAGGCGAACCTGGAGTTCGATTACTATGCTCTGACCGCCCTAGCGAAATTCGAGAGCTTCACCCTTGGATAATTTGCCCCAGATATTGCTGTTGCTAGCCGTTGCAGTGGCCGTGATAGCCTGCTTTCAACGACTGCATATTCCCACCAGCCTGGGGTACTTGCTGGTGGGACTGTTGCTCGGCCCCTATACGGTCGGCCCCAATGTGTCCATACCCGAGTTCGCCGTGTTGGGGGAGTTCGGTGTGGTGTTCCTGCTATTTACTATTGGCCTGAACTTCTCCTTGCCCCAGTTGCAGGCGCTGCGAGGACGGATTTTCGTCCTGGGTACGGCCCAGGTGGCGCTCACCACGCTGGTGGTTACCCTCATTGCCTGGTCTATCGGCCTGCCAGTGGCAGCGGCTTTCGTCGTGGGCGCGGTGTTTGCGCAGTCCTCGTCCACGATTATCGGCAGTCAGCTCAGCGAACAGGGCGAGGACAATAGCCCTCACGGACGCCTGGGACTGGCCATGTCGGTGTTTCAGGACGTAACGGCCGTACCCTTTCTGGTGATTATTCCAGTACTGGCTGTGGGGACTAGCCTGGAGATCATTGCCCCCGCACTGGTATGGGCTGTGGCGAAAGCGATTATTGCCTTCGGACTCGTGTTTTTTGCCGAGCGCTGGATGTTGCGGCCTCTATTTCACTTTATTTCCCGACGCCGCTCGACCGAGGTCTTCACGCTGACGGTCCTGCTGGCGGTGCTGCTCTCGTCCGGGGGCACCTATAGCCTTGGCTTGTCACTGGCCTTTGGCGCATTCCTGGCCGGCATGATGCTTGGCGACACCGAGTTTCGCCATCAGGTCGAGAGCAGTATCCGCCCCTTCCGGGATGTGCTGCTGGGGTTGTTCTTCGTCGGTGTGGGCATGCGCATCGATCCGCCGATAATCGCCGATATCTGGTTCTGGGCCCTGGCAGGTGCCCTGTTGATTCTCCTAAGTAAGACCCTGCTGGTCACGTTCCTTGTGTTAAAAAGTGGCTTCGACAGGTCTACGGCCTGGCGAACGGGGCTGCTGCTGGCGGTCGGCGGGGAATTTGGCTTCGCACTCATTGCATTGGCGCTGGATAACAGTGTGATCGGCACTCAATTGGGGCAGATTACGCTGGCATCCGTGTTGCTCTCCATGGTCGTGGGGGCCTTTCTTATCCAGTTCAACGCCAGACTGGCCATGCTCCTCTCAGGCGGCAAACCCTCAGTCTCTGCGGAGGCGGTAAAAGGCACCGACAATACCGAGCTGGAAGCAGATACTCCTACTGTGGTCATCGGGGGATATGGACGTGTTGGTCACGCAATCGCCGTATTGCTGAAGGAGAAGGGTGTTCCCTGCGTAGCCTTTGACGTGGACGCCGAACGCGTTGCCCGCGGCCGTGCCGACGGCTATCGGGTACTGTACGGCGATATTGGCGATATCGACTTGCTGTCTGCATTCCATGCGGAGAGAGCCGCCCTGGTGGTATTAACGCTCAGCGATCCGGAATCGGCGCTGCATGCGGTTGAGACGTTCAAAAAATACTGTCCCCAGGTACCCCTGATTTGCCGTGCCCAGGACTTGCAAACCAGTTCCGAATTGCTGGGAGCGGGCGCACTGCACGCGCACCCCGAAGCCCTGGAGGCCAGTTTGCGACTGGGCGCCATTGCCCTGCAGATGCTGTCGGTGCCCGATGAGCAAATTGAGCGTGTGCTGCAGGATGTCCGCGACTGGGATTACAAGCCACTGGTTGAGGAACCCAAGGACAAAGTAGGCAAGTAAAAGTAAGAGAGGGCTCAAAGCGGGGAATTGGACAACCAATCACTCCGCCCGAATGTCAATTGCATTGAACTCATATAGTCCGGGCGCGACTCCCGGGTCGATGCGGATTTGCGTGATCGGGCTGTCATCTTCAGCGGCGATCAGGACGGTATTGCGCCCCCAACGCAGCGGCTGCTGCAACTTCCTGGATTCCGAAAACCCCGTGTCCCGGCGCGTGGAATAGAACAACTCCAGGTAACCGGCATCTTCAGCGGTGATGTCCAACAGGATCACGATACTGCGCGCCGGCTCGGCGAGTTCAGGCAGCGCGAGATGCGGGTCGGTTCCGGTGCTGCGCAAGGAAAAACCCTGGGACAGCGGCTGTACATCGGTAATCTGGTTCAGTAATTCTATAGTCCGCCAGTTGTTATCCGATAGATCAAACAGGGAAGTGGGCAGGGCACGAAATTGTTCGACCTCCCTCTCCAGCCGCTGCTGCCTCCCGAGTTCCTCCTGGTAGAAGGCACTGTCTTCGATCACGACTGCGCTGCTTGCCAACTCGCGCGCTTCCCACTCCGGCGATAGTGTATCCGTATAGACTTCGTCGATTCCCAGATTCCTGAAATAGAGGAAATCGGCATAGTCATTGATCGTATGGGTATAACTCGGTACGCCCAATTCTTCGAGGCGGCGCCCAAGACGCTGTCCGGCACGCACCACATCCATGGTCACCGCCCACACCGGCATATCGGACAGCTCGCGCATCACATCCGCATTGCTGCCCGCATACTGATAAAGCGTCCAGATAACGCGCTCGAAGCCCAGAGATCTGGTTAAGTCGAATTCGCCGGGTTGATAAATCTGAGGGATGATGCGGTCGAGCAAGCGCGGATGGTTGGTCTGAATATGGCGTAACGCCGCTTCGTAATCTTCCTTCACATCGGTGATCAGCACAGTTTCCGGATGGGCCGTCAACCAATCGGCAAGGCTCGACAGCGTACATTTCCGCACAGGGGAACGGGCAGTGACCAATGCTTCGAATTCCGCCAATGACACGGGGCCGACGGCTGGCCCGCCGAAGCTGCGCTCGAAACTCTCCTGCCAGTCGTGCAGGCACACAAGCTGTCCGTCGCTGGTCCAGCTGAAGTCGATCTCGAAATGAGTGAAACCCTGGGCGAGGTTAGCATTCAGCGCCTCGAATGAATTGGTATAGGTGAGGCCATCAAATTCACCACCGGCATGGGCCACTCTGGGTAACCGTGGCGTAGCGCGGGAATCTGTATTCAAAAACTGCAGGAACAACAGGACCAGCAAGACCACAGCAAGCCCCGCCACCACCCAGACTCCGCCGCGACCGATGTATCGGGAAGAAGAACGATTCATTGACTTACCGGCTGCTGAAATGCTCGCACCTGGACCGATCGTAGCACATAGCGTCCCGGCTGCTGTCCCGGATCGATGCGTATACGCCCAACCTTCGCTTCCGCATCGAAAACAAAGGCCAGTGACATCTCGCCTGCCTCCACGCTCCGGGTCAGTTTCCGCGATTCGGAAAAATTGTTCTCGGCCGTTCCCGAGTAATACAGGTCCACCGACCCCGGGGCTGGCGATTCAATTTCAACTCTCACCTGCAATGTCTGCTCCGCGGGTATGTCAAAGCGCGGAAGTATCAGGTAGGGATCAGCGCCGGTCGCTACGAACTCTAACACCGAGTCGCTCGCTTCGACCCCAGTGACATGATGACTGAATACCACTCTATCTGTCTGTCCTTCGTCCAGGCTATACAACAACACACCCTCGGCGTTGGAAGACAGCACATTGGAATTGAGGTAGGCGATGATGCTTTTGCGAAGCGGATTTGAGTCTGGGTCTGGGGATGGTGAGCGACCTCGATAATTCTTGCGCGTGAGATCAACACCTGCCAGGAAGCCGACATTGTGTTCCACTCCGAGCAGACTCAGCACAGTGGGTGCAATATCCATTGGCACGGCGCTGTCGCTCAATTGAATCCCGGAATCGGCATTCAGTACGGTGAAATACAGCCGCCTGTCATAGCCCTCGGGGTAGAGTGAAAACGCGTCGTTAGGCATGGCCAGGTGATCCGAGACCAGAACGACCACTGTATTGGCGAAGGCAGAATGGCGTTTCAGGTGATCGATGAAGTCTCCCACCAGGAAGTCAGTGCAATGCACGGCATGGAGTATGGAATTGTCCTCTTTCGTATAGGCAGGGCAACTGCGGGAGGGCTCACCGCTCGGATGATGTGTATCAACCGTCAACAGAGTCAGATTAAACGGCTCTCCGCCTTCCGCCAGCTCGCTGAATTCCCGCTTGGCCAGGCTGAACAGGGAGTCATCAAAGAGCCCCCAGTCGTTTACATAGGATTGATCGGGGAGCCGGGGAAGCAATTCCTCTCTGCCCAATACCTGATTGAACCCGTGTAGTCGCAAGAACGTGCCCTTGCCTGCAAATCGCGTGGAGGCGCCCCCCATGAATACCTGCTCATAACCGGCGTCGGCAAGCACATCGGGCAGACAGGTGGCCCGATCGAGAAAGTGCGTAAACAGGATGGAATTGCCATTCAAGCTTGATTCATACAGAAGCGGCGTACCGCACATTGAGGAGACCATTCCTCCCATCGTCCACTGGCTGCCACTGACCTGCCGCAGATCGAACAGGCGCTGCCCCTCTCGGCCGAGTGCCGCCAGCGTGGGTGTCAGGCCGGGAAAGATTTCCGCTTCCGTATAGACCTGTCCCAGGCCTTCCAGATAAATCAGAACCAGGTTCTTGCCCGGCAAAGCCGCGACGGGTTCCTGATAGATCGCCTGATCGTCCAGCTCTAACTCGTCCCAGTCGATGGCGGCGAGTGTCATCGGCGTCGAACTGACCAGCGACTCTATGGCGAGTCCTGCGATCCGCCTCGTGCCCGGTTCGAGAATCAGGGCCAAAAGCAACCCGCTAATCAGCAATGTGGCCGGCATTCGTCCCGGGCGGAAGCTGTCGCGCAGCGCCAGTACGGTGAGAAAGACAATCAGCACCCAGGCAATAAACCCCAACGTCAGCCTCCAGTAAGCCGAATAGGTTTCAACGAGCGTCGTCAGGTTGAAATGGAACAGGAACTGCTGATTGATGAAGGTTCCCTGCAGCACATAACTGAGCAACTGGACATAGAGATAGATCGCCAATAGCAGTGCCACCCCAAGCTGCACGGGCAGACGCAGTACTTTCTGTCTTATTCTTGCGCTGAGCGAAGCGAAGGCAAAAACAAAAAGCGTTACCGCAAGCAATGAGTTCACCAGGGGCAATTTCCCCACCCCCGTCTCATAGAAAAAGCTCAGCACTATGGGAAGTGCGTATAGCAAACTTAATATGACCTGGGCTTTGTTCATGCCGGATTCTGAATCGCGTAGCCACGACTACAATGAGTCGGCGGCAGAGAGGGTGAATGCTGGTAACCCGGCTGAATTGCGGGCTGTACGCTGCATTCTATTAGGAATTGTTACGAAATTGAAATATTACAGAACCACGAGAGGCGGGGTTCGCTGCGGCCCAAATCAATTGGCAGGGCCATGACGACGTCTCAGGCCTGATTTGGGGGTGTGCAACTGACGTCTTGCGGCTTGTAAGCGGCAGCGGTCAGTCGTCGCATCCAGGTTAAAGGTATCGAAAACCTCATGCCGCACGGCAAACTGCATATCCACGCACGATCCTTCAGGCTTGAGCTCAGCCGTCGCGCTCGCCCGCTTCGCGGCGCTCCAGCAGACAGATGCTGTAGTCGTAGGGATTGCTCTCGTCGTGCTCGAAGTCTTCCCGCCAGACTTCCCGCCAGGCGGACTCGTCGAAGGCCTCCAGCCAGGTGTCGCCATCAACCTCCGCGTGCACTCGGGTGAGATGAAAGCGCTCGGCTAGTGGCAGGGCCTCGCGATAGAGGCCGGCGCCGCCGATGACGAAGGCCTCCTCGCTGC
>JBBDSI010000262.1:0-3470 GCA_040905005.1 Pseudohongiellaceae bacterium
TGGCGAAATTGGTAGACGCAAGGGACTTAAAATCCCTCGGTGGCAACACCGTACCGGTTCGATTCCGGTCCCGGGCACCACCCATTTCACTGATTTTGCAGAACGCAAAATCTGGCGCCGGCGCGTCAGCGCTGGCAGCGTGTAAGTTTCCAAGGCTCCAGTACCCCTGGCTATTCTTTTTGCGTCGAGGTTTCGTCAGCATCGAACAAATTCGATAGCCCTCGTTTTTCGGGCGGGATGAAGGCGCCGGCCGTTAACATGATCAAGATCAATACTTCCCGATTTTGCAGCGAATACCCCCACTGCTGCGACATTATGTCGCAGCTTCCAGGCTCCGGATTGCAGTAGTATGCCGCCCAGATTATCAATGCTGAGCAATTTAAGTTGGGTTGTTATGAAATTGAAACTTGCCTGTCTGCTTCCTCTCGGTTACCTGGCCATTGGCAATACTCTGGCTCAGGAGAGTCGGGTCCAGGAAATTATCGTCACCGGTGTCCGTGACACTCATACCGTTCGCACCGATGACACGCTGGTCGCGCCTCCGGACACCGCCCAGTTGCTGCGCAAGATGCCGGGCGCCAACATCAACAAGAATGGCGAGTTGACCGGTATTGCGCAGTATCGCGGTATGTACGGCGATCGCATTCGTGTGTCGGTGGATGGTGCGCCCATCAGCGGTGCCGGTCCCAATGCCATGGACGCGCCGCTGCACTATGCGCCGGTGGCGTTGCTGGAGTCGCTGACGATCAACCGCGGCATCACTCCGGTCAGCGCCGGGCAGGAGACCATTGGTGGCTACGTGGAGGCCAATACCTACGGCGGCGAATTCGGCAATTCGGGGAGCTTCGATTTTGAAGGTCGCACCTACCTGGGTGCGCAGTCGGTGAACAAGGGCGGCGTCGCCAGCGGCTTTTTCTCGCTGGCTAATCGTAATCACATTTTCCGCGGCTTCGTGATGCAGGAACAGGGCGATGACCTGGAGTTCCCCGGTGGCGAGATCGTGCCCTCGGAGTATGAGCGGGAGCGTTTTGACCTGGGCTACAGCTATCGTCGCGGTGATCACGAGTTCAGCCTCGACTTCGCCCGCAACAACACCAAGGATTCCGGTACCGCCTCCCTGCCGATGGATATCCTGTCCGTCGACAGCGACCTGTTCCGCTCCCGCTACCAGTGGCAGGGTAATGACCGGGTGGTCACCCTGAAGATGTCCGCCAGTGACAATGAACACTGGATGACCAACTACCACCTGCGCCGTCCGCCCCAGGACAACATGATGTCTCCCGGTACCGCGCGTTATCGGCGCAACTGGGCGGTGAGCGAAAACTATGCCTTCACTCTGGACATGGAGCAGTTCGTCGACAATGGCAGCTGGCAATACGGGGTCGACTGGCATCGCTCCGTCCATCGTTCGACCATCACCAACCCTAATGTCGCGCCATTCTACGTTGCCAACTTCCAGGACGTGGAGCGGGCCATACTCGGCGTTTTTATCGAGCGTAACATTTCCCTCACCAGCCGAACCGGACTGGATATCGGCGCCCGCGTGAACCGGGTGGAGATGGACTCGGAGCCGGTCTCGGCCAATCTCAACCCGATGAACCTGCCGGCAGGCATGCCCTTCATGCTCAATAACCTGGCCGGCATGCTCTCCACGCAGTTCAACAACAGCAACCAGGAGCAGACCGACACCAACGCAGACTGGTTTGCCCGCTTTAGCATCGACACTGATAACGACCTCATCTGGTATGTGGGGGCAGCCCGGAAATCACGATCTCCTTCCTACCAGGAGCGCTACCTGTGGCTGCCATTAGAGTCCACCGGCGGCCTGGCCGACGGCAAGACGTATGTGGGTAGCCCCGAGCTGGAACCGGAAGTGGCGCACGAGCTGGAGCTTGGCTTCGATATGGACCGCGACGGGTTCTTCATCTACCCGCGCTTTTTCTACAAGAAGGTGTCTGATTTCATCCAGGGCACACCGTCGAGCAATATGCTGGTAACCAACTTCGCCGCGATGATGGCCAATATGGGAATGGGGCAACCCGGCCCTTTGCAATACCGCAATGTGAAAGCAAGCTTCTACGGTTTCGACATGGAGTCAGCTTTCGAACTGGGTGAGCGCTGGACCCTGCGCGCCATCGCCAGCATTGTGCGCGGCGAACGGGATGATATCGACGACAATCTCTACCGCATCGCACCGGATAATCTCATTCTGGGGATTGAATATGCTGGGGGTAGCTGGTTTGCGACCCTGGACACTGTCCTTTATGCGGACCAGGATCGGACATCCGCCACCAACCTGGAGCAGCCTACGGATGGCTACTCGCTGTTCAATCTCGCCGGGCGCATCAACGTCTCTCCGGACCTGGAGATCGGCCTGGGTATCGAAAACCTGTTGGATGAGGAGTACCAGGACCACCTGGCAGCCTATAATCGGGCCTTCAATCCCGCTATCGGCATGCGTGAACGCATGCCCGGTCTGGGCCGTAATTTCTATGGCCGTGTGATGTGGCACTTCTGAGCGGTCACTGATGGCTCACGACACACTTTCTCTTTCACGCCTCTCTCGCCCCTCACGGCCGTCACTGCGAGACGCTCGAATCCTTGTCAGTTGCCTTCAACATCGCGCGAATGCGATCAATGTGGACTTGGGAATCCTTAGCCCGCTGTAATTTCGCTGAAGATAATTTTTTACTTTCATCTTTGCTCATGGTCACGAGCAGGTTCTGGCGTTCCTCAAACATTCTCAGCGCGACCCAGAGCGTTTCTTCAATCTTTGTCGTCTGTTGAGCAAGCAGTACCGAGGAGGTAAAGGCATGACCGGTATGGCAGCGATACCTGAGGATCTTGTCTTCCCTTATCTCCCATAATACTCCACCACAGTCAGGACAATTGAAAGGCACCTGGTCGCCCAGCGCTTCGACAGATGGCAGGTCGCTCAATACCCGCTGTGCGATCTTTGCCTCGATCACTATGTCTTCCGGAGCTTGTCCGTTTTCCGGTAGCTCTCTGCTTACCAGATCGGCTAACAGAGCTCCCATTTCAGCTATCGGCAAACAGTGATCGACTCCAACATTCGCTATTACCGATTGTGGCATGTCCGGATGGGGCGCATCCGACGGGTCCTGGGCGATGCACACTCCACCGCATCGTTTGATTGCCATCATGCCGCTGGTGCCATCATCCAGATTTCCTGTAAGGATGATACCTATCACCCGGTTGCCATAGGCCACTGCCGCAGAACGAAACAGGGGGTCAATAGCCGGCCGTGAGCGGTTTTCCCGGGCACCTTTTGTCACGAGGATCTTTCCTTTCACTATCAGCATATGCTGATCTGAAGGCGCCAGATAGATATTGCCGGCTTTGAATGCTTCTTCATCGCGCGCATGTGCACACGCAAGACTGCCGCTCTTATTCAGG
The DNA here is from genome assembly GCA_040905005.1 of Pseudohongiellaceae bacterium. GTDB lineage: Bacteria > Pseudomonadota > Gammaproteobacteria > Pseudomonadales > Pseudohongiellaceae > UBA9145. The sequence continues at coordinate 3,418 of JBBDSI010000262.1, forward strand.
GCATTGACCAGCGCCTCGCCAGTGCTTTCTGCGCTCATGTGGTTGACTATAAA
>JBBDSI010000262.1:3570-7874 GCA_040905005.1 Pseudohongiellaceae bacterium
TGACCGGTTGTATCCTCTCGCGCATTGTGCCTCCTCGTCAGCCAGAATCGGCTGGAGTCATTCAGGTTTCCCGACAAGCATAGCAGAGACTCCCGGAACGACAATGGTGCCTGGCAAACACAGTGAGGTGAAATACGCCTTGCTCTGGTATCGCGGGGCGTTCATGCTTCATTCAGCCCCAGTCTACCATTCTGCTGCCAAATATAGGGGCCATTGAACCCTTCCCCTTCTGTATTCGTTGGTCGGGCCAGGGAAACACTCAGTGAGCAAGGAGGAATAATGAGACATCTAAAACTGATTCTGGCCCCTGTCATGGCGATTGCCCTGGCCGCCTGCGCCACGACCGACGCCGACCTGCCGAGCATCGAGGAGCGGATGGCGGAGCGGGGCTACCTGATCGGCCCGGCGGACCAGCGCATTCCGCGTTACCGCATCAGCAGTTGGCAGTCCGTGGATGACGATCACCTGATCGTGCGCAGCGGCGTGCGCGACCACTTCCTGGTGGAGCTGCGGGGCCCGTGCCTGGAGCTAAACAGTGCCTTCTTCGTCGGCTTCAGCACCCCGACCTCGCGCATCGACCGGTTTGCCGATGTCATCGTGGCGGGCCCGGGCCGCATGCGCGAGCGCTGCAGCATCAGGAACATCTACGTGCTGACTGACGTGGACAACGACGACCTGGCGGGCTCTTCCTGACAGCCCCATGTGACCGCGGTTATTGGCGGGCAGGCCCGACTGTAACCATTCCTGCCGAAGCGCGTCTAAACGGGAAAGGGGCTGGCTCTGTCCCTTAAATTCTGTCCGCTAAAACCTGCCCGCCAATTCGACTAACGAGGTATCCATGAAAACAATCATTCCCCTGATCGCCATACTTGGTTTGCTGCTCGGCAGCCCGGCCATGGCGGCGTCTTCCAAGCGCATGACCCACAGCATCGAGGCTGCCTCCTTCACGGAAGTGAATCTGGAGATGGCGGTGGGGGAGATGGACATCGAGGTGTACGACGGTGACACCATCGAACTCGATATCGAAATCATTGCCGAACGGCGCTGGTTCTCGTTGCGCCGAGGCAACGTGGACGATGTGCAACTGACGCGCCGCGAGCGGGGAGAGACCCTCTATCTCGGTATCGACGAAGACAACCTGGATCAGACCTGGCACGTGCGCCTGCCGGCTCATTTGGCTGTGGACCTGGACGTCGGCGTGGGCGATATCCAGATCGATGACTTCAGCAACTCCCTGGTGCTGGAACTTGGCGTCGGCGCCGTGGAGGTCAACGTGGTGTCGACGGATTACGCCGAGATCACCGCTACCGCCGGGGTCGGCGATGCGGTGATCCGCGGTTTCGGCGGGGGCACCGACAACGAACGCAGTCTGCTGGTGGGCGCCGATGCCTTCTACGCCGGCGACGGCCAGCACAGGATCGAGATCGAAGTGGGGGTCGGTGACGCCCGCGTCAGGGCGCGCTGAGTCCATGTAAGACGTACCTCGGCTGGTGCCGGAGAGCGTCTAACGATCAATGCGGCCTGGCAGGCTCAGGTCGCCCGAGGCAACATCGAATACATCCACCACGCACAACAGCGGCGCATGCACGCTCTCGTTCACTCGCAGTCCCGCCGTCACGCCATCGAAGCTGGCCTCACCGAGACTGTCGATGTCGGCAAAGGCCACGTGGACCGTGACGCGATTGGTGCTGATCAATGGGTCCCATCCCGGGCTATCCAGCAGGATCGGCAGGCCGGGCCAGGTGGCGGGAAGGCGCGGGCTAGCGCCTTCGGGGATATCCACGACGCCCAATGCCCCCTCGCCGCAGCGCTCATCGGGGGCCAGCACCACCCAGTGACTGTGCCAGACATCACCATCGTTGCCGGGGTCGGTATCGCCGTTCTCGTCATAGAGCGGCGTGTCGTCGAAATCGGCGTGGGCGGTCACCGCCAGCGCGAGGATTCCGGTGTCACGCTCGAAGCCAACTTCCCAGGGATCGATGCTGGTGGGCCAGACATAGGAAAATACATTGCTGCCGGCCAGTTTGCCTGTTGGGGTCGGTTTGCTGCTCCCTGCCGCTTCGGCCACGGCCATATCGAAGACGAGGCTGCGACCGTCGATCTCGACTGATGCATTGACGATGTCGAAGGGCGCGGCCACCGCCTCCTGACGCGCCGAATCGATGGCGTCGCCCTGAGCAGTGACAGGCACCAGTGCGAGCAACAAGGTGGTAAGGAGATGGGATTGCTGAGTGCGCGATTGCATTTCGGTTTCCTCCGGTTGGCAGTGATACAATTCAGACATGTACATCTGTGTCTGCCCGGGACTATAGGAGGTTGGTGTTCTTCCCGATAGCAGGCACTTTTTGGTAAGGCACGCACTTTTTGGTGTAATTTGTTGACGCAACAGGGAATTAAAAAATTGTCCGCGCGACGTTCGAGTTACCGCAAGCTGGAAGATGTGATCGGCTGCAAGTGGTCGGTGTCGGTGTTGCTGGCGGTGGCCGAAGGTGTCGATCGCCCCGGCTTGCTGGAGCGCCACATTGCGGGCATCTCGACCAAGGTGTTGTCAGAGCGATTGCGTAAGCTCACCGCCTATGGTCTGCTGAACAAGAAAGCCTATCCCGAAGTGCCGCCGCGCACAGAGTATTCATTGACGCCTCAGGGGCGCCAGGTCATCGATATTATCATTCGCATTCGGGAGCTGGACCGCGAACTGGAGCAGTGATTAAGGGGACACAGTGTCCCCTATACTGGCCGACTCAGGCGTTCTCCAGCGCCGCGATGCGTTTCTCCAGTGGCGGGTGGCTGCGCAACAGGTCGGCCATGGCGCGCTTGCCGTTGATGCCGAAGGCGGTCAATTGGCCGTCCAATTGACTCTCCGGCGTACCCTGCAGCCGACGCAGCGCCGCGATCATCTTCTCCTTGCCGGCGAGCATGGCGCCGCCGCTGTCGGCGCGGAACTCGCGATGGCGTGAGAACCACATGACGATGACGCTGGCCAGCACGCCAAAGATCACCTGGAAGGCCATGACAGTCATGAAATAAACCATGACGTTGTTGCTGCCGCGGTTGACCAGGTTGGCCACGACGCGGGCGAAGAAATAGACGAAGGTGTTGAGCACGCCCTGGATCAGGGTGAGGGTGACCATGTCGCCGTTGGCGATGTGGCTCACCTCGTGGCCCAGCACCGCCTCGGCCTCCTCGGCGCTCATGTTGCGCAGTAGCCCGGTGCTGACCGCCACCAGGGCGTTGTTGCGGTTGGCGCCAGTGGCGAAGGCGTTGATCTCGGGCGAGTCGTAGACGGCTACCTCCGGCATGCCGATACCCGCCTGCTGCGCCTGGCGCTTGACGGTGTCCAGCAGCCAGCGCTCGCTGTCGTTGCGCGGCTGCGCGATGACATGGGCGCCGGTGCTGCGCTTGGCGATCCACTTGGACAGTGCCAGGGAGATGAAGGAGCCGCCCATGCCGAAGACGGCGCAGAGCACCAGCAGGCCGGAATAGGTATTGGGATCCAGCCCCAGCATGGGCATGACGATGCTGAGTACGATACCCAGCACGATCAGGATGGCCAGGTTGGTGGCGACGAACAGAAAGACTCGTTTCATTAATGACTCCCGCGAAGTAAGGCTACGCTACACATGATAGGTGATTAATATGGCGTCAATTGGGAGGTTTTAAAGAGCGGGCGATTGTAAACAGGGCGCGGTCTTAGAGACTCGCTATTAAAGCGGGCGCGGGACGAAATCAGCGACGTGCGGACTGGGCCAGCCGCCTCCGGGACGGGGCCCGGCGGGTCGCGGAGTAGGCGGCGACCCAGTCAGCGACGCTGCGCTGGCGCATCAACTCGGCGATCAGCTCGAAGGGCATGTCCCCGGGCTTGCGGAAACGGATGCAGCTCTTGCCCATGTCCAGGCGCTGCCGCGAGTGTCGCGGGTATTGCTCGACGAACCACTTCTGCAGCCCCGGGTCCACGTAGAGGCCGAAGTGGTAGAGGGCGACGTAATGCTTCTGATTGGCAAAACCGGCGAAGGGCAAGGGCGTGCGGGGACTCACATGGTAGCCGTCAGGGAACAACGCCAGCGGTACCACGTAAGAGGGCATGTCGGCGCAGACCTCCTCGAAGCCGTCCGGCAGGTTGTTGGTGATGACGTCACGCAGGTGCGAGATGGCGGCCCGCCGCGCGTTCGGCAGGTCGGCCAACCAGACGTCTACCTCGGGGGTCAGGGCAATCATGGCGCTTGGCACGCGACCGGACGGGCACCCGGTCGCGCTATCCCCTCAGAGGAAGTTGTTCGGCCAGATCATCGAGCGCCACATGTGCG
>JBBDSI010000262.1:7974-9428 GCA_040905005.1 Pseudohongiellaceae bacterium
TAACTTGCCCATGCTGCAGGGATCTACGAACAGGGAGGCGCTGGCGCCGATGTATGAACCCAACTGGATGTCGGTGCTGCCGCCGGTGCTCGCCATCGTCCTGGCCATCGTCACGCGTCAGGTCATCATCTCGCTCAGCATCGGGATCTGGATCGGCTACTGCCTGCTGCAGGCGGTGAATCCTGTCACCGGGCTGGCGCTGGCCCTGGACGGCGTCATCAATGTGTTCAGCGACGCCGGCGACACCCGCGTGCTGGTCTTTACCCTGATCATCGGCGGCCTGATCGGCACCATCGAGAAGATCGGCGGTGTGCGCGGCTTCATCCACCTGCTGGAGAACCGGCAGTGGGTAGACAGCCCGAAGCGCGCGCAGTGGCTGGCCTACTTCACCGGCGTGGTGGTCTTCATCGAATCCAATATCACCCTGCTGGTGGCGGGGGCGATCTCGCGGCCGCTGTTTGACCGCTATAGGGTGGCGCGGGAGAAGCTGGCCTATATCATCGATTCCACCTCGGCGCCCATCTGCATCCTGATTCCTTTGAATGCCTGGGGCGCGGTAGTCATCGGCCTGCTGGAAGGCTCCGAGGTGGTGGACCCCGTCGGTGTGTTCGTCGCCGCCATCCCCTTCAACCTGTATCCCATCGCGGTGATTCTTTTTTCCGCCGTCGTCATCTGGCGCGGCCTCGATATCGGCCCCATGGCGAGGGCCCAGCGACGCACGGAGGAGGGCGCCATGCTGTGGCCGGGCGCCACGCCCATGGTGGACCCGGCCATCCTCGGTCAAACGGGCCAACACAGTGCGGACGACCTGGCGCGCTTCATGCTTGTGCCCATCGCCGTCATGGTGCTGGCCATGCCGCTGGGGCTCTACCTCACTGGCGACGGGTCCATCGCCGCCGGCTCCGGCTCCACCTCGGTGCTGTGGGCGGTGTTACTGGCGCTGGCGTCGGCCTGGGCGCTGGCGCTGTGGTACCGGCGGGCACGGGTGGATGAGCTGATGCAGCTCTTCTTCAAGGGCGCGGGGGGACTCTTGCCGGTGGCCATGATCCTGCTGTTCGCCCTGGCCCTGGGGGATATCGCCGGACTGCTCGGCACCGGCGTCTATGTGGCCGGCCTGGCGCAGGAATCGATCCCGGTGGTCGCCATGCTGCCGCTGCTGTTTCTCATCTCCGCCGTCATCGCCTTCTCCATCGGCTCGTCCTGGGGCACCTTCGCCATCATGATCCCCCTGGCCATGCAGATCGCCATGGCGATGGAGCTGTCGACGACGCTGTTCCTGGCCGCGGTGCTGTCCGGCTCGGTATTCGGCGACCATGCCTCGCCCATCAGCGACACCACGGTGGTGGCCTCCATGGCCTCGGCCACCGACCACATCGACCACGTGCGCACACAGCTGCCCTATGCCCTGATCAGCGCCGGACTGGCGACCATCGGCTTCTTTGTCGTCGGGCTAG
>JBBDSI010000262.1:9528-24562 GCA_040905005.1 Pseudohongiellaceae bacterium
GTGCACCACAACCCCCTTGGCGTGCTTGGCGTCTTGGCGAGACACCCTTTGCGCAGCTGGATCGGAGCCTAGGCGCAGAACCGGGGCAGGCGCGTTTCTGGCGCTTCTCCCCACCCACAAAAGTTTTCTCGCCAAGACGCCAAGCACGCCAAGTTTTGGTCGGTGGCCTTGAGGCGCCACTGTGCGGCTGGGAGTCACCAGCCCCTTTGCGGGCTCTGCGCCTCTACGGGAGTCACTGGCGATGCTCGCTATTTCTTAGAGGCTGATGGCGAGCGCCAGTAGTCGAAAAGGATGTCTCTCGCAGAGGCGCAGAGGCGGTAAGTGGGTCTTGCAGAGTTGGTAATCGGCGCGGCGATGTGGACAGGCCAGGGCCCGCGGGATCAGTTGCCGAAGGCGCGGACCTCGGTGATGGGCAGCATCTTCACGTCATCAAACTTGCAGTTGCCCGTCTGGTCATCGTGCAGCAGCGAACCCAGGTTGGCGTAGGTATCGGTGACGAACATGGTTTCGTCGTTATGGGTACGACGGGTGATGCCGAAGTTGATGTTGCGGCGGTCGTCCACCGGGATCTGGTTGAGCATGCTCTTGGTGGCCCAGACGCTGCCGTGGCGGGCGAAGTCGGAGATGCGCGAGGCATAGTTGATGGTCTCGCCGAGTACGGTGAACTCGACGTGGCCACCGGCGTGGTAGCTGCCGAACCATTCCTGGCCTTCGTTCAGGCCTATGTTCAGATACAGGTCACTGAACCAGCCCTTGCGGCTCTGCCAGGCGAGGGTGAGGCGGCGCATCATCTTGCACAGCTCCAGGGCACACTGGATGGCGTTGAGACGATAGTCGCAGTCCGGCTGCGGAAAGAAATAATAGACCATGCCGTCGCCGGCGTGCTTGCCGTGGGTTCCGTAATACTTGCGATAGATCGGCTCGCTCTCCTGCCAGATGTTGTTGATCAGCTCGAAGTATTCCTCCGCCGGCAGTTCGGAGCAGATGCGGGTGGAGTTCTGCACGTCCGCCACCATGACGGTCACCGGGGTGAGGTAGGGCTTGCGCTTCTTCAGCAGCTCGTGGATGACATGGTTGCGCTTGCGCAGGAAGTCCAGCAGGAAATCGTTATCCAACTCCACCGGGCTGTGGGTGAACAGGATGCCCTCGCGGTAGAAGCACACATAGAGGTCGCAGATCAGTGGCTCACCCGAGTGGCCCATGGACGCCGGCAGGATGGCGGGGAAGTGCACCATGGGATCCTTACCCAGTGGTTCAACTTGTTCGTATAACTCCTTTAATACACTGAGTTGATCCGCGCTCAGGGCGGAGTAGGAACGGATCAGAGCCTGTTGGCTGAGCCGCTTCTTGCCGGCCGCCAGGTGCGGGCGTAACAATTCGCGCATGTGCTCCGGGTCGCCAGCCACGGGCGTGCGGAAGAGTAGCTTCAACAGGTTACGGCTCTCCAACTCGCCCGGCAGGTCGTCCTCGAAGCCGAAGAAGCTTTGTCGCGCCTCGTCGTTCCACCAGATCAACTCCAGGTTGTTGTTGACCATATAGGCCGGGCCGGGAAAATTCTCGATGCTGGGTTCCAGAGAGAGATTGGCGAGCACTCCCTGTGGGCCTGGCAGGGAAACGGGGGAAGCGACGTCGACTGCCGTGGCAGGGGAGGAGGCACCGACATCCGCGCTACTCTGCTGGCTCCGATTGCCCAGGCGCGCGGCGATCTCGGCCATGGTCAGGCCTTCCTTCTTCAATTCCTGTACGCGCTCGATGATCTGCACGGCGTCTTCGTCAAAATAGCCCAGACGGGTAGCGCGGGAACCGGGGCCGGTTGGCGTCTTGATGACCGGGTGGGGGAGGATGCCCTGGGCCACGTAGTTATTCAGCGTCGCCCGGGATATTCCAGTGATTTCAATGAGTTGTTTGGAGTCCAACATGGCATCCACAGCCTGGACCTTGGTAAGGGATAGGCAGTCTAATTAGCCTGCCTGTGAAAGTCAACAGTCTAAATATACAGTCTAAGTCATTTAGAGAGTTAGACTGTACAAGCGTTGGTGAGACAGGCCCTTGGACTGTCTAATTGATACGCGCTTGCCGGTACTGCTGCGTGTCATGTCCCCGAGAGGTCCGCTGGCCAGCCCTTGGGGTCCGCAGAAATAACGTTAAACAAGGGGCAACATGGCATGTCTGGTGTCATCGAGGCTGCACGCGTCAGGAAGCGACTGCTTACCTGACGGAAGAGAGATTCTGGCAGGCCTATAGCCTGGATAGCGGATAAGAGGAGTGGCAGGCGGGCACGCCGGGCTCAGTCTGAGTCGCGTTGCTCGACGTCCGCCTTATCCAGAATGCGCTTGGCGGTCATGATCACGACCATGTAGATCATGTTGAGCATGGACCAGGCGAAGATCTCCAGCGGCCACAGGCCATGGGCCTCTGGATTGCCGAGCCTGGCCACCACGATCAGTGCGACCCAGAGCAGTAGCAGCAGCAACGGTGCCGCGGCGGCCTTGCGCCAAGGTCCGGCGGGCCACTGCCGCCAGGCTGCCAGGGGTAACATGGCGCTGGCGACGGTAAAGACGAGTACGGTGAAGGCGATCACCAGGTTCCAGATCAGGGCGGCGGAGTCTGCCTCGGCGGCGAACAGCGGCAAGGCTGGCAGCCAGCACGTCAGCGCGAGCAAGGTGCGCCGCGCCAGGCGACAGTGCCGGGGAGCAGAGAAAATGCGGGGGGCAGACATGAAGCAGGGTCCGGGCGGCGAATGAGCGGGGCAGGGTACCACAATGGAGGGTCACAATGGTGTCCACAAACTGAAAACACGGATGAGCCCGGCCACTGGTTCGCGCTAGAATAGGCCTGCCGGCCACGGCGGGCTCAATCCAAAAATTCGAGGCAGATCATGACAACAGTAAAAGGATTTTCACTGCTTAAGCGGAGCCGCATCGGCCTGCTGCTCAGTGCACTGACACTGGCGGGCTGCGCCACCACGACCGGCAGTGGACCGGAACGGATCATCGCCGAACGCGGCGGCTTCATTCCCGAGGGTATTGAATACGACAACAACGCCGGTCGTTTCCTCACCGGCTCGCTGGCCGATGGTACCGTCTACGAGATCACCGCGGCCGGACGTCTCGTGCCGGTCGTCGAAGACCCGGCCATCGAGGCCTCGGTGGGCATTGAGGTGGACGAGGCGCGCAACCGTCTGCTGGTGGCGAGCACGAGCCGTGGCAGTCCTGCCGGTGCCGCCCGCCTCGGCGTGTACGACCTGCAAAGCGGCGAGCGCCTGGCCATGGTGGATCTGACCGCAGCCATCGCCGAGCGGCCCGCCGACGCCAGCCACTTCGCCAACGACGTGGCGGTGAGCCGCTACGGTGTAGTCTTCGTCACCGATATGCGCATGAACATCGTCTATCAGGTGGATCGCTACTACAACGCCACGGTGCTGCTGGACCTGGGTCCAGACGCCGGCTTCAACTTCAACGGCATCGAGTACCATCCCGCCGGCTACCTGCTGGTGGCGGCCTCCGCCACCGGGCAACTGCTCAAGGTGCCGGTCAACAATCCCGGTAACTGGTCCATCGTGGAGCTGGATTTCCCCGCCAGTGGCGCCGACGGCCTGGTGTGGGCGAGCGACGGCGGCCTGGTGGCTACCTCCAACAACACCAGCGCCGTGCTGAAATACCACAGCGACGATCACTGGTCCAGCGCCCGCCTGAACGGCATGGCGAGCTTCAGCGGCCAGGGCACGACCGCGGCAGCCGTGGGCGACGACATCTATGTCGTGCAGCCCCATTTCGCCGATGCCGAGCCGCCAGTCATTCTGCGCGCCCGCTTCTGATGCCACACCACAGCGTCACTACAAACGGCAAACGCCGGCAGCAAGCGTCTCAAAGTGAGACGAGAGTGAGACTGGAAGAGTGAGACTGGACACCCGCGAAGAAGCCTACGAGAAGCTGGTGGAGCTGAAGTATCAGCTCTACAACAGCCTGTTCCTGACGCTGCCCCTGGATGCCGTGGAGCAGGCAGCCCTGTTGCTGCCGTTACTGGAAGAGGCCGGCGCTCAGGGACTGGCTGACGGCAAGGATCCGCAGCAGATACTCGAATCCTTTCTGGCCACGCACCGACCCGATGCCTCGGAGCGGGAGCGCTGCAATTTTCTGTTCAAGGTAATCCAGTACGTAGAGCGCCAGGTGGTACTCATTGACGCGCTGGAAGACGCCGCCTTCAATCAGGTGCACCAGACGACTACCAATAACCGTCTACACCAGTTGCTGGAACGGGCGGAAGGCGATCACCTGGCCGATCGACTCGCTCACCTGCTGGAAAACTTCGGGACGCGGGTCATTCTCACCGCGCACCCGACCCAGTTTTATCCGGGCCAGGTGCTGGCCATCATTACCGACCTCACCGAGGCGATTCGTCACAACGATGCCGCGGATGTGCGTGACCTGCTGCAACAGCTCGGTAACACGCCTTTCTATCAGAAAGACAAGCCCACTCCCTATGACGAAGCGGTGCAATTGAACTGGTACCTGTCGAACATCTTCTATCCCACCTTCGGCGAGATCCTCGATTCACTGGCGGAGATTCCCGAGGTGGCCGAATGCCTGGACGAGCAGGTCCTCAGCATCGGCTTCTGGCCCGGCGGCGACCGTGACGGCAACCCCTTCGTCACCGCCGACATCACCCGGCGCGTGTCGGAGAAGCTGCGCAACAACATGGTCTCCTGTTACCACCAGGACATCCGCGACATGAAACGACGCCTGAGTTTCAGTGGCGTCTTCGAGGAACTGGAGGCGATCGAGCACCAGCTCTACCTTGAGCTGGCCGGGGAGAGCTCGCAGTGCTTCGCCTCGGTGGACGAGATCATCTCGCGCCTGGAACTGCTCATCGAGCGGGTTCGGGAGCAACACCAGGGGCTTTACCTGGACAAACTGCTGGCGTTCAAGCGCAAGCTGCGAGTCTTCGGCTTCCATTTCGCCAGCCTCGACATCCGTCAGGACTCCCGTGTGCTCGCCCGCATCCTCGAGACCATACTCTCGGCCCAGGCGGATCTCGTGCCCGCCGACTTCGCCGAGCGCGACGAAGACGAGCAGATCCGGCTGTTGATGACCCTTGAGGGGCAGGTCGACCTCGATGACCATGACGACGATTTACTCATAGACACCATCGAGTCCCTGCGCGTGATGCGCGAGATCCAGCAGCGCAACGGCGAACTGGCCTGTCATCGCTACATCATCAGCAATTGCGGCGGCGCCCGCGACGTCGCCAATCTGGTGGCGCTGTTTCGCCTCGCGGGCTGGGAAGAGGATGCGCTGAGCGTGGACATCGTCCCGCTGTTCGAAACCATCCGCGATCTGCGCGAAGCCGGCCACAGCATGAGCCGCCTCTATGACATCGACGAGTACCGCCGGCACGTGGCCAGGCGCGGCGATCGCCAGACGGTCATGCTGGGATTCTCGGACGGGACCAAGGACGGCGGCTATCTCATGGCCAACTGGGCCATCTACCGCGCCAAGGAAGACATTACCACCAGCTCACGCGACGCCGACGTCGAGGTCGCCTTCTTCGACGGCCGCGGCGGCCCGCCCGCGCGTGGCGGCGGCAACACCTACAAGTTCTATTCCGCGCTCGGCCGCCGGATCGAGTCAAACCATATCCAGCTCACGGTGCAGGGTCAGACCATCAGCTCCTATTACGGCACCCGCGATGCCGCGCATTACAACCTGTGCCAGCTCCTGGCCGCGGGCATGGAAAACAATCTGTTCGAGCGGCCGGAACGCGAGCTCAGCGAGGCGCAGCGTGCACTGCTCGAGGCACTGGCGGCGGACAGCTATGAGACCTATCTGTCCTTCAAGGAACACCCCCTGTTCCTGCCCTACCTCGAACGGATGAGCACGCTGCACTACTATGCCCAGTCCAACATCGGCAGCCGTCCGGCCAAGCGCGGCAGCGCGGAGGAACTGCGCTTCGAGGATCTGCGCGCCATTCCCTTCGTTGGCGCCTGGGCACAGCTCAAGCAAAACGTGCCAGGTTATTACGGTTTGGGGTCGGCCCTGAAAAACATGGAGGACGAGGGCAGGCTGTCGGAATGCCAGGCGCTCTACCGCGACTCACGCTTCTTCGCGGCACTGATCGAAAACAGCATGCAGAGCATGTGCAAGAGCAACTTCGAACTGACGGCCTACATGAAGAAGGATCCCCGCTTCGGTGAATTCTGGGAGCTGATCCACGACGAATTCCTGCTCAGCCGGGAGATGGTGCTGAAGGTATCGGGACAAGAGGTGTTACTGGAGGACAATCCCAGTAGCCGCTACAGCATCGCCCTGCGGCAGCGCGTGGTGCAGCCGCTCCTGCTGATTCAGCAGTTCGCGCTCATCAAGATCAAGTCACTCTCCGAACAGGAAGAGCCCGACGCCGACAATGAACTCATCGGCGTCTATGAAAAGATGGTGATCCGCAGCCTGTTCGGCAACATCAACGCCTCGCGCAACTCCGCCTGAGCGACCCGCCGGCCCATCGCGGAAGACTCCTAGCCCGGGCTAGAACTTCGTCGTCAGCAGCCAGATATCCGCGTAGCTGTAGGCCTCGTACAGGTCCTGATTGATGACCGGATCCGCTTCGCCCATCATCTCCAGCGCCTTCTGTGCGCCGAACAGACCCCAGATGTTATGCGGGTGCTCGCCCAGGTCACGATTGTACTCGCCGAGCGCACGATCATAGGCGCCCAGTTCCAGATAGGCGGCGCCCAGCCAGTGACGCGGCGAGAACGGTAGCGGCTCGGGTTCGTCGTAGTTGAGGCTGTCGTAAAAGGCGGTGGCGCGGCGGAAGGACTCCGCGGCGGCCTCCAGGTTGCCCTCGCTCCAGGCGATCTCGCCGTCGAGGATGCCAGCCAGGGTGCCGACGATGTCGGCGCCGTCATGGAAGCGGAAGCGGGCGGTAGTGGTCTCGGTCAGTTCGTTCAGGGCCGCCGCCGTGGACTTCGCCCTGTCCATGTCGCCGGACTTCAGGGCGGCATAGCCCTGGGAGAAGTCATACATGCTGCGGTTGATCTCGCCGTTCGGCACCTGCTCGAGTTGCAGCACCTCATCGAAGCGACCGAAGCGCACGAGGGCCATGGCCAGCATGGCACTGTTGCCGTTGAGCCCGGCCAGATCCCTGGCGGCCTGAATCGCCGAGGCACTCTCGCCGCCCATGCTGGCGGCATAGTAGAGCATGGTCAGGTTGTGTGTGGGGTAGATGGAGAAGCCAAGCCCGTAAGCCTCCTTCTGGTCGGAGTGCCAGGCGATGGTGTTGGCACGCACCGCGTCGTGCCACAGGCCCATCTCGTTCCAGGTATGGCTGGGCATGTGATTGATGTGGCTGGCGCCCGGAATGGAGTAGCCGAGGTAGCGTGCGCAGGGAGCGGCCAGCTCCGGCGTCGGCGTCGACTCGGTGGCGTGCACATACAGGTGGCAGGCGCCCGGGTGCCGGATGTCTCTCTCCAGCACGCTTTCCAGAACGGAGTGCAGACGGATGACGTTCGGGTCCTCCAGTGAGCGATAGCCGCGGCGTTCTTCCAGCAGGAAGAGCGCATCGGCATACAGGGTGACGATTTCCAGGTCATCGGGATATCTACCCGCCACCTCGGCCATGGCCTCGGCATAGGCTTCATCCTGTGCGCGGCGATTGCCCGGGTCGTAGTCCTCGACGTAGCGTACCGCCAGCGCCCGGATCAGGTCCGCTTCTTTCTCCGTGGCCGAATCGATGCGCGCCAGGGCCTGCTGCAGGGCGTGCCAGGCACGGGGCGCCTCGGCCGTGGTCATGGCGCCATTGAGATAGGAGCCCCAGGTCCAGGCCTCGCCCCACCAGCAGATGGCGCAGTCCGGGTCTTGCAGATGGGCCTCGTGGAAAGAGCGTGCGGCGTTCTCCTTGTCGAAGGCGTACATGAGCTGAAAGCCCTGATCGAAATAGGCCTGGGCGATCTCGCTGTCGCTGGAGATGGGATAGTGAAAATCACCCATGGCCTCCGGGTAGAGCTGCATGTGCTCGGCGAAGGAGTCCGGGTAGTCTACTTCCTGGGCCAGGGACGGGGTGGCCAGGCAGGCCGCAAAAGCCAGGGTACCAAGTGTCTTTTTTAATGCTGTCATCGACTGTTTCCTCACTGCAGACTGAATTCCACTGGCGCGTTAGGACCGAGCGGGATGCCCAGGATCACCCAGATGATGGTCATGGCCAGTCCGGCTAGCAGCATCAAGGCCGAGTAGGGCAGCATCGTCGCCGCCAGGCTGCCGAGGCCGAACTCTTTCTGCCAGCGCTGGCAGAAGACCAGGATCAACGGGAAGTAGGGCATTAATGGAGTAATGATGTTGGTGGCGCCATCGCCGACACGATAGGCCGCGGTGCTCATCTCGGGACTGATGCCGATCAGCATCAGCATGGGGACCAGCACCGGCGCCAACAGCGCCCACTTGGCGCTGGCGGAACCGATGAACAGGTTGATGAAGGCGCCGAAGATAATAATGAGGGCCAGCAACACGGCATCGGGCAGGTTACTGCCTTCCAGAACGGCGGCGCCGTTAATGGCGAAGATCAGGCCCAGGTTGGACCAGTTGAACATGGCGACGAAGTGGGCGGCGGTGAAGGCCAGCACCAGATAATAGGCCAGGTCGCTCATCGCGCCGCTCATCATGCGCACGATGTCGCGGTGGCTGTTGACCGAACCGGAGGCGGTGCCGTAGGCCCAGCCCGCCGCCAGGAAGAGGACGAAGAAGCCGGCCACCAGAGACTGGAACAGGGGATTGAGCCGGGCCTCGGGGGAGGCACTCTCATCGATCAGGGGCGTGCCCGGACCGATGGTGAGAAACACCCACAGGGCGATGACTGCGAGGCAGGCCAGGCCGGCGCGTTTCAGGCCGGCACGCTCGCCGCCACTCAGGGAGGTGTTCGGGTCCTTGATCACGCCGGCGGTGCTGCTCTCGGCCTCGCCGGGCACGATCGGCGCCAGGCGCGGCTCGATCATCTTGTCGGTCACATACCAGATCACAGGCAGGAACACGAAGGTCATGGCGATAATGAAGTAGGCGTTGCCGGCGATGTTCGCATCCCAGGTCGGCAGGATCGTCTCTGCCGCCGCCTCGGTGATGCCGAACAGCAGGGCGTCCAGTTGCCCCGGCAGCAGGTTCGCGGAGAAGCCGCCGGACACGCCGGCGAAGGCCGCGGCGATGCCGGCGATCGGATGCCTGCCCGCGGCAGCAAAAATCACGCCGGCCAGGGGGATCAACACCACGTAGGCGGCATCGGCGGCCAGGTTGCCCATCATGCCGATAAGGGCCACCGCCGGCGTCAGCAGCACCCTGGGTGCCCGTGCCACGGCACCGCTCATGGCCGCGGCGAATAGCCCGGAGCGCTCGGCGACGCCGGCACCGAGCATCACTACCAGCACATAGCCCAGTGGGTGGAAGCCGGTAAAGGTAGCCGGCATCTCTACCAGCAGGCGCTGGACATTGTCCGCGGACAGTAAGCTCTCTGCGGTCACCACCAGCGGATTGCCGCCGGCGTCGACCATGGTCGGGTGCAGGGCCGAGACCCCGGTCAGCGCCGCCAGCACGCTGGCGGCTACCACTATCGCGATACACCAGAGGAAGATGAACACCGGGTCGGGCAGACGGTTTCCGGACCGCTCTATCCAGGCGAGAATGCCTTTCATTTCATTGGCTTGGGAGTGACTTATGTCAGTCATGATGAGGCTTATTTTCCTTGTTGTTGCCGACGGTAGCAGTGCTGACTGTAACGGCGCTGAGCAAGAGGCTGCACCCGCGCAATGCCAGCCTCAGCGCAGTGTCCTGAAGAAGGCGCGCACGTCCTCCAGGTACAGTGCCGGTTGTTCCAGGGCGGCGAAATGGCCGCCGCGCGGCATCACCGTCCAGCGCCGGATGTCATAGGCCGCCTCCGCCCACGCCCGCGGCGTCAGAGAGATCTCTGCCGGAAACACGGCGGCGCCGGTAGGCACGTCGATATAGCCCATGGGCTTGAGGTTGGGCGCGTTGCGGTTTTCGAAATAGATGCGGGCGGACGAGGTGATGGTGCCGGTAAACCAGTACAGGGCGATATTGGTCAGCAGTTCGTCCTTGCTGAAGTAGTCATCGAGGTCGCCGTCGGCGCCCTGGGGCATGTCGGTCCAGCCGTGAAACTTCTCCACGATCCAGGCCGCCAGCCCGGCCGGTGAATCGTGTAAACCATAGCCTAAGGTTTGCGGCTTGGTGCCTTGAATCTGTTGATAAGCGGTCTCGTTCTGCATGTAGCGTGCGCGTTCGGTGCGGGCGTCCAGTTCGGCCTCAGTGGCGACGCCGGCCCCGGTGCTGTCCTGAGGCTCGGAAGCGAGGATGAAGTTGCTGTGCAGGCCGAGCAGCCGCTCCGGATAGTGATTGGCCAGGTGCCGATTGATGATGGCGCCCCAGTCGCCGCCGGCGATGGCATAGCGGTCGTAGCCGAGCTGCGCCATGAGTTCGGCCAGCATCAGGGCCATGCGTTCCGGGCTGTAGCCGGGCTCGTCGGGGATGCCGGAGAAACCGAAGCCGGGCAGGGAGGGGGCGATGATATGGAAGGCATCGCCGGGGTCGCCGCCGTGCCGCTGTGGCTCGGTCAATGGCTCGATAATTCCGGTGAACTCGGCGACCGATCCCGGCCAGCCGTGGACGATCATCAGGGGGATCGCGTCCGGGTGGGATGAGCGTTGATGAATGAAATGCAAATCAAGGTCTTGCACTGCCATCTTGAAGTGATCGAATTGATTCAGCCGCGCCTCCTGGGCGCGCCAGTCAAACCCATCCTGCCAGTAGGCGACCAGTTCCTGCAGATAGGCCCTGTCGGTGCCGTACTCCCAACTGGTGCCGGCGAGCTGATCGGGCCAGCGGGTATTCTCGAGGCGCCGCTGCAGATCGGCGAGGTCCGCGTCGGGGATGTCGATGCGGAAGGGCCGTGCCGCCGCGGCATTGGCGTTGCGCTTCCGGGCGTCAGTGACCATGCCGGGATCCGTACCGGTAGCGACCCGGCCTGGCGTCTGGCGCTGATCGGCAATTGCCAGAGGGATCAACAGGATAAGCACTAGTATTGAGACTGGAGCTGAGAGGCGCCGGAAAGAAGTGCGGGATAGCCATAGCCTTGCGTTTTCCATAGTTATTCACCCGGACAGGCCCGTGCTGGTATGCATCCAAAGCCCGTGCTGTGCAGTACAATGTGGTGGACGAAATTCGAAGTCATCGCATCATGCCGGAAGCGGCAGCGCGATTCAATCGACACCCGAACCCGCGGCCCCGGCCGCCAGTGAGTCAACATGTTATTCAGTCGCAAGCCTCTGCAACTCCCTGACCGCGACAGCGCCATCCCCGATCGCAGCGAGCCCATACTGGTGACGCCCACGCATTACGTCAACGGCAATCCCATCGTCGCCCCGGTGCCCGAGCACCTGGAGGAAGCGGTGTTCGGCATGGGCTGTTTCTGGGGCGTGGAGCGGCTGTTCTGGGAACTCCCCGGGGTGTTCAGCACGGCTGCGGGCTATGCCGGTGGGCTCACCGCCCATCCCGGCTACGAGGACGTCTGCAGCGGCATGACCGCGCACACTGAGGTGGTGCGGGTGTATTTCGACCCGGCACGAATCGGCTACGACGAGCTGCTGGCTGTCTTCTGGGAATCCCATGACCCGACCCAGGGCATGCGCCAGGGCAACGACCGTGGCAGCCAGTACCGCTCGGCGATTTACACCACCAGCGCCGCGCAACAGGCGGCGGCCGAGGCCAGTGCGAGCCGCTTCCAGGCCGCCCTGGACGACAGTGGTTATTCGAAAATCACTACTGAAATCAAGCCACTGGATACATTTTATTACGCCGAAGATTACCACCAGCAGTACCTGGCGAAGAATCCGGGCGGCTATTGCAACCTGGCCGGCACCGGCGCCTGCTACAAACCTGCCGACACCGCCACCTGAATGAGACAGGCTCCCAGGAGCCTGTCGGGCTCAGGCGATCGTAGCGAGCATGGTGGGAGAGCGAGGCCAGTTTTTCGATCGTTTGAGGAGAATAGCCTTAGCTATTTGACGAAAAGGATCGGAAAAATGGACCGCTCTCCAACCAGCGCAGTAGATCAGCGTGAGTCCGACAGGTTCCCAGGAGCCTGTCGGGCTCAGGCGATCGTAGCGAGCATGGTGGGAGAGCGAGGCCAGTTTTTCGATCGTTTGAGGAGAATAGCCTTAGCTATTTGACGAAAAGGATCGGAAAAATGGACCGCTCTCCAACCAGCGCAGTAGATCAGCGTGAGTCCGACAGGCTCCTAGCCCGGCAGGGCGAAGAAGCGCCTGATTTCCTCTTCCTTGGCCATGGCGTCATTGAAGCCGAGTTGCCACAGCGCGGTGCAGAAGCCCTTCTCGAACAGGATCAGGCTCAGCAGGGTGCCGGAGGTCTCGGGCTTGATATAGCGGGACAGGGGCTTCGGTAGTTCCTCGTAAAACTCCTGCGCCATCAAATTCAGCTCCCTGCTCGGAGAGATCTCCAACAGTTCCACCTCGGTCATGTCGATGCCTTGCTTGCGCAACTTGCGGGCTGGCACGTGAGGAATGACTTCGTTCATGTGGCGCAGGAACTCCAGGTCGTTCTCCAGCGTGTCGACGAAGGCGCTGTTGAGGATATGCCCCAGGATCTGCATCAGAGTGGGCTGCTCGGCCATGCTGTCTTCCAGTGGCATCTTGGTGCGGTTGCCGCTGACACCAACGGCCAGCAGCTTGCGCGCGCCCATGTGCATCGCAGTGCTGGCGGGCGCGAGTTGGCGCACCGCGCCGTCGCCGTAGTACTGGTTGTCGAGTTTCACCGCCGGAAACACCACCGGAATGGCGGAGGACGCCAGCAGGTGTTGCAGGGTCAGGGTAGCGCGGCGGCCGATGCGGTGCGGGCCCTCCCAGTCGGGGATGCCCGGGATGCCCTGAAAAAAAGACACCGACTCGCCACTGCCGTAGGCCGAGGCGGTGATGCTGACGGCGTCCACGAGGCCGGCATCGATGTTGCGTTGCAACCGCTCGAACTTGATCACCCGCTGCAGCAGGGCCGTCAGTGGCGTGTTGTCCAGCAGCGCCACCGGGCGCTCCCCCTGGCTCTTGCCGCTGATCATGGGCAGGAGCAGGTTGGAGACCGAGCCCAGCAGATTGCCCGACTGGGGATTGTAGATCTGCTCACTGGTGAGGTTCTTCCAGATGTATTCAAGCGTACGCACTCCCGTGCGCAGGCGCTGGGCATGGGTAGCGATAGAGACGGCGTTGAGCGCCCCGGCGGACGTGCCGGAGATCACATTGAACGGATTGGGCGAATGTTTCGGCAGGATGTTGGCGATCGCCCGCAGGACGCCAATCTGGTAGGCCGCACGGGCGCCGCCTCCGGAGAGAATCAGTCCGACACGTCTGGGCGGCTCCGGTTTTCTGAGAATACCTATCAAGACTCAGCTTCCTGCTGCAAGGTAATCGAGACCAGGGGCGGGTGGCCTGGCAGGCCAAGCTTAACGTGCCCTCGAGGTTGCGGCAATCGCCCACTGCCGGCGCTACGTACTGAGCTGTGTATATTCCGGCGCCCAGTCCTGGCGCCTGTTTCAGTCATTGCCTGCAGCGGCGATGACTTTGATTTCCACTTCGATTTCCCAAAATCATCGCACTCTGCCAATATGCTCCGGCAGCCAGTCGGGACGGCCGGATAGCAGCCCTCGTAGCAGCCCTCGCAGCGGCTTTCCCGGCCTTTCTTCTGCCTTGCCGTGGCGTCACAATGTTAGCGCTTCGCCGGTAATGGCATACTTACTGTGATCTGGTTCAAAAGTGGTCATTTACCGGACTGATCACTTTTTTTGTTAGTAAATTCATAGTCCTGTATTTCACATTTTAAGCAATGAACAAGACCAAACAGCCTGCCATCGATCCCCTGGTAATCGCCATCTCCTCGCGTGCCCTGTTCGATCTGGCCGACAGTCACCGGGTCTTCGAGGAGCAGGGACTGGATGCTTATCAGGATTACCAGATCGAGCATGAGGATGAACCGCTGCAGGAGGGCGTGGCGTTTGCGCTGGTGCAGAAGCTGCTGAAACTGAATGACCGGCTGGACGAGTCACCGGTGGAAGTCATCCTGCTGTCACGCAACAGTGCCGACACCGGACTGCGCATCTTCAACTCCATTCAGCACTACGGCCTCAACATCATCCGGGCGGCATTCTGCAGCGGTGATACGCCGTACCGCTACATCGCGCCCTTCAACTGCCATCTGTTCCTGTCCACCGATGGCGCCGACGTGCGTCAGGCCCTGGAAATGGGGATAGCGGCGGCGACCATCCTGCCGTCCAAGAAACCGGGGGCACCCCGGGAATTGCTGAAGATCGCCTTCGACGGAGACGCCGTACTGTTCTCCGATGAATCAGAAAAGATATTTAAAAACGAAGGCTTGGAGGCTTTTTCTCAGAACGAACGGGATGCAGCCAATGAGCCCATGAGTGGCGGCCCCTTCAAGCCCTTCCTGGCGTCATTGCAACAGATTCAGAGCGCCTTCTCGCCTGGCGAGTCACCCATCCGCACCTGCCTGGTGACCGCGCGTGCCGCGCCGGCCCACGAACGTGTCGTGCGCACCCTGCGCGCCTGGAACATTCGTATCGATGAATCCCTGTTTCTGGGCGGGCTGGACAAGGGCAAGTTCCTCCAGGCCTTTGACGCCGATGTCTTTTTCGACGACCAGGAGGGGCATTGCGAATCCGCCCGCAATCACGTGGCCACCGGCCATGTGCCCCACGGAGTGGCTAATAACTGACGCCGGACTCCAGTCTCTCCCGGGCGCCGCCCGGGCAATGACCGCGCGCGCCGGCTGTGCTCATTGCAGCAGGGTGTAGTAGAGCCCCAGTAGCAACAACACACTCACCAGCAATTTTTGCAGGACGCCGTCCGGTAGGCGATTGCTAACCCTGGAACCCAGGTGAATGGCAGGCAGCGACCCGAGCAGCAGGCTGGCCAGCAGGAGCATATCGACATAGCCGCTGAAGAAATAGCCCAGGCCGGCGAAGA
>JBBDSI010000263.1:0-4145 GCA_040905005.1 Pseudohongiellaceae bacterium
CGGCACAGGCCGTCGAGCAGTTCGCCCGAGAGCTGCCGGGAGACGCTGTCGGCGCCGAGAATACTGGTGTTCAGGCGTAACACGGTGGTCATGTCGATGCTCCTTAAGAATACTTGTGACTTGTTAGAGCGCATGATAGGGCATATTATTCGATCTAATATCGCTATTTTTGCCAGTTAATGATCGAATTTTCTGAACTAATGAGGGACTGATGGCCACTCCCCGTATTTCCCTGGACCAGTGGCTGGCCTTCAAGACCGTGGTGGACGAGGGTTCCTTTGCCCGCGCCGCCGAGGTGTTGAACAAGAGCCAGTCCGCCATCAGCTACGCCGTCGCCCAACTCAACGCCCGGCTGCCGCAACCGGCGCTGATCCAGCAGGGACGCAGGGCGGTGCTAAGCGATTCCGGGGGAATTCTGTACCGGCGCGCCGAGCAGCTCCTGCGCGAAGCGGAAGAGATCGAGACCGTGGCCCGCTCCCTGGCCGCCGGCATCGAGGTGGAAATCACCATCGCCGTCGATAGCCTGCTGAACCTGGACCTGTTGGTCTGCACCTTCGAGGAGTTCTCCCGCGCCTACCCCCACACCCGCTTGCGCATACTGGAGACGGCCCTGTCCGGCACCACCGAGGCCCTGCTGGAGCGAAAGGCGGACGTGGTCATCAGCCCCGCCACCCCCACGGGCTTCAGTGGTACTCTGTTGCGCAACATCACCATGATCCCGGTGGCCGCCCCGACCCACCCACTGGGCGCCTGCGGGCGCCTGGTGACGGAGGCGGAACTGCGGGGCCACCGGCAAATCGTGCTGCGCGACACCGGTAGCCGGCGTACCCAGGACTCCGGCTGGCTGCAGGCCAGCAAGCGCTGGACGGTGAGTCATTTCTCCAACAGCATCAAGGTGATCAGGGCGGGGCTGGGATTCGGCCTGCTGCCGCTGAACTGGATCGAGCAGGAACTGGCGGATGGCAGCCTGTGCCGGATCGATGCACCGCCGCACATGACAAGGGTCGTGCCCGTGTTCCTGATGCTGACCAATCGCCAGGCCGCGGGCCCGGCGGCCCGGGCGCTGCACGACCTGGTGGCGGACTCGCTACGGGAGGCACGGTCCCTCCATGCGGACTGACCCCAACGGGGTTCATTAAGGTTTTATTCAGAAGCGGGCTGTATGCTCGGAGGGGAGATCGTGTAACGCAGCCTCAGAAGAAGGAATCGACCCATGAAGACATTGCTCTCCGGCACCCTGCTCCTCTCGGCGCTCATGCTCAGCTTCCCGGCGGCGGCGGATTCCTGGTACTCGTCCCACTCCGGATGGGGCTCTAACCGGGGTTACGACCGGGGCTATGACCGGCACCGCGGCTGGTCCGGCTCGCGCGGTTATCGCGGCAATCGCCATGGTTACGACCGCTCCTGGTACGCGCCGCACCGCTCTCGACGCGACGGGAATTATTTCAGCTTCTCCTTCGGTAGCAACCACTCCTACTCACGCCGCCAGCACAATTACCGTCACTATGACCGTCACTATGGCCGTCACCACGACGTCGATGCCGGCGCCGTTCTCGGTGGCCTCGTCCTGGGCTCGCTGCTCACCAGTAGTTTTCGCGACTATGACCGCGACTATGACCGGCCACGCAACGTGCGTACCTACACGTCCGTGCGCTCGACGCCGGTGATCCGAACCCGCGAAGTGGTCTACGTGAACAGGGACAGCGCGCCGCGGCCCACCCCCAGCGGCCGCCGGCTGCTACGCGACCTCGACGGCAACTGCTTCGAGATCACCCGACAGGCCGACGGCGATGAGCTGCGCACCCAGCTGGATCCGTCAGCCTGCAACTTCTGAATTATCATCGAGGAGGCCGGCACACCGGGCGATGCTATACTGCGCGGGCGTGGCCAGCGGGCGAACCGGATTGTGTCGCGCCTCGTTGTCATGACGGCCTGACTCAATGACCTGATTCCATGAAAAAACTACTGACTCTTGTGCTATTGCCCGCTCTCCTGCTGACCTGCGCCACCTCACCCCTGGAGCGGCGCCAGGTCGTACTCTATTCGGAAGAGCAGATGGCCCAGCAGGGCGAACAGGCCTACCAACAGATGCAACAGGAAGTGCCTGTTAGCGAGAACCCGCGCGAGCGTGAGTTCGTGGAGTGTGTGGCCAGTTATGTGGTCAATGCCCTGAGCGGGGCGCAGCGCGCTGGCCAGGACTGGGAAGTCACGGTATTCGACAACGAGCAGGCCAATGCCTTCGCGCTGCCGGGAGGCAAGATCGGCGTCTACAACGGGCTGCTGGACGTCGCGGTGAACCAACATCAGCTGGCGGCGGTCATGGCGCACGAGGTGGGTCACGTCATCGCTAGTCACAGCAACGAGCGCGCCAGCCAGGGCACTCTGCGCAACGTCGGCCTGGTGGCGGCGCAGATCCTGGGCGCCTCCGACGCCGCCATCGAGGCCATCGACTACGGCACGCAACTGGGCCTGTTCCTGCCATTCAACCGCACCCAGGAGAGCGAGGCCGACGTCATCGGCCTGATGCTGATGGCCGAGGCCGGTTTCGAACCCGAACAGAGCATCACGCTGTGGGAGAACATGAACGCCGTAGGCGGCCAGCGCCCACCGGAGTTTCTCTCCACCCACCCGTCACCGGACACGCGCATCAGTGAACTCAGGCGCATGATGCCGGCGGCGCGAGAACTGCAGGCGCAGGCGCGGGCCCAGGGACTGAATCCGGACTGCACCTTTGCGCGCAGCTCTTTCCAGTAGAATACGCCGTTTCCCGTTACTCGAGCACGGCAGGCCAGTTGGCGTCGGCCTGGCGGATGAGCGCCTCCTTGTCGGCCCGCCACTGTTCGTTGATCTTGTGGTTGTAGTTCAGGTACAGCTTGCCGTCGTGGATGGTCCAACATTCAGCGCCGACGATTGCCGGGAAATGCGCCGCGGGAAGGCATAAAAAATGGAGCTGCCCTGTGAAAGCGACAGCCCCATCCCTGCTTGAGATATTTCGCTCTCGCGGACTCGGTTTGACCCGGGACACTGCAACGAGCGCGTGTGACTATAAGACCACGGCGCGCCGGTCGCAGCATTGATATGGATCAAGGTCCGGGTACTCGCGTCTGCAACCAGGCCTGTTAGAGAGCCAGTACCGAACCCGACAACCCAGTTTCTGTCCGCTGACGCGCTGTCAGCTGTCCCTCTGCAAATGCACGTCCATCTGCGGGAAGGGAAAGGCCAGACCAGCGGCAGGGAATTCCTTGTACACCCGCTCGTTCATCTGAAAGTACACGGGCCAGTATTCGGTGGCATCGACCCAGACGCGCACGACGATATTCACCGAGCTGTCCGCCAGTGTGTGTAGCGCCATGAATGGCTCCGGGTCCTTGTAGATGCGCTCGTCCTCGGTGATCAGACGCCTCAGCACCGCGTAAGCCGTGTCCACGTCATCACCGTAGGAGATGCCGAAGGTCCAGTCGACCCGCCGCGTGGCCTGGGTCGAGTAGTTAATCAGCGACCCAGTGGCCAGGGGACCGTTGGGGATAATCACGGTCTTGTTGTCGACCGTGGTGAGAATGGTGGTGAAGATCTGAATATCCTTGACCGTGCCCATGTAATCCGCCGTCTCGATGAAGTCGCCTACCTTGTAGGGCTTGAACAGCAGGATGATCACGCCGCCGGCGAAGTTCTGCAGGGTACCGGATAAGGCCAGGCCAATGGCGAGGCCGGCGGCGCCCAGAATGGCGATGAACGCGGTCATCTCCACGCCCAGCACACCCAGGGCGGTGATGTAGACCAGAATTTTGAGCAGGATGGAGATCACGCTGCCGAGGAAGCTGCGCAGGGAGGCTTCCACGCCGCTCTTTTCGAACATCCTGCGGATGAGGCTGTTTATTACACTGACGACGTAGAGACCGATGACGAGCGTCACCAGGGCGGCCAGCACGCGGCCACCGTAGGTCACCGCCAGGTTGGTGATGTAGGTGGATGAGGTTATTTGGGCGAGATCGAATTCCATTCCATGTTCCTGTCAGTCAACCATGTTCAAGTTGTTAGATTTCGCGACTTGCGGGCGAGGGCCAAAGATTCAGGACCACCAAACCATGCCATCGGGTAGGAGGCGGGGTTGCCCCCGCCGTCCTCCCACACCACCGGGCATACGG
>JBBDSI010000264.1:0-4139 GCA_040905005.1 Pseudohongiellaceae bacterium
TCGCAGCAACCTGGTCACCCCGGGCTTGCGCGTGAGTGCGGACCCGCTGCCGCGAATCAATATCATGGCTGCCTATCGCCACTTCTGGCTGGCCGAGGCGAAGGACTCCTGGGGGCGCACCGGCCTCCAGGATCCTACCGGGAACAGCGGCACCTACCTGGGTCAGCACCTGCAACTGCGCCTGCGCTGGGACGCGGTGCCAGGCAATGTCCGGGTCGAGGCCGGCGCCATCTTTCTCGCTGCGGAAAACCTCAGTGAGAAGAACACCGAATACGCCTATGCCGGCGTCACCCTGACCTTTTGATCGGGTCAGCTATTATCAGGCCGGCTGCGGCAATGCCGGCTGCGTCCGGGCGAACCCATCCCGGCTGTGGCGAAAACTCATCCAGATGAGGAACTGCAGGCCGAACAGCAGGGTCGCGGCCAGCAGGTGGGTTGGCTGGATCAGTGCCGGCATGCCGAGATGACCCAGAGTGGCTCCGGAGAGGACCGCCAGCAGGATCACCGCCACCATGCCCAGGGTGAGCCGGGTCAGCGTGTGTTGCCAGCCGAGGGAGTTGATCAACAGGCGCAGCAGCCACAGGTTGGCCAGCAGCACCAGCGCCGAAAAGCTGCGATGGACATAGAAGAACCAGGGCATGAACTCGACCCATTGCGAACGCAGTTCCTCCCCCTGGGCATGGCGGATGAAATCGGTCATCTCACGCACCTGGGTGCCAAGTGCCACCTGCAAGACGGTCATCCCGAGCACGATGCCCAGCCACCTGCCGAAGCGGGGGTCGATTCCCAGTACCGGTTCCGCCGCCATGAGATCCCGCCGCGCCTGCGCCAGGGCGAATAGCAGCGTGGCGACGATCGCCAGCGCCATCAGCATGTGCAGGGTGATCATGCCCGGCTGCAGATTGGAGGCCACTACCTGCGCGCCCAACCAGCCCTGAAAGCCCACCATCAGGAAGGCGGCGATGCCCGCCACCGGGATGCTGACATCGAGCCGGCGCAGCGGCCAGGCCAGCAGGGCGGTGACGAAAATGAGCAGACCGATGGTGACGCCCACCAGGCGGTTCATGTATTCGGTCCAGGTCTTGACCACGTTAAAACGAGTCTCGGCGTATCCCAGCTCGGCGTAGATCTCCTGGTAGTTTGCCGGCAACTGCGACTCGGCGGTGGGGGGAATCCACTGGCCGAAGCAGGTTGGCCAGTCGGGGCAGCCCATGCCCGCGCCCGAGGCACGCACGCTGGCACCGACCAGGATCAGCACATAGACGGCTATGAGGGTAATCAGCGCGAAGCGGCGAAAACGGCGCAGGCCAGCGGCTGAAGATTGGCTAGTGATCATTGGCATAGGGATTGATTGCTACCACACCCCACTGGCGTGGGCGGGGCGAAGGATAAACCAGGGGGCTTAGCGATTCAACGTTGCGCGCAGCGAATCCAGTATTTGCCGAGACGCATAACCGTCCATAGGCAATCCCTGGTCTTCCTGATACGCACGGACCGCGCTCCTGGTTTGCCGGCCGACACGGCCGTCGGGCTCGCCGGAATCGAAGCCGGCCGCGTTGAGCATGGTCTGCAGCTCGCGCACATCCGCCACGCTCATGGCTTCTTCATTCTCCGGCATGTGCTGGATCGGTCCGGCACCGGTATAACGATCCGCCAGGTGACCGACGGTCAGCGCATAGTAGGTCGACGGGTTGTAGTTCATTGTGGCCCGGAAGTTGGCATAGGCCAGGAAGGCGGGGCCGGCCGCGCCGGCTGGCAAGACTATGGAGGCTTCCATGTCCGCCACCACCGGGATGGGCGACCCATCGACCCGGGTCACGCCCAGATCGCGCCATTCCCGCAGGCCCCGGCGGCTCCCGGTGCCGACCAGGCTGTAATCGAAAGCCGGCGGCAGCAGCACTTCCCTGCCCCAGCGCTCGTCACCGCGCCAGCCGGACTGGGAGAGGAAATTGGCGGCGGAATGAAAGACGTCCGGCAGGCTGTTCCAGATATCGATACGATCGTCGCCGTCGCCGTCCACGCCATGGCGGAAAAACACCGAAGGCAGGAACTGCAACTGTCCCATGGCGCCCGCCCAGGAACCGCTCATGCGCGCGGGCTCGATATGACCGGCCTCGATGATGCGCAGGGCCGTCAGGAGTTCGCGGCGAAAAAAATCGGCGCGTCGTGGGTCATAGGCCAGGGTCGCCAGTGCATCGAGCACGGAGAATCCGCCCGTGGCACTGCCATAGTTGCTCTCGATGGCCCAGAACGCCACGAGATAGTGCGGCTGGATGCCATACTCCGCCTGCACCTCGGCCAGCAGGTCGGCGTGTTCATCGAGCAGGGCGCGTCCACGACTGATCTGGCCGGGTGTCACACGCAGATCAATGTAGCGGGTGAATGTCTGCACGAACTCGGGCTGGCTGTTGTCCAGCTCCAGCACACGTTGCAGCGGCTCGACGTCGTCCAGCGCGGCCAGGGTCGCCTCACTGATACCCAGTTCGCGGGCTTCCACGCGCAATTCCTCGAGCCAGTCCGCGAAACTTTGTTGCGGCGGTTCCTGCGCCAGGAGGGGGAAACTGATGGCCAGACAGGCCAGCGATACAAGCAGCTGTTTCATGCCGACATCATAAAGGAATTCGGCTACATTGAGAATCGCCGGCCCGCCGTCTATCCGCGCCAACCGGCGTCCGGGCCGTTAAGCAGACCCGCCCGGCGTAAGCGAACGAAAATGAACCTGCCCGGCGTAGTTAGCCTTGCCTTGGTAGCCCAGCGAAATTTAACGAAGCAGGACCTGCCCTGCTTAGCCGGGCAAAGCCCAACGTTGTATTACTTGCCCGTCGCAGCCAGGCGAAATCCAGCGTAGGTGGGACCTGTCCCGCGTAGCCGGGCAAAGCCCAACTACGTTGGGCTTTGCCCGGTGTAGTGGGATCAGGCCGCCACAGCATGGTGAATGAACTCATCCACGCGTTCTTCGTCCAGCCGCGATAGCCGGGTGAAATTCAACCCGAGATTGTAACTGTCCGCGCTGAGGCGCCGGCAATAGGACACATTGCAGCTCGCCTTCACCGGGACGCCTGTCGGCAGCGTGAACTCCAACTCGAACTCCGGCAGCAGCCCGGCCTCGCTCCTGAATTGATTGAGTTGCTCGATCAGGCGACGACCGCATTCCACCTGTATGCCGGACGGTGATACATTGGTCAGGATGCCGGTCCTGAAGACTCCCGAAACCAGGATGCTCACCTCACCGGCAAGATTGATACGGGGATATTTTCGGCGTTCGTTCTTCATGATGTCATTCCGTCTTTGTTGGCGTTGATTAAGAAAACAGCTTCATGATGCACAGACCCACCCCCGATTTTCTTGAACCATGACACATTTCCGTGCTCAGGCTGCTTGTGAGCTCTCTCAAATGTGAAGCAGTGCCGGTTACACAGGGTGTCGCGCCGGGTTGCCGGGCCGTCTGACGTCGGCTATTCTGGAATGGAGAGGCTTTCATGCAGATTTTTCCTACACGATTCCACCCACTGTTGACCGCCGTCGTTGCCCTCGCCTGCCTTGCTCAGGCAGGCGCCGCCGCGGAACCCAGGGTGGTCAGGGAATATGTGGAGTCAGAGGCACGGGCGCGTTTCGACGAGCTGCTGGCGGCGTGGGGTCGGCACAAGGAACTGCCGCCGGGGTTCGAGCTGCAGGCATTGCTGGCGCTGAGCCACTACCCGGAGTTGCGGGACGTCCGCATTCGCTTCGTGGTCGACGATGTCGATATCCCGCTCTCCTCGCGCCCCCATTGGGCCAGCATGCTGCGCTCGGCCCGCAATCGCACCTATCTGATCGTCATCGATTCCGAACGGGAGGGAGCGCGCGGCGCCCTGCTACTGAAGAACCAGCCCTTCAATGCCCAGGTCGGCATCATCGGTCATGAGCTGGCGCATACTGTGTACTATCTGGACCGATCATTCGCCGGCATCATGAGCGACGCGTTATGTCAGTTAAGTCGCTGCCGCATCGACTTCGAACGAGCCACCGATCAGCGTCTCGTGCAATATGGCCTGGGCTGGCAACGCTATGACCACGCCATGTTCCTGAGATCGAGCTTCTACAGCGATTCCGAAGAGGCGGCCAACAGCGAAGGAGGCGGCGGCGCCTACATGAGTCCG
>JBBDSI010000265.1:0-4133 GCA_040905005.1 Pseudohongiellaceae bacterium
GGCTTTGTCAGGGTTAAGGGCTGTAACACCCGGCAAAAATGGCTAAACTCGAAGACCCTATCAGACAACGATAAACAGGACTGACATGACCGCCACTTTTCACCCGCCGGCACGAACCCTCATGGGTCCGGGACCTTCCGACGTCAATCCCCGTATTCTCGAAGCCCTGTCCCGGCCCACCATCGGCCACCTGGACCCGGCATTCATCGGCATGATGGATGAGGTCAAAGCGCTGCTGCAGTTTGCCTTCCAGACGCGCAATGAGCTGACCTTTCCGGTCTCGGCGCCAGGGTCAGCCGGCATGGAGACGGTGTTCGTCAATCTGCTGGAACCGGGCGACCGCGTGATAGTCTGTCAGAATGGCGTCTTCGGCGGTCGCATGAAGGAGAATGTCGAGCGTTGCGGTGCGGAGGCAATCCTCGTGGAGGATGCCTGGGGTGAGGCTGTCGATCCGGACAAGGTCGCGGACGCACTCAAGCGAAATCCCGAGGCGAAGGCACTGGCCTTCGTCCACGCGGAGACTTCGACCGGCGCCCGCAGTGACGCCAGGGCACTGTGCACACTCGCACGGGAGCACGATTGTCTGTCGATCGTCGACGCGGTGACATCGCTGGGCGGTATCGAGCTGGATGTGGACGGCTGGGGAATCGATGCCGTTTATTCCGGCACCCAGAAATGTCTGTCCTGCGTCCCCGGCCTGTCTCCGGTCAGTTTCTCCGACCGCGCCGCTGAAGTCATCCGCTCGCGCAAGACCAGGGTGCAGAGCTGGTTTCTGGACCTGAATCTTGTGATGGGCTACTGGGGCGGGGAGAGCAAGCGCTCCTACCATCACACGGCGCCAGTCAACTCACTCTATGCACTGCACGAGGCCCTGATCATTCTCGAGGAGGAGGGCCTGGCCAATGCCTGGGAGCGGCACGCCCGTAATCATGCCGCGCTGGCCGCGGGCCTCGAGGGATTGGGCCTGGAATTCGTCGTCGACACTGCATACCGCCTGCCGCAACTCAACACCGTCCGTTTTCCGGATGACGTGGATGACGGCGCCGTGCGCAAGGCGCTGCTGGCCGACTACAGCCTGGAAATCGGTGCCGGCCTCGGTGCGCTCGCCGGCAAGGTCTGGCGCATCGGTCTCATGGGCTATGCCAGCAACCGCAGGAATGTGCTCTATTGCCTCTCGGCTCTCGGTAATGTCCTGCATAGCCAGGGCAGGACTGTGGATGGCGCCGGCGC
This sequence comes from Pseudohongiellaceae bacterium, assembly GCA_040905005.1. Taxonomy (GTDB): domain Bacteria; phylum Pseudomonadota; class Gammaproteobacteria; order Pseudomonadales; family Pseudohongiellaceae; genus UBA9145. The sequence continues at coordinate 1,231 of JBBDSI010000265.1, forward strand.
CGTGGCCGCAGCCAGGGCTGGCTACGAGGCCTGAGCGACGCAAGCGGACGCCCGTCAATTGTGTGGAATGCATCACGCTATTGCCCCACAGATTGATTATGCTTGTTCGACTGTTCCGATGGCTCCTGCTAAATGATCACGAAAATCGTGATAGTCTGGGGTCAAAATAGCGCGTCTGCAGCCGGAGACTTGTCTGACTCGATCAGAGGGTTCCCAAGGTACTGCGCGTAAATTGTACAGCCACATAATTGCTGCTAAAGTGTTTTCCCGGTTGGCCCGCATAACGACGCACTACAGTACCGAGTCATGCAATCAGACACCGCCATTGCCATAGAATCCGAGGAGGAGCACGAGCAAATCGAGCTCCCTTCAAATCAGAAAATCGATCTGCAACCGCCCCCGTTCTCGGAAGTCGAAGGTGGTCCCGACTACGATAACTCCACGGTGAACATCGAGACGACCAGCGGTGCCCGGATCAAGGGCAAGCTGGTCCAGTTCAATGCCAATTCCGGCAACATCAGCGTTCTCGAACCGCGCGCGGTCACTCCCGAACACTGCGACATGGAATCCATCAAGTATATGCGGCTCGAGAAGCCCTATCAGATGGTCATCGATAGCGCTCCCACTCCCGGTATAAATGTCGATACCGAGGCGCGTAGTTTCGAGGTTCATTTCAAAGACAAGTCTGCCCTGACGGGTAATACCTTCGGCACCCGCACCGACAAGAATGGTCTGCACCTCTATGAGCAGACCAAGGTGGGACGTAAGTGGCGATACTGTACACACCTGTTTGTCGCCCATGCCGCCATCGAGAACCATGTCATCGGTGGCCAGATCGGCGAGATGCTGGTGCATGACAAGCAGATCTCCCAGGCGACACTCGACACGGCGCTGCAGGATCAGCAGACCGAACGTTCCCGATTGCTGGGTGAATACCTGGTCAACGAAAAGATCGTCGACTCCAAGGCGCTGGAGACTGCGCTGTCCCGACAGAAGCACATGCCCAACCTCAAGCTGGGCGAGATTCTGGTCGGCGAGGATCTGATCAACGAGGCGCAACTGCACGAGGCGCTGAAGGAACAGAAGAAGAAACGCAAGGGCGCCCTGGGCGAAATCCTGGTTTCCAAGGGAGTCATCCACAAGGATGAGATCCAGCAGGCTCTGGCGAAGAAGCTTGGCATTCCCTTCGTAAACCTGCGTGAATTCATTATCGAGCCGGAAGTCATCTCCATGCTGTCGGCGGCTATCGCCTTCAAGCACAAGGTCGTGCCGTTGTATGTCTACGAGGGCAAGATCGTTGTTGCCATCGAGAATCCCATGGACTGGCAGGTCACGGATGCCTTGAGCTTCAATATCAACAAGTATGTGGAGCCCGTGATGGCGTCCGCCGAGGACATCAACTGGGCGTTGCAGTTCTATTACTCCTCGGAAGACATCGAGTCCACCATCGCCGATTTCGAAGCGGGCGAGGCTGAGGAGGAGGACGACGATTACGATGCCTCCATCTTCTCCCAGGTGGAGACGCAGCAGGTTACCGACAATGTCGTGGTCCGCATCGTCAACAAGATTGTCGAGGACGCCCAGCGCCAGAAAGTATCCGATATCCATATCGAACCGGGTATGGGCAAGCAAAAGGTGATCGTGCGTTTCCGCAAGGACGGCGTCATGGCGGTCTACTACAAGTTTCCGTCCAAATACCGCGCCGTGTTCGTTTCCCGGATCAAGGTCATGGCCCACCTGGATATCTCTAACAAGAACAAGCCCCAGGACGGCAAGATCAATTTTCGTCACTTCGCTCCCATCGATATCGAACTGCGGGTCGCCACGATCCCCACAACCGGCGGTGTGGAGGACGTGGTTATCCGGCTTCTCAGCGGCGGCAAGTGCATGCCGGTCAACGCCATAGGCCTCAGCACCCATAACCTGGATCATCTGTTGGCCGCGGTGTCCAAGCCCTACGGGATGTTCCTGGTCTGCGGGCCTACCGGTTCCGGTAAGAGTACGACCCTGCACTCCGTCCTGAACTATCTGAACAACAACGAGCGCAAGATCTGGACCGCGGAAGATCCAGTGGAGATCACCCAACCGGGGCTGCGCCAGGTGGAGGTCAATGAGAAGGTAGGAATGACCTTCGCCGGCGCCATGCGTGCTTTCCTGCGGGCGGATCCCGACATCATCATGATAGGAGAGATGCGCGACACGGAAACCGCCGGCGTGGTGATCGAAGCCTCACTTACCGGGCACCTCGTGTTGTCCACTTTGCACACCAACAGTGCCGCGGAAACCATCGTGCGCCTGCTGGACATGGACATGGACCCGTTCAATTTTGCCGATGCCATGATCGGCATACTCTCTCAGCGTCTGGTCAAGACGCTGTGCACGTCCTGCAAGAAACCGTACAAGCCGGAGCAGAGTGAGTTGCAGTTCCTGGCCACCGAGTACTGCCGTGAGGCCATTCCCGACGGCACCCGGTCCGACCCGGAGCCCGAGGATATCCAGAAGCAGCTCGGGCTTTGGCTCAAGGACTTTTCCTCCCAGGGTGAGTTCACCCTCTACAAGGCACCCGGTTGCATGGAATGTCTCGACACCGGTTACCGTGGACGCATGGGCGTGCACGAACTGCTCATCAGTACGCCGGATATCAAGAAGATGATACTGCGCCAGGCGCCGGCTGCCGAGATTCACTTTGAGGCGGTGAAGTCGGGGATGCGGACAAGGAAGCAGGACGGCATCGAAAAAATCATGATGGGGTACACAGACTACACCCAAATCCGTACTTTATGACGTAGCGGCTGCGAGCGCGGATTGCTTCGTTGCAAAAAATTTTTGGTCGGGTCATTTACCAGACTGTAAACTCCCCGACCAAAAATTTTCCGCGCCTCACACTCCACGCTCTCGCGCGC
>JBBDSI010000266.1:0-1621 GCA_040905005.1 Pseudohongiellaceae bacterium
GCGGCGGCGTCGGAGATGACCTGGCTGGCGGCGCTGTACGTGCTGCTGTCCTTCGCCGCCTTTCAGCTGGACGGCATCTTCATCGGCGTCTCGCACACACGGGCGATGCGCAATGCCGCGTTCCTGTCGCTGGCGTGTTTTCTATTGGTCTGGTGGCTGCTGATCGACGCGCTGGGCGTGACCGGTTTATGGCTGGCGATGATCGCCTACGTGGTGGCCAGGGCGCTGGCGCTGCTACTGTATTTTCCCGGCCTCAGGCGTGGCCTGGTATAGCCCTGATTAATGCAGGGGCGGCCCCGGCGGCGGCTCGTCCGGCTCTCGCGGCAGGATGTGGGGTTCCATCTCCAGGCTGACGATCTGCCGGCCCACCAGGATCACCTCGCCTCGATAACGGGCCTCGCCGGTGGTCGTGAATTCGAATTGGTAGCGCCGCCGCAGGGCTAACACACCCGTGGGGCCGCGCACGACCCACAGGCCGCGCAGCACCATGGTCTGATCCAGCAACTGCAATTCCTGGCGCACGCACATGCGGGCCACCTGCTGCAGCGTCAACGCCTTGATGCGGTCACTGTGCCACCAGAAGGCGATCAGCGCCGCGGCGACAGCCGACCAGAATAGGAAAGTCAGCGACAGCACAGCCTGTCTCCGTATAAAAAGAAAGGCCCCGGATCAGGGAACCGGGGCCTTTGTGAAAGTACCAGTTTTACTGCTATCTGTTGCGATAAGAGCTGGTCGGTGGCAGCTGGGAACCACTCAGGTCGGCAGGAACACTGCGTTCCCGTACGACGGTGTGGGTCAGCGTGCCGATACCCTCGATGCTGGCCTGGATGGTCTCGCCATCCACCAGGAATCCAGAACCGGTGGCGCGCTGGACGCGGCCGGCGCCGGTGCCGCCGGAGGTGCCGCTCTGCATCACGTCGCCGGGGAAGAGGGTGATCAGGGACGAGGCGTACTCGATCAGCTCGGGGATGTTGTGGATCATGTCACCGGCCCGCGCTTCCTGTACGGTCACGCCGTCGACGACGGTGATCTGGTGCAGACGGTCCATGGGATCGCCGTAGAATTCCTTGGGCACGATCCAGGGGCCATGGGGCGCGAAGGTGTCGTGGCCCTTGCCGACGAACCAGTCGGAGCCAGAGCCGTAGCCACCCGGCGGACGGCCGCCGCGGTCGGAGATGTCCATGGCCACCATGTAGCCGAACACGTGGTCGTAGGCGCGGTCGGCGGCGACATACTTGCCGGTGCGACCGAAGACGATGGCCATCTCGACCTCGTATTCGATCTCGTCGCGGCCATAAGGCATGATCACGTCCTCACCGTCGCCGATGACCACCCCGCGGGTGGGCTTCAGGAACAGGTAGGGCACGCCGCGGTTCTCCTGGCGTTGCCGGGTGCGGGCGGCCAGTTCCTCGGTGGTGCAGCCCTCGCAGGCATGGGTGTAGAAGTTCACGGCCGCATTCATGATCTTGCTGGGATACTGAATCGGGGCACGGATGTCCACCGCGCCAACCGGGTGGATGAAGTCAGGGCGATTGCTGCCGCTCAGCAGATTTTCTCCCACCAGCCAGTTGACGACCTCGTAGACGCGGTACTTCAGGCCGTATTCGTACTGTTCGATCAG
>JBBDSI010000266.1:1721-4131 GCA_040905005.1 Pseudohongiellaceae bacterium
GGCGTCGTGCGCTGACCCCACTTGATCAGGCCCGCGCCCCAGGTCAGGCCGGCACCGAAGGAGGCCGTGAGTATATAGTCGCCGGCATTGACCCGACCCTCTTCGAGCGCCTCGGTCAGCGCCACGGGAATAGTGCCGGCGGAGGTGTTACCGTATTTGTGGACGTTCACGAAGACCTTCTCTTCCGGTACTCCCACGCGCCTGGCCAGGGCATCGAGGATGCGCTTGTTGGCCTGGTGCGGCACGACCAGATTGACATCGTCGACGGACAACCCGGTCTGCTCCAGGACGTCGGCACAGGCCTGAGACATAGCCTTGACGGCGCGTTTGAACACCTCCTGGCCCTCGAAATTCCAGCCGACGTAGAGAAACTCCTCGCTCAGCCTGGAATAGGCCGAACCCAGGTTGGTGATCTGGATGGCGTACTTGGCGTCAGCCTCGCAACCGATGCTGGCCGCCAACAGCCCGGATTCCTCGGCGCTGGCTTCGATCACTACCGCACCGCAGGCGTCGCCGAACAACACGGCTACGTCGCGCCGGCTCCAGTTCATATAGTGGGAGATGAATTCGCCGCCGATGACGAGCACCTTGCGATGGGCGCCCGTGCGAATCAGGTTACTGCCGATGTGCAGGCCGTAGAGAAAACCGGTACAGGCGGAATTGATATCGATCGCGGCGGCATTGGTGGCGCCGAGGGCGTCGGCGACGATGGAGGCGGTATTCGGGCAGTAACTGTCGTTGGTGAGGCTGCCAAGCAGGATCAGATCAAGTTCCGTGGCATCCAGGTCGGCCGCGGCCAGCGCGCGTCGGGCGGCAACGATCGCCATGTCGGAGAAGTTGCAGTGGCAGATGCGACGCTCGCTGATGCCGGTGCGCGAGGTGATCCACTCGTCAGAGGTGTCCATGAAACTGGCGAGATCATCATTGGTGAGAACCGCGGGCGGAACGCATTTTCCCCAGCCAGTGATTTCCGCGTAGTGCATGTAGTCTCTCCAGCCGAGGCGATATCGCAGATTCCGCTCACCGGCGAAGCCTGTCGATTAGATGCAATCTCAATGGCGCTCGCGATACGTCTCGAGTACTCATGCGGCAGACCGGGTGCAATAAATCGCTCCTGGGCGTGAATCCGGCCGCGAAGGAGGCGGTCGGGCTCGTGCTTGCAGTGCTGCTCGTCAGATGATCGCGAAAGGGCTTATTCTTCGTTCTTTATTTTTGTATCGATATTTTTATATCGGGTGTATCGATTGTATCGTTCGGGCGCGTATCGTTTCAGCCCCCGTTTTTCGGTGCCTCCGAGCCCGTGTCGTCAGAGGTCGGTTCTCACCAGTAAACGCGCAAGGGTACTGTATTTTGGCAAATCTTGATAGAGCCTGTGGCGGGAATAAACCGGGCTGACGCCGGTCTGCTATGTCGACTACGGAGGAATTTTACACCATGATTCACGGATCGATTCGCCTGGGTTTAGTGCTGGCCCTGCTCGCGGGAGCGCCGGGCGCGATGGCAGCGCCAGACCATGGCCAGTGGCAGTCCCTGCTGGAGGAGTACGTCGAGGAGGTGGATGGTGGCCAGGCCACGCGTGTGGATTATGGCGGCCTCATGAACGACCGCGCTCGGCTCCAGGGCTACCTGGATGAGCTGGCGGCCGTGCCGCGCGAGCAGTTCGAAGCCTGGCCGCAGAACACCCAGCTCGCCTTCCTGATCAATGCCTACAATGCCTGGACCGTCGAGTCGATCCTGCGCGAGTATCCCGCTATCGATTCGATACGCGACATCGGCTTTCTCCCGGGCGCGGCCTGGCGCAGGAAAGTGGTCAGTCTCTTTGGGGAGCAGGTGTCACTCGATAATGTCGAGCATGACATGATCAGAGGCTGGGATCGATTCCAGGAACCCCGCATCCATTTCGCCGTCAACTGCGCCGCCATCGGCTGCCCGCCACTGCGCGCGGAAGCCTATACGGGTGAGAGGCTGCAGCAGCAGCTTGATGACAACACGCGTCTCTTTCTGTCCGATCGCGACAGAAACCATATCGAAAGCAATACCGCCTATATTTCGCGCATCTTCGATTGGTACGAGGAGGACTTCGAGAAAGGCTGGAACGGAATAGATTCCGTCACCGACTTCCTGCTGCGCTACGCCGACGCCCTGGCGATGGACGCGGACACCGCCGCGCGCATGGCCCGCGGCGAGATTCGCCTGCGCTATCTCGACTATGACTGGGGCCTCAATGCGGTCCGGGAATAGCTCGGTACGCTAGAAAAACGGGCGTCACGAGGCGAATAGTGACGGCCTGAAAGTTTGTGCTAGACTCGTCGGCGGAAGAGCATCGTCCCCGGTGGGGCGCCCGGACTTCAAACCCGGTGGAGTCTGTTAAGAGCAGGCTTGGTGGGTTCGACTCCTGCCTCTTCCGCCA
>JBBDSI010000267.1:0-16079 GCA_040905005.1 Pseudohongiellaceae bacterium
AGCCCCTCTTAAATATAGCAGCATCCTGCTGACGGACTGGTCACAGTACTTCTTTGGCAAGAGGACTAATCCAGCCGCCAATCGTAGATTGGCGGCGTTCGGCTCGCGCGAAGCTGACGCTTCGCATACTACGCTCACCTCACCCTCTCCTGGGCACCACACACTTCACTGATTTTCGCGCAGCGAAAATCTAGTTTCGGCGCAACGCGCCGAAGCGTGTGAAGTGTAGTGCCCAGCGAAGCCCGCAGGGCGTAGTTGGGCAAGGCTCCGACCCCGGTCATGTATCGACGCCCTTGACTTTCGCCTCGTAGCGCGCCAGCCGTCCACGCACCGCATTGGTGCCATAGTGAAAGGCCAGCACGGCGGCAGGCCACTGCCGGATTTCACTGTCGTGGATGGTGGTTTTACCGAAGCGGCTGCGCGTGGTCGCCCAGACACTCGGAAGCTTATTGTTACGCGCAAATTTAACCAGGCCCTTGAGTGCCTCCGGCTTCTTAATAAAGCGATCACTCCATTTAATTTCCAGCGCCGCGATCGGTTTGAGTGCCTGGGAAGACTCGACCAGATCTACTTCGTTGTCATCATTGCCCCAGCGTGCGTAGTTCAAGCGTGCGTCTTCATGAAAACGCTGCGCAAACAAGGCTGTCTCCACCAGATGGCCGAACTCAGACTCATCAGGCTGCCTGGCACCAAACAAGCCGGTGTACATGGCGGAATTGGTTAAATAGATTTTGAACTGGCGTTCTCGCTGATAGCGTTTGCCGTCCTGATCCACACGAAAGACCCGCTTGATGAGGAAGGCCGCTTCCAGATACTCGATGTAGCGTTGGATGGTTTGCTTGCCCACACCGCTGCGTTGGGACAGTTGCTCGAAAGAAACTTCCTCGGCAGTGTTGTAGGCCAGCAGGGTAAAAAGCGAGTTGAGTTCCTGAATGTCCTTGATGCCATACAACTGGGGCAGATCGCGCAGTAGTACCTTGTCCACGATGTCGGACTTGACGAAGCGCTCCGGGTTCTCGCGCACTGCTTGTGAGAGCGCGAGTTCCGGATAACCGCCGTAATTGACGTAGTCGGCGAACTGCTGGTTCAGCGTGTGAATGTCGTCAAGAGCATACAGATTGGGCTGCTCTTCACGGATCGCAGCGGGCTCTCGCCGCAGCAGCAGGTATTCCGAGAAGGTCAGTGGTGGCAGCAGGAAGTCGGTGAAGCGCCCCGCGCCGGATTCGGTGCTCTGGCGTTTGAGCGCCGCGGCGGCCGAGCCGGAAACAAGAATGCGCAGGTCAGGGCGATGGTCGACCAGGGGTTTCAGGTGTTTTTCCCAATCCTTGTGGGACTGGATTTCATCAAAAAACAGATAGCGGACGCCTTCGCCGCCTGTTGTTGCCTGCTCGATCTGCTGCACCAGGGCCTCCAGGGATTGCCCGTGCAGCAGCGGGTGATCCATTTCCACGTAGGCGATATGGGGCGCGGGTGTACCACTGGCCAGCAATTCAGCAATCAGATGGCGGATCAGGATGGTTTTGCCCACCCGGCGTGGGCCGAGCAGCACAACGGCGCGACGCAGCGTGACATCCAGTAGCAGTTGTTGCACGGGCCCCAGGTAGCCGCGAGGGTGCAGCGAAAGGGTTTCTGCATCCATCCGGCCATTGGCCCACCAGGGGTTCAGTCGCTTAAGATGATCTGCAACCTGTTGATTAGAAACATCTTTCATTGGAAAAGTGAGTTAAGCATAGTTTGCTGTGCTTAACTTTAGCATGCCAGGGAGGGGTATGCTATTGGACTGTTGCCTTTCACTGGCTTGTATTCAGGCAGTCCTGCAGTTTGGCTTCGGTGGCTGGACAATTTTGGGAATATTGACTTTTGTTGACTTCAAAAGATTGCGCGGGAGCAGCGTATCTCGCGCAACACCGTTCGCAAGTATCTGCGTGGTGAGGCTGTGAAGCAGTTAGAATGAATGAAAGATTTTTTAAGGGAGAGGATCGTGAAAGAACTAGGCAAGAACATTTTGATTGGCCTGTCCATCCTGTTGCCGGCGATGATCTCGGTGCAGCTGATCGTGTGGGTTGTGCGGGGCGTGGAATCCTGGCTGGCCGCCTTGTGGCTGGCGCTGCTTCCGCAGGCGCTGTATTTCCCGGGGGTGGCTACGATTACTTTCCTTTTGATCGCTCTGATCATCGGAGTCACTTCGCGCAGCGCCATCACCGAGAGGCTGTGGAAGATTCCGGGTGACCTGATGCAACGGATCCCGCTGGTGAGAAATATCTATGGCACTATCAAGGACTTTCTCGATCTGATGGGCGGCAAGTCGTTCTCGGATTCTTCGGTGGTGTGGGTGACGCTGCCCGATCGGGCCGGGCGGCTATTGGGCATCATCACGCGCGAGGGCAGTGAGCGGGATACGCGCCTCGGCCGGCTGATGGGCGAGGACGATGTCGCGGTCTATCTGCCGATGAGTTATCAGGCGGGCGGCTACATGGTCGTCGTACCGCGAGGTGCAGTAGAGGCCACCGATATGGAGCCGGGCGAGGCATTGCAGCTCATCATGAGCGCCGGGCTGGGACAGCGGCTGGAGGCGGAAGGTTGAGTAAAAAAAAAGGCAGTGGAAGTGATTCCACTGCCTTCAGCTCCAAACTAAACCCACATTAACTGTAGGATTTTAGCATGGGCAAGCTCACTTCCCAGCGAGGTTAGTCAATCATGGCCAGCATCGGTTCGGCTTCCTTGAGCTGGCGGCTGATGCGCGCGAAGTCCCGTCGCCAGACCGTCAGCCAGCCCTCGATGAGGCCGGGGCGCACGGGTCTGGAGATGTAGTAGCCCTGGCCGAGGGTACAGCCCGCATTCACCAGAAAGCGATAGTCTTCAAGGTCCTCGATACCGCTGGCGACGAGATCCAGGTCCAGGTCCGTAGCCAGGTTGATGCAGGCCTCACAGAGGGCCTTCAAGCGGGGATCGGAGTGGGCGCCGGTGACGAAGCTGCGCTCGATCTTGACCTCATCGATGGGCAATTCGCGCAACTGCATCAACGTGGAGCCGCTCGAGCCGAAGTCGTCGATGGCGATACGGACACCCATTGATCGCACCTGGCTGATGACGTTGACTGCCTCGTCGTAGTCGCTAATCAGTCCAGCCTCCTTCACTTCCAGTGTCACCGCTTCCGGCGTCACGGCGAATTCCTTCAGTTCCTGCTCCAGAAATCCCGAAAACTCGTCCGACACAAGATTATACATGGAAACGTTCAGGGAGAGTCCCAGTTCCAGGCCGGCGGCTTCCCATTGACGGAGTTCCTTGAATGCCTGGCGAATGATTACCCGTGCCAGTTTGTTGATCTTGCCACTGTACACGGCGAGATCGATGAACTCGTCGGGGTAGATGACCCCATCCTGCGCGTGAGCCCAGCGTGCGAGGGCTTCCACCCCAAGCAGGTCACCGCTGACGAGATCGACCTTGGGCTGATAAACCGTAAAGATCTCGCCCTTGTCGATGGCCTTTTCGAATCGTTTGACGCTGTACATAGCCTTGTCCTGGGTTGTTGATTGGCAGTGGACACAATTTTCCACGCTGACAGGCCCACGGCAATTAGTAAATGCGCAACACCGAGTTCGTACTACTACAGACCATCCTCCGTAAATCTACGCAGCAGGAAGAGTAACAATGGAACTAATCAGTAGTTTGCGGCTGTGCCATACTTTCCAGACTCCCGGCAAGATCCTCAATGGACGCCAGCACCGGGGCTCCAAATACCGAATCACAACATAAGAGACCTAGCCATGTCTGCCAGAATTCTTGTCGTCGACGACATGCCAGCCAATCTGGACCTGCTCGAGGCCATACTCTCGAAACAGAACTACGAGATCGAAACGGCGCGAAGCGGCGACGAAGCCCTTGCCAGGCTCGAGCGCTTCGATCCCCAGGTTGCGCTGATCGACGTCATGATGCCCGGCATGAATGGCTACGAGCTGTGTCGGCGGCTGCGCAGCCGCTGTACCGCCAGTTACCTGCCGATCATTTTCGTCACCGCCAGCGAAGTGACGCAACAGGACATTGTAGAAGGCTTCGCAACTGGCGGCGACGACTACGTCTGCAAGCCGTTCGATACCCGTGTCCTGCTATCCCGAATCGCCGCCTGCCTGCGAGTCAAGGCACTGCAGGACAGGCTGACCAGAGTACAGTCGGAGCTCGCGCACTACGTCTCGCGCTCAACGCTGCAGATGGTGACCGGCAGGCTCAGTGGCGATAGTCCAGCCGAATCGCGCAAGGCTGACGTCACGATCCTGTTCTCCGACATTCGCGACTTCACTCACCAGACCGAGCACATGGCGCCGGAAGAGGTGTTCGAGGTTCTCAATGGCAGTCTCGGTTTCCAGCTCGATCTCATCGCAAAGCATGGCGGCGTCGTCGACAAGCTGAGCGGTGATGAGATCATGGCAGTTTTCGAGGGCGAGCGCATGGCGGATCGGGCCATCGCCTGCGCCACGGAGATCGTCGAGGTGAGAAAGAGCACGGCCAGGCTGGGCAGACTCGAACATCCCAAGCTCGGCATCGGCATCAACAGCGGTACTGTGTATCTGGGCAGCGTGGGCAATTCACGCACGATGTTCGACTACACAATAGTAGGCGCCCCGGTCAATATTGCCGCGCGTCTGTGTGGCATGGCTCGCGACACGCAGGTACTCATCAGCAGGCACACCATGGAACTCCTGCAGGGTGACCTGCCCAATGTCCGCTCTATAGGCGGCCAGCGCCTGAAGGGGCTGAGCGCTCCACTGGAGATCTTCGAATATATCGAAACACCGTTGCCCGAGGTCTGCCTCAACTATGGCTAAGCTATTGGCCAAACTAGTCGGCCGCGGCGACCGCAACAGACAGACACTGGATACGCGCCTGATCATCATCGAGGCGCTGGTCTTCCTGCTTCCGGCGCTGATCCTCTTCTACCTGATTTACCAGGAGGAGATATCATTCGGCACCTCGGAGGTGCTGATCCTGGCCGGCGTGCTGACACTGGTGCTCGGCGGCCTGCTCATCGTCCGCAATATTTTCGTCCAGTTGCGCAAGCTCCATCAGCTCGTCACCTCGGTGTTTCCTCAACAAACCACGAAGGAACGACCAGTAGATGCCGGTCGGCGTGACGAGCTGGATATCATGTTCTCCAGCTTCGGCGACCTGGTTAACCGCTATGAGATAACGAATACCGAGTTGCGCCAGAACACGGCAGACCTGGACGCGGTGCACCGGCTGACCCGGATAGCGGACCGCACCATCGACCTCGAAGAACTCCTGGGCGCCGTGCTGACCACGGCGCTGGAGATTTCCGGTGCTAACGCCGGCGCCGTCTATACAGTTCCATCCCCGCGCCGCGTGGAGCAGATCACCGACATCGGCCATCTGAGGCGAGCCGAGGACGTACTCAACCAGGTCCTGGCCAGGCGCGAACCCGTGTTGCAGGACCCCGACGACGACGGCCAGGGTTTACTGGGACTGCCATTCATGGTGCGCGATGAACTCGTGGCGATTGTCGTGCTGGCGGCCGACGCGATGACCCTGCGGATCAAGATGCAACCAGGTCAAGTCTTCACGCTACTGGTCGCAGAGATCGGCTTCGCCGTGCACAATGCCCTGCTGCTGAAGAATCTGGAAGGCGCTGTAGCTGACCGGACACAAGAGCTGCAACAGCGAAACCGGGACCTGGAGCAGGAGGTGCAGATTCGCGCGGATACCGAGAAGCGACTGGCTATCGCCAAGCAGCAGGCGGAGTCCACGAACCACGCCAAGAGTCGCTTCCTGGCCAATATGGGGCACGAATTGCTGACGCCGCTCGGCGTCGTCATCGGCTTCGCTGATGTGCTGATGAGCGAATCCCATGGTCCGCTCAACGCCGAACAGGCCCGGTTTTCGCGGCACATCCTGGGCGGCGGCCGACAGCTTGAGACTCTGGTGCAAAACGTCCTCATGACCGTAAGACTCGAAGCCGATGACATCGCCCTCGATCTGCAGGACTGCGATGCCGGCGCCGAACTCACTCGCGCGCTGCTCCTGGTCCGGGAGACGGCCGCCGCCAAATCGATTGGCGTGGAACGGGAAATAGCCGACGACCTGCCCGCTCTGCGGGTCGATCCCGGCCTGCTCGAGAAACTCTTCCTCTGCCTGCTGGGTAATGCCATCAAGTTTTCGTCGGAAAACAGCAAGGTTTGCGTGAAAGCAAGAAAAATAAGTGACCGGGACTTGCTTTCGATGACACCAGATACACTAGAATTGACCGATAAACAGAAAGGCACCCCGGAATATCTGCTCATCGAAGTCAGCGACCAGGGCCGGGGCCATGACCACACAGTCTCACAGAAGATGTTTTCTCTCTTCGAGCAGGGTGACAACAGCAGAGAGCGTAACACCGGCGGGGCCGGCCTGGGACTGACCATGAGCCAGCGCATCGTCGCCCTGCACCAGGGGTTCCTGTGGGCCGAGAGCGATGGCCAGGGCATGGGTTCCGCCTTCTTTGTAGCCTTGCCGGGCTCTTACCGCCAGGAGGCACCGCGAACACACAATGGACTCCAATCCACTACACCTGTTTTGTGGGATCGAGAGCGGAATACTGGCGAGGGTATTCACTGAACTGCAATACCGGCACACGGACGTGCTCGCCTGTCACACACTGACCGAACTGGAGCGCTGTACCGAGGCGCAACAACCCACACTGCTGGCGCTGTCCGCGGGGTTCGCTCTGCAAGTCGAGGAGGGGCTGAACGACCTCATCGCGAAGGCCCAACCGGAACTTCTCCTCATCTGCGGCTCGGAGACACAACGTCGACAGCTACTCACCAACAGCAATGATCTGCCCTTCCTGTTCCTCCCCGAGGACTATGACGTGCCGGGTGTCCTGCTGCTTCTGGATGCCTATCTGGAGTCACGCGCTTCCATCCCGGCGCCCGAGCCCACTCCCACGGGCGACCATGAGCTTACCCTGAGGCAATTACACAAGCTGCTGTCGATAGGTACCTGGGAAGTGAACCTGAAGAGCGGACTCGGCACCTGGTCGCCCGAGGTGTACGAGATGTTCGACCTGCCCCCAGGCAGAGGCGACATCGGCTTCGAGACTTTCATTTCCCGAGTTCATCCGGATGAACGCAATGCGTTGATGGAGGCGCGGGAACACGCGATCAGCGGCGAGTCCCCCCTGGACATCCAGTATCGCATCGTCAGTGGCGGCTCGACCCGCTGGGTGCGGGAATACGGTGAGTTGATAGACGGCGCGCAGGAAAAACCGGAGAGATTTACCGGCGTCCTCATCGATGTCAGTCAGTCCCGGGCCCTGAGCGAGCAATTGCACCGCGCCAGTCAACTCGAGGCCCTCGGCCAACTCGTTGCCGGCGTAGCCCACAACTTCAATAACCTGCTGACCGTCATCATGGGTAACTCGGAAGATCTTGCGGGAAAACTACAAGCCTACCCTGAACTGACAAGGCAACTCGATCTGATCATCGATTCCAGCAGACGCGGCGCCCAACTCATCCGTGAACTGATGGTGTACTCGCGGCAGCGACAGCTGAATGCCGAAGGGGTAGAAATCAACCAGCTCATCCAGCGACTGAAGACCCTGCTGGAACACACACTGGGCAGGGGCATCAGGCTCCAGGTTCACAGCGAGGTCGACAGCGCGCCAGCCCGGGTCGACCCGGCCAAACTGGAGAACTCTGTTATCGGCCTGGTACTGAATGCCCGCGAAGCCCTGGGCGGCCAGGGCGAGATCACTATTCAGGTCGAGAAGGTCGAACCGGCGCGGGCAAGACGTCACTTTCCCGGCGCCTCCGAGGATGATTTTGTAGCGATCAGCATCGCCGACAACGGACCGGGCATGCCTGCTGATATTCTGGCACACGCGACCGAGCTCTTCTTCACTACCAAGAGCCCGGGCCAGAGCTCGGGCCTGGGCCTGGCCGAGATCAAGGGGTTCCTCGAGCAGTCTCACGGCCATCTGCACCTCCAGTCAGAGGTCGGCCGCGGCACCAGGGTGACCATGCTGTTGCCCTGCAGCGAGCACATCACCATCGGCCTGGCGCCATATAAGGAGAGTAACGGCAAAGACAATCGGCGCGTGGTTATCGTGGCGATCGATGACCTGGTCCTGCGCCGCGGCACGGCCGACTGCCTCGCTGGCAGTGGCTATCGGGTCATCGAGGCCGGAGATGCTGCCGAGGCTCAGTCGGCGCTCCTGGACTATCCTGCCGCGGCATTCCTCATCTGGAAATTCGAGCAGTCCTGGGGAGAACTGGGCAACAATGTCATCCAGGCCGCTCTGCAGGCCAACCAGAAACTGCGGGTTCTGCTCACCTCACTGGAAGATGACACGCTGGCAACGGAGTCCGGGCGTTACAAGCTGGTGCCGGCGCCTCTGTCCGCCGAGACATTGGCATCCTCCATTGAGGATCTGGTGCTGGAGTTTGGCGAATAGGGGCTAGTCAGCGAGTTCGGCCAGTAGCACCAGTTGCGCGAGCTGCGCGACAGACTTCACTTCGAGTTTGCGCATGATATTCATGCGATGAGTCTCCACCGTGCGTGGGCTCAGATGCAGTTCGTCACCGATGACCTTCGCCGACTTGCCCTGGGCGAGCAGGCGCGACATTTCCCGCTCCCGTGGCGTCAATAACTGCAGTGCCTCCTGGGCGGAGCGGCGCTTCAGACGTTGCACCCTGTCCTCGTCAAATTTCTCGATGGCACCCTTGACCTTTTCGATCAACAGCTCGTTGCTGGTGGGCTTCTCGATCAGGGTAAATGCCCCCTTGGTCAGGGCTTCCACGGTCACTGCCACGTCGGCATAGGCGGTGTAGATGATCACCGGATGAAGAAAGTCCGTGATCTGCAGCCGCTTGAGCAGTTCCAGCCCGCTCATGCCGGGCATGCGCAAGTCCAACAGGAGGGCGGCCCGCTCCCGGCTGGGCAGCGCGTCGAGAAAATCCGTGGACGAGGCGTAAGCGAGCACTTCGAAGCCCGCCGACTTGAATACATTGGTCAGTGTCGCCCTGACCGCGTCGTCGTCGTCCACCAGATAGATTGCCAGTTTTGCTTGATCCATGGGTACCCTGGAATCCGGCTCTTGATTTATTAGTTTGTACTCGCCGCAACATACCTCGGCGAGTTTCCCAACTCAACAACTTAGTAGCAGCGTCTGAATCCCGGAAAGCGTAGCTTTCCCGGTGTCTTGTCCGTATTTCTACCTAGAACGTGCCGGGCAACTCCTCATTCAACCAATCCCCGGAAAGAATTACTGTAGCGACTCTTAGATCGCTCCCGGCGTGGTTACTACGCCCAATGCCATCATAACGGTACGATATCGATGAACAGCAGAGTTAATCTTCCCGAGCCCGGCAAGACCGACAAGACCGACAATCTTGATGCGGTAAGCAGTGCAGACCTGCCCTCCGGCCTGGTTTTCCGGGATTATAGCGGGACTGGTGCGCTGACACTAGCATTCCTGGCGATGCTGGGCGTGCTGTTGACGGAGCCCCTTACACCACTCGGACTGGCGCACGGCCTGTTGTATGCGCCCATCATCATCGCCTACTTCCTGTTGACCCTGCAGACACGCAACGCCTTGTTGCTGAGTGCCCTGGGGGTCGCGTTTGTCTTCTTCGGGTGGGTCATTTCGGCACCAGCCACTACCAGCGTCACTCAACCGATCATCATTTACAACCGCCTGCTCTCCGTCCTCTGCCTGCTGGCGGCCGGATTTCTCTGCTACCGCATCGGCAGACTGATGCGGCGGGTGAGCGCCGACCGGCACGCACTGACCGAGTTGAACCGTTCGCTCCATACCAAGGAACAACTGCTCGCCATCGCCGCCGAGGCGAACAAGTTCGGTGGCTTCTGCATCCGGGTGCCCGAGCGTGAGGTGCTGATTTCCGACCAGGCCCTGGCGATCTTCGGCCTGCCCGCCGGCTACCGGGCAAACTATGACAAGATGCTCGGCTACTATCTGCCTGAATACCACACACGGGTTCAGAACGCCTTCCGTCGCTGTCTGAAAGAGCAGAAGCCCTACGACATCCAGGCGGAGATCATCAATGCCCGGGGGCAGAAGCTGTGGATACGCGCCATCGCCTCACCCTGGCTCGACCCGGACGGCCAGGTCATCGGCATCCAGGGCTCGCTGCAGGACATCACCGACCAGAAAAAAATGCAGGATACACTGAAGAGCAGCCAGGACCGGTTCCGTACCGTCGCCAATGGCCTGCCCATCATCATGTGGACGGCAAATCAGGCCGGCGAGGTGAATTTCGTCAACCGTGCCGCCTGGGACTACAGCGAGCTGGAGTTCCACCCCGAGATGATGCGTGACAAGCTGGACGTGTTTATTCATCCCGAAGACTTGCAGATTCTGAACCAGGGCTGGGCCGAACAGGCAGCGAGTACGAGCAGCTTCAAGCTGGAGTTACGACTGCTGGATCGCAATGGCGAGTACCGGTGGCATTTCCTGCAGGCGAAGCCTCTGCGCAACGACCGCGGCGAAATCATCGAGTGGTGCGGCGTCGCCATCGACATCGATGACCTGAAGAGCACCAGGCGTCGCTATTTGCACATGGCGCAGCTACTGGAGAACACGTTCGAGAGCATCACCGACATCCTCTTCTGTGTCGACAGCGAATGGCAGCTATCCTACCTGAACACGCGCGCCGCCCAGGCCTTTTCTCACAGTCGCGATGCCCTGATCGGTCGGTCCCTGTGGGAACTGTGCCCGGAATGGACCCGGAGCGAGGTGCAGGACAGCCTTCTAACTGCCGCCGCCGGGGAAGAACCGCATCAGTTCGACTTCTTTTCCGAAAAGCTGGACGCCTGGCTGCAATGCCTTGCCTATCCCATGGAAGATGGACTGGTCTTGTACTGCCAGGACGTTACCAGTGAGCGCCAGCTCGAGAATCAATTGCGCAAGGCGCAGCGCATGGAGTCGGTCGGGCTGCTGACCGGCGGTATCGCCCATGACTTCAACAACCTGCTCACCGTCATCCTCGGCAATGTCGAGAGCGTACGCGAGGATCTCGGTGACCAGGAAAAACTGACACGCCAACTCGCCATGGCGGAACGCGCGGCCCGCAACGGTGCCGAACTGGTACGACAGTTGCTCGCCTTCGCCTGCCGGCAACCCCTGAGGAACGAGGCGACCGGCGTGAACGAACTGCTCAGTGACATGGAGCCACTGGTCCGTCATAGCGTCTCCGAAGCCATCGACGTCCAGCTGCATCTGTCAGACAGGCTCTGGCCCGCCCATGTCGATCGCTTCCAGCTCGAGAGCGCCGTGATGAACATGTGCCTGAATTCGATGCAGGCGATGCAGCGCGGCGGTCGACTCCTGATCGAAACGGCCAACGACCGGATTAGCGAGCCGAAGACCAGCTCTGTCCTCGGTGTCGAGCCGGGCGATTATGTGCGGATCTCCATCTCCGATGACGGCAAGGGCATCGCGCGTGAACACCTGGACAAGATATTCGATCCCTTCTTTACCACCAAGGAAATGGGCACGGGCCTGGGCCTGAGCACGATCTACGGCTTTATCAAACAGTCCGGTGGCGACATCAGCGTCTATTCCGAACCCGAACGCGGAACGACTTTCAACATCTACCTGCCCCGCGCCACTACTTCACCAGAGCAGCGCCCGGAAATAACAAGCGAGGAAAAGCGTGGAGGCACGGAGTCGCTGCTCGTGGTGGAGGATGACGAAAACGTGCGCGAGTACGCCTGTTCGGTGTTGTCAGACGCCGGCTACCGAGTCACCTGCCTGGGTAGTGGTACAGACGCGATCGAGCTGCTCAAGACAAAGCAGGATTTTTCCCTGCTGTTCACCGACATCGTCATGCCCGGCGGCATTCACGGCCCGGAACTCGCCGAGTTGGCACTTGCTGTCAACAAGGATATCAATATCCTGTTTACCTCGGGCTACACAGCCAATGCCGCCATCTTCCATGGCCAGGCAGTCAACGAAAATATCTTTTTGAAGAAACCCTATCAGCGGGACCAGCTTCTGAGCGCGGTGCGCACAGTGATCGACAGACAGCCCGGCAATGAATCTACAACTGAGGACCAACCATGACTAATACGGCCAGCAGGCTATTGATCCTGGATGACGACCCGCTCATCGGAGAAACCATTCAGGCAATGGTTCAGAAAGGCGGCTACGAGACTCGCTATACGGACGACCCGGCGGAGTTTTTCTCATTGCTGGAATCCTGGCAGCCGGAATTCATTGCCATCGACCTGATCATGCCGCAGATGGACGGGGTGGAAGTAATCACCGGGTTGGCCGCGAGGCAGGCAAGTACCAAGATCATCATATCCAGTGGCGCCGACTATCGCGTACTGGACGCGGCCAAGCGCTCCGCCAGCGAGCACGGGCTCACGATCATCGGCATTCTCAGCAAACCCTATACGCGCCAGACTCTGCTGGACATGCTCGATGACAACCGCATGCCGGCTGTCAGCAGTCCAAATCATGCCAAGCCTGAGGCCTTGCCGGAACCGAGCAGGGAAGACATCGAGCAGGCCCTGGTCAATGACGAATTCTCCATTGTCATGCAGCCCAAGATCCACTGCCGGGATTACACGCTGGCGGGTTTCGAGGCGCTCTCGCGCTGGAATCATCCGCAATACGGATTCGTGCGGCCGGATATCTTCATTGCCCTGGCGGAGAAGTACGGCCTGATCGATACGCTCACCGAACAGGTCGTGAGCAAGGCGCTTCTCTGGCTGAAAGCCATGCCGGAAAGCATCGACGAGCCGGCGGGCCTCGAAGGCCTCAGCACCCGACTGCGTTCCATCGGGGTGTCGATCAATATCTCCGCGCGCTCGCTGCAGAATATAGGTCTCTTTGACAGGATTGCCTCGTCCTGCCTGCAGCACGGCATCGATCCGGGGCGCATCATCCTGGAACTGACGGAGACCAGCGCCATGGAGGATCCACTGACTTCGCTGGATATTCTCACGCGACTGCGGGTGAAGGGATTCAAGCTGTCCATCGATGACTTCGGCACCGGTTATTCCTCCATGAAGCAGCTCGTGCGTCTGCCTTTCTCCGAGATCAAGATCGACCGCTCCTTCGTCATGTCCGCCAAGACGTCTCAGGAATCGCGCAGTATCACGCATGCAATCATCGAGCTGGGCGCGAGCCTCAATCTCACAACGATCGCCGAGGGCATCGAGGACGCGGAGACCCTGGAGTTTCTGCGCGAAGAGGGCTGTGACCAGGCCCAGGGCTTTCATATCGCCAAACCGCTACCGCTTGCCGCCGTCAATGACTGGATCCTGACCCATGCCTGGCAGTGCGAAGCACGACGCCTGGCGGAGCTGAAAGACCTGGATATCCTGGATACGCCGCAGGAGGAGCGCTTCGAGCGCCACGCCAGACTGGCGCGACGGCTGTTCGACGTACCCTTCGCGGTAATCAGTCTGGTCGCCAAGAACCGACAGTGGTTCAAGTCCGGCCAGGACATGCCCATGCGGGAAACGCCACGCAATGTGTCGTTCTGCACGCATACCATTGCCGAAGACGGATTCATGCAAGTCCCGGACACCTTCGAGAGTACACAGTTTCGTGACTACCCGATGGTCACGGATGCACCCTTCATCCGCTTCTATGCCGGCGTCCCCCTGCGCGGGCCAAAGGGTCAGATCGTGGGCGTGTTCTGTCTGCTGGATAGCAAACCGCGGCAACTGTCAGACAGTCAGATAGAACGCCTGGAAGCCATCGCGGAACTGGTCGCCCGGGAACTTGCGGAGGGCCAGCGTGGTTTCATAGATTCGCTCACGGGTGTACTCAACAGCTCCGGCTACGACTCGACCGCGCGGCAGGCTGTGCAGCTTGCGCGCCGGCTGAACCTGCCGACGTTGTCCCTGACGATAAGTCTGGATAACCTGACCCGGATCAACGAGGACTTTGGATTCGACCAGGGCAACAATGCCCTGGCTGCGACCGCGAAAATCCTGCAGGAGGTACTGAGGCGCTCCGATGTGATCGGCCGCTACTCCAGTGCTTCCTTCCGGGCGCTGCTGATCGACAACTCCGAGAATCAGGTTGAGGAAGTGATCAGGCGACTGCGTGAACGCATTCAACAGTTCAACGGCCGCTCCGATATCTACACACTGCAGTGTGACATCCGCCCCCTGAATAGCGGAAGCGCAGCCAACAGCGATAGAACCGCCGAAGTCCGCCACATCGATGGCAGGCAGGCGGCTGTCGTGAACGCGAGCTGATTGCCAGAGACACTCTGATTAAGAACCTGTCTGAATTAGACTGGTCTCCGCAGGAATCTGTAAGCCGCTGCTGCATGGCGCAGTCAGCCGGTAATCCGGAGTCGTGCAGGTGACGTATTGGGTCTAGCCCGGACTATTCATGAACAACCTACTGCCAGCACCACTGGTGTTTCCCTATGCAATCCATCGCCATCATCGGCGCCGGTGCCGCCGGCCTCAGCCTTGCAAGTAGCCTGGCGAACGCTGCCGAGGTCCGCGTCTTTGAAAAGTCCCGCGGCCTCGGCGGCCGGCTTGCCAACCGTCGCTTGGGAGACGCCATTGTCGATCATGGCGCCCAGTTCTTCACTGCCCGTCACCCAGGGTTCCAGGCCCTGCTCGAGCGCGCGACCGAGCGCGGGGATATCGCGCCCTGGCAGGCCAGGGTCCTGACGCTCGCTCCGGGCAACAAACCGTACCGGAGGGTCTGGTTTGAACCTCACTATGTCGGCGTACCGGCAATGAATGCCCTGACCAGGCTCCTGGCCGAGAACGTAAACATCGCCCTGCAGGCGCGGGTCTCCAGAATAGAGCGTCATGGCGGACGTTGGCGACTACGCACTGACAGCGGCGACAGTCTCGGTAGTTTTGACTGGGTGGTCAGCGCCGCGCCGGCACCGCAGACGGAAGCGCTACTGCCCGCGACGTTCACTCTTCGTGACAGCCTGCGCCGTTGCCGCTTCTCGGCTTGCATCGCGCTGGTTCTCAATGGAAGAGACCTGCCGCTACCGCACTGCGATGCCGCCGTGGTGCGACAGTCGCCGCTGGCCTGGCTCGCCCGCCACCGCGGCAGGCCCGGCCGCCAGGGCGATGAACTCTTGCTGCTGCACAGCAGCAACGCCTGGGCCGATGATCACATCGACGCCAGTGACGACAGCATCCGGTCCACGCTGCTGGCGGCACTGTCGGAGCTATTCGATTTCGATGCCATGGGTGTGGACGTGCTGCATCTGCAGCGTTGGCGTCTGGCAAGAGTGGAAGCGGCGGCGGACCGGGATTACCTGCTGGATCCCTCGAACCGGCTGGCCGCGTGCGGAGACTGGTGTCGAGGCGATCGGGTCGAGGATGCTTTTCTCAGTGGACGCCGGCTGGCGGACGCCATGACCGGTTATCTGTAAGTTAACGCGCCAGCAGGGCTACCAGTAACTTAATCTGCATGTCGTCCAGGCGGTCGCCGAAGGAGGGCATGACCCCGAAGCGTCCTTCCCGCAGGGTCTCTTCGATCGTGGCCTGGTCGCCGCCATAGAGCCAGATGTCATCCGCTAACTGCGGCGCACCGAGTGCCGGATTTCCGGCCCCGCCGGGGCCGTGACAGGCGGCGCAATTCTGCGCGTACAGGGGCGCACCGGGATGCTCCTCGCCGCTATCGGGATCTCCGAGCAGGCGGACATACTCGGCCACCCGGGGGATGCCCTCTTCGCCCAGGACCGCCACCCACGGGATCATGTTGGCGCGGCGACCGCCACGAATCGATTGCTCGATCTGCTCGGGCGATTCACCCCACTGCCAGTCCACGTCGTGCAGGTTGGGAAAGAGACTGGCCTGTCCGCGTCCGTCGGGTCCATGACAGACCGAGCATTCGCGGCGGAAGATGCGCTCGGCCGTATCCATCAGCGTCAGGTCGTTCTGGATCTCCGCCAGGGACATGGCGGTGATGTCGGCGCGGGCATCGGCGAAGCGCGCCTCGAACTGCGCCATGCTGTCGGCCATGCGGCCGCCCTGGGACCAGTTGAGGAGACCGGAGAAGGGGCCCAGACCGGGGAAGAACATCAGATACACCAGGGAAAAGATCATGCTTCCGAAGAGCAGCC
>JBBDSI010000267.1:16179-19261 GCA_040905005.1 Pseudohongiellaceae bacterium
CCGGGGAAGAACATCAGATACACCAGGGAAAAGATCATGCTTCCGAAGAGCAGCCAGAACCACCACAGCGGCGGCGGCCTGTGGCCTTCCTCCAGAGTCTCGTCCCACACCGGTTCTTCCGCCGACTCCTCGTGTTCGTCGCGGCCGTAATAGATACTCCACACCAGCCAGGCCACCGCGGCCAGTGATACCAGCGTAACAACGACGACCCAGCCGGCCCAGAATCCAGAGGGTAGATCAGCTTCCATCGTAGTCCTCGTCTTCCAGGGGGATGTGCGCGACGCGATCGATTTCCTCGTCGTCGCTGCTATTCAGGAACCACACCGCCAGCCCCATCATGAAGGCCATTACCAGCATGTCACCGAGAAATATGAACAGGGTCATTGGTCGTTCTCCTCGCTGTAGCCGGTCCCCAGCATCTGCAGGTAGGCGATCAGTACGTCGATTTCTTTCAGGCCCTCGAGCGCCGACTCCGCGTTGGCGATCTGCTCGTCCGTGTAGGGATGGCCGAGGCGGCGCAGGCCTGTCAACTTGCGGGTAATATTGCCGACCTCGCTGGCGTCGCGCTCGGCGAGCCACGGATAGGCGGGCATGATGCTCTCTGGGACCACCGCCCGCGGGTCGATCATGTGGATGCGGTGCCAGTCATCCGAGTACTTGCCGCCGAGGCGGTGCAGATCCGGCCCGGTGCGCTTGGAGCCCCACAGGAACGGCCGGTCGTAGACGAACTCACCGGCGCGGGAATAGGCACCGTAGCGCTCCACCTCGGCGATGAGGGGGCGGACCTGTTGCGAATGGCAGACGGAACAGCCCTCGCGAATATAGATGTCACGCCCGGTAAGCTCCGCGGCGGTATAGGGGCGGGTGTTGGCGGTGGCGGTCTCCAGGCTCTCCTGATTGAGGATGGGGACGATCTGCACGAGGCCGCCGATCGCGGCGACAACCAGGATGCCGAAAATCAGCAGGCCGGTGTTCTCTTCGATCTTTCTGTGTAGCGACAGGCCGTTCATCAGTTCACTCCCCTCAGTTCACAGCCATCAGTTAACAGCCATCAGTTAATAGAAAAGGCCGGCGCGACCGGAGGCGGCGTTACCCTAACGACCTCACGCCCACGCAGGGTCATGAACAGGTTGATCATCATCAGGACGGTGCCGCCGAGGAAGATCAGCCCCGCCAGCAGACGCATCAGATAATAGGGTGTCATGCTGGCCATGATGTCCTTGAAGTCGAAGCTGAGTTCACCGATCTGATCGACGCTCAGCCACAAGAGGCCCTGGGACACGCCGGCCGCCCACATGGCAATAACATAGAGCATGGTGCCGGCCAGGGCGAGCGCGAAATGAATGTTAGCCAGACGCGTGCTGTACAGCTCGCGGCCGACGATGCGCGGCACCATGAAATAGAACGTGCCGTAGGTGATCATGGCGTTCCAGCCCAGCGCCCCGGAGTGCACGTGGCCGATGGTCCAGTCGGTGAAGTGGCTCACCACGTTGACACTGCGAATCGCCATCATCGGCCCCTCGAAGGTGGCCAGGCCATAGAA
The DNA here is from genome assembly GCA_040905005.1 of Pseudohongiellaceae bacterium. Taxonomy (GTDB): domain Bacteria; phylum Pseudomonadota; class Gammaproteobacteria; order Pseudomonadales; family Pseudohongiellaceae; genus UBA9145. Next base: position 17,723 of record JBBDSI010000267.1, read on the forward strand.
GGCCAGCGACAAGACGATGAATTTCAGTGCCGGGTCGGTGCGCAGTTTCTCCCAGGCGGTACTGACGGTCATGACGCCATTGATCAGCGTCGCCCAGGACGGAGCCAGCAGGATTATGCTCATCACCATCCCCAGTGACTGCACCCACTCGGGGATCGCGTTGTAGTGCAAGTGGTGCGGCCCGGCCCATATGTAGCTGTAGACGAAGGCCCAGAAGGCTACGACTGACAGGCGGTAGCTCCAGATCGGGCGCCCGGCGTGCTTGGGCAGGAAGTAATACAGCATGCCCAGGAAGCCACCCGTCAGCAGGAAGCCCACGGCATTGTGGCCATACCACCATTGCACGACCGCATCCTGGGCGCCAGCATAGAGCGGATAGGACTTGTCCAGGGTGATGGGCAATTCCGCGCTGTTGACGATATGCAGCATGGCGACGACGATGATCAGCGCCCCGTAGAACCAGTTGGAGATATAAATGGGACGAATCTTGCGCGTGGCGATGGTGCCGAAGAACACCACCCCGAAGCAGATCCAGACGATGGCGATGGCGATGTCGAAGGGCCACTCGAGCTCAGCGTATTCCTTGGAGGTGGTCCAGCCCGCCAGCAGGGACAAGCCCCCGAGCAATACGATGATCTGCCAGGCATAGCAGCAGAACCAGGCCAGCCTGGGTGCGAACAGCGGCACGTGGGAGGTGCGCTGCACGCTATAGAAGGCAGTGGCCATCAGGGCGGAGACGCCGAAGCCGAAGATGATGCCGTTGGTATGCAGCGGACGCACACGCCCGAAGGAGAGCCAGTACTGGCCGAGATCGATCTCCGGCCAGACCAGTGCGGCGGAGATGAAGACCCCCGCTGTCATGGCGAGGACGGCCCAGACCACCGAGAACTGGATCAGCCTGACGGTGACGTGGTCGTGATAGCTTGTTTCGTTAGTGGCTTCCATGAGGTTACAACTCGATGCGAATCAGACTCCCAGCAGTGGGCCGACGCCCAGTGTCCACAGGGCCATACTCAGTCCCAACAGGCTGACCGCCGCGACCAGCAACCATCCCACCAACGCCGAGGCCATGAGCATGCCCCGCTCCGGCGGTGTCTCCAGGGCGATGGGAATCCCCTTGTAAAGCAGATACATGCTCCAGATCATCGTTGGAATCAGGATCAACACGTTCACCAACACGTCCGGGTACAGATGCACTGCGCTGGCGATGGCCAGCGGCTGACCAACGATGGTAATCAGGGCAACATGGCGCCCGAAAGATTTGTTAGCGCCATACGTGGAGGCCATCCAGCGACTGATGACAGCCGTGCTGATGAGGCCGAATAAAAGCACTATCAGGTAGCCGAAGCTGACCAGTACCAAATCGCCGGTCGCCATGAACAGTGGCTCCTCTGCGCCCAGCCGCCAGCCGAAATTGGCCGCTCCGATGAGCGAGAAAAGCGGCGGCAACAGCAATAGCCAGATCGAGTAACGCAAGAGAACACCCAGCGGCGCGGGCTCAATCCGTGAGAGCGTCTCGAACGCGGCGACCGGATCGTA
>JBBDSI010000267.1:19361-23161 GCA_040905005.1 Pseudohongiellaceae bacterium
TCCATGATCTCAGCCATCAGGTCATCGGCCGCCATGGTGTGCAGTCCGCGGAGCGGGTATTCCCCCTGCGGACCAAGCAGGCGCAGGCTGCTGCGAGAGACTTCGGGCAGCGCATCGTAATAAAGGCGCAGGGTACGCGGCGCACGCTCGAGCGTGGCATCGATTGCCGGCTCGGCGTCGTTCAATGGTGAATAGGGTTCGCCGGCGGCACAGGCGATCAGGACGCCTGCCGGGAGACAAAGGATAAGATTACGTAACATAGGCCTCGCCCTTCCCCAGCGAGCGTATCGACACGCATCAGTGTAGCGCCGCAGAGACGGAATAGCACCCGTGTGTGTGGTGGGGGGAGGGGGAAAGAGGAGGTGGAGAGTGGAGAGTGGAGAGAGAAGCGATTGGGATTTCTTGAGGGGGAGAGGGATCGGGCAACCGGAGCTGCCTGGCTGAGCGGGAGGGTCGGGCGAGGGTCTGCTTAGTGCTTTTCCCTCTCGGCTCTCGCCTGCGACAGCTCCCGGGAAAACGCGTCCAGCTTCATGCGAATCTCCGCTTCCTTTTTCTTCTTGAGATACAGAGTGTCCACGTCGAGGGATTTTTCCTGCAGGGGTTCGCTGGCGGTTTTTTCGACAACTGCTTGCGCGAGTTTACTCATTGACCAATCTGCTCCAGTTCCCCGAGCGGGGAAATTCGCCTGGTGTTTGTGAAGAGTTCCTGTGCTGCCTGTGTGGAGTCCGCGGATCGAATCGGGCTCTGCGGCGACGACCTCGTCTGTCTATCCGTCCAGATATCCATCCAGATATCCTTCCAGCTATCCATCCAGCCAGTCAGATCCTGTCCAGATCGGCGCCAACCCCCAAATACCGGGCAACTCCATGCAGCGCAACATATAGTGTAAATCAAACCAAGTCAAACAATATCTAGTCAAAACAACCGCTTTCACCCCAACAACAAAATGGGCAACCAGCCCCCACCGAGAACAGACACCACAATAATTAACGCAATATCCAACACTTACAAATGCCACTTAAAATCATTATGAATTAATACAAAGGACACCCATGCAATTATTAAAGGACACCCATTGAATCTGTCAGGCCTGATTCATGCACACGAATCTGTTCAATTAGCAGTCAGCGCTGCGTCTGAGTCAGTGATTCCGACGCCGATTGGCACCGATCAAGAGTATGCAGTCGCCCAGTGAAGAATTGCTGGCGCAATACAAACGAAGTATCTCCGGAGTCTCTTCCGAAGTTGTCAATGTTGATTAGGAATTGAGGTCAGGTGCCGTAGAGTAGCCGGGCCGGTTTGCAGCCCCTGACCCACTTGTGGGGATATTTGATGTCGACGCCAGCCCTGATCCGTCGTTGCTGGAATTGCAGCAGGGAAGCCTCCGTACCGGCGGCCATACCGTAGTGTTTATGAAAGGCCAGCACCCCACTCAGCCAGGCGACCGACGAGATGCCTAATTGGGGCAGAAACGACGGCCTCTCATCCAGCAGGTGCAGAGACCGCTCCTGTTCCTCCTCGCGAGCGAGCGCCAGTGCCTTGCAGGTCGTCTCCAGCAGATCGAAATAATCATCCTGACTGACAGGCAATGTCTCCACGCCGATTCCCTGCATGCCGGAGAGACTCTGTAGCGCCGTCTGCCGATTCGCCGATTGCCCCAGCAGGTGCTTGGCGCCGCGACGGGTCAGCAGGCGATGTTGGCGGTAGCTGCGTTTCTTCACCCTCTTCGCATGCATGATCAGCCGCTCCTGGATAGATGTGAAATCGCTGCTGTCCAGGGCATCGGTCATACCGGCGCGTACCGGATTGAGATCCACGTAGGCCATGCAAGTCACCAGTGCCCGCTCGTCCAGTAGCGCCTGACTCTTGAAGCGACCTTCCCAGAAGCGACCGGTACATTCGTCCTCGCGATTGGCGCGGCGCGCGATCGTCTCGTTAAGGCAACGCATGAACCAGCTGATATCCTGCAACCGCTCCCGCCACAGCGCCAACCGCTGCTGTAGCTGCTTCTGCGCGGCTTTGCTGCGGCTGTTGTTCTGTAACGTCTCGATCAGCTTGCCATTGGCGGGAAACACGGCGGTCCAGCGCTTGATGACTTCGGCATCGTCCCACTTCCGCGCTGCCTCGCTGTTAACGTGCAGCACCAGGTGATAATGATTACTCATGATCGCGTAAGCAGAAACATCGATGGCGAACTGCCCGGCCAGTTGCTTCAGACGGCTGACCAGCCAGGCCTTGCGATGATCGAAGTTGCGCCCGCTGACGGGGTCATCGCCAAACAGGTAGGCGCGGCGCACGCAACGGGAAATGCAGTGGTAATACGGCGTCGCGTCGAGGGAGATCTGTTGGTAACGTGCTCGGGTCATCTCTGCCGGTCAGCACCGGGCTAGTTTGAAAGGGGACCGCCGATTGTAGAGAGTTTGGGTGACTATGCAAGAAACGGCCGCACGTCACGCAGTGTGACAGTGACACGCCACGGCCGGGATCTCAGGCGCTGAACGGATGTCGCAGGGTGATAGTCTCTTCGCGATCAGGCCCGGTTGAAATAATGTCAACTGGCACCTCTACGGCCTTTTCGATGAACTCGATATAGGACCGGGCATTGGCGGGCAGATCCTCCAGACGCTTGACGCCCGCGGTAGACTCGCCCCATCCTGGCAAGTCGACGTACTCCGGCTCCAGGTCCATATAGCTGTCGATGTCCATCATGCTTCCCGACGCGTTGGCTCCGATGCCCCGATAGCCGGTGCAAATTCGCACGGTCTCGAGGCCATCCAGTACATCCAGCTTGGTCAGGCACAGACCGGATACGCTGTTGATGCGAGTCGCGAGCCTCACCGCCGCAGCATCGAACCAGCCACAGCGCCGATCGCGCCCGGTGGTAGCACCCTTCTCGTTGCCGACTTTCGCCAGGTGCTTGCCGACGTCATCGAACAACTCCGTCGGGAAGGGGCCGGAACCAACCCGAGTGGTATACGCCTTGGTGATGCCGAGCACGTAATCCAGGAACAGGGGACCGTAGCCACTACCGGTGGCGGTGCCGCCCGCGGTTGTATTAGACGAAGTCACGAACGGGTAAGTACCATGATCGATATCCAGAAGGGAACCCTGCGCCCCCTCGAACAAAATCTTGTCGCCCGCCTTGCGATGCGAATGAAGTATCTCGATCGTGTCGGCGATCATTGGACGAATCTGCTGTGCCTCACCGATGATTTGATCATGGGTAGCCTGAAAATCCACTGGCTTTTCGCCGAAGAATTTCTGTAACCAGAAATTGTGATAGTCCAGCAGATCACGCAGCTTCTCCGGGAACGAGGCCTCGTTGATGGTCTCTGCCAGGCGCAACCCGCGGCGGGCTGCCTTATCTTCGTAAGCCGGTCCGATGCCACGACCGGTGGTGCCCAGTTTATTGTTGCCCTTCTGCTTCTCCCGCGCCTGGTCGAGCAGTATATGGGAGGGCAGAATCAGCGGACAGGCACCGCTGATTTTGAGACGCTCCCGCACAGGCACATTGCGTTCTTCGAGCCGGCGAATTTCGCTAAGAAGTGCCTCCAGGCACAACACTACACCATTGCCGATTACGCAATCGACGCCCTCTCGGAGGATGCCTGAAGGCAGCAGGTGTAACACAGTTTTTTCGCCATCGATCACGAGCGTGTGTCCGGCGTTGTGACCGCCCTGGAAGCGCACGACCACCTTAGCCTGATCCGTCAGAAGATCGACGATCTTGCCCTTTCCTTCATCACCCCACTGAGTGCCCAGAACTACTACTGATTTGGCCATGAATATCCTGTTGTTAC
>JBBDSI010000267.1:23261-24433 GCA_040905005.1 Pseudohongiellaceae bacterium
AGGGTCTTCAGGTCGCTGTCGAATCCGGACGCGGGACGCTTGCGGCCGAACACCTCGCCGATGTGATCATAACGTCCACCCTTGGCAACGGCACGACCGTGTATCGGCGTGTAGGCCGCGAACACGATGCCCGTGTGATAGGCATAACCGCGCAGTTCGCAGAGGTCGAATCCCAGCGTGATGCCGGGAACGCGCTGCTTCACACCCTCGACGACAGCAACCAGATCCTGCAGTTCTTTCTGCACACTAGCCGGTGCGCCGGAAAATACTCTCACTGCCTCATCGAGCACTGCCTCGTCACCGCTCAGTCGCGACAGTTCGCGCAACAAAGCCTCGAGCTTGTCGTCACTGACCTGGGCATCGAGGGCTGCGTCGACCTCATCGTAGGCCTTGCGTTGCACCGCATCGAACAGGTTGCGTTCCGCCTGCGGCGAGAGCCTGGCTTCATGAACAAGCGTTCTGAAAATGCCGACATGGCCAAGCACGATATGCGGGTCCGGCACGTCCGCCGCTCTCAGCATCTCATGCAGTAGGCAGATCAGCTCAATGTCCGCCTCGCCACCGGCATGGCCGAAAAGCTCCGCGCCGATCCGAATGGGTACGCGTGAGGTCAGCAGCCCACGCGGCCTGGTATGCAGCACGCTGTCGGCATAACACAGCCGTACCGGTGCCTCGTGGTTCAGGCAATGCGCATCGATACGCGCCGCCTGCGGCGTGATGTCGGCACGGATCCCCATCATGCGACCACTCAGCTGATCGGTGATCTTGAAGGTGTGAATATCGAGATCGTGGGAAGAACCCACCAGTAGGGAATCCAGAAACTCGATCAGCGGCGGGATCACGAGCTGGTAACCCCAGGATTCATACAGGTCCAGAATCTGCCTGCGCAGGGACTCCAGCCGGAAAGCCTCGGCCGGCAGGATTTCTTCGACACCGTCGGGTAACAGCCAGCGTTTTGCGGAAGTCATGACGAGTAGGTTCTCAATTTATTATTACGAGCAGCAGGGTTCCGGTCAGCATACTGCCCAGCCCTATCAGGCGCATCGTGGTGTCATCGATCTCATCCAGTGTCTTGATGAGGTTACGCCAGCGACCCGGGGCGATGAAGGGCAGAATACCCTCGATCACCAGCATCAGACAGAACGCCACAGCGAGATCGTGCCACATAGCTT
>JBBDSI010000268.1:0-4079 GCA_040905005.1 Pseudohongiellaceae bacterium
TCTCCTCGGAGGATCGCGCCGGCAAAGGCGGAGCAGCACTGGCGCGTTGGGCTCACAACAATGCCCACGTCCGGCGGGTCCTCCCTGACTATGGGAGCCATACGGGGCGGCAACAGCGCTTGTGGCAAGCAGGGCGACAACCAGGGGATGGGTTCGCACCCCGATGCCGGTGCCGATTAGCGGGTGCCGTTCGTGCGGATGTCGCAGGTGCCGGGGTGCGAGCTGAGTGCGAACGGTGTTCGCACTAGAGCTCGGGCGAATTTTCCATGATGTCGCGAATACGGGTCGAGAGAGCATCCATGGCAAAGGGCTTTGTCATCATAGCCATGCCGGGCTCCAGGAAGCCGGCGGCAAGGGCGGCGTTCTCCGCATATCCGGTCATGTACAGGACCTTGAGCGTGGGCCGCTGTTGGCGGGCTGCTTCCGCCACTTGCCGGCCGTTCAGCCCTGGCAGGCCGATGTCGGTGATCAGTAGATCGATCCGACGCCTGGACTGCAGGATATCCAGGCCAGCCGGTCCGTCGGCCGCTTCAAGGGCGCGATAGCCGAGTTCTTCCAGCACCTCAAGGATCAGACTACGCACGAGAGGCTCGTCCTCCACCACAAGCACCGTTTCCCCGGATTCGGCGGGTTGCGCGGTCCCGCGCGCTTCAGGCTCTTCCAGCTCCGGTTCGCCGAGTAGCCGCGGCAGGTAGAGCTTTGAAGTCGTACCCTGACCAAGCTGGCTGTAGAGTTTCGCATGCCCTTCGGACTGACGGGCGAAACCATAGATCATGGACAGCCCCAGGCCGGTGCCCTGACCGATCGGCTTGGTCGTGAAGAACGGCTCGAAGGCCTTCTTCATGGTGTCCGCGTCCATTCCGACGCCAGTATCGGTGACTGCGACACAGACATACTGTCCCGACTTCACCTCCGGGTGCTGGTCGGCATAGGCCTGGTCGAGATGGGCGTTGCAGGTCTCGATGATCAGCTTGCCTCCGTCAGGCATGGCGTCGCGCGCGTTGATCGCGAGGTTGAGAATGGCGCTCTCAAGTTGATTGGGATCGCAGCGGGTCTGCCAAAGACCTCCCGCCAGCACGAGTTCCAGCTCTACGCGCTCTCCCAAGGTGCGGCGCAGAAGGTCTTCCATGGAGGCCACAAGCGAGTTGGTTCGCACCGGCCTTGGATCGAGCGGCTGGCGCCGGGAGAAGGCCAGGAGCCGGTGGGTGAGGGCAGAGGCGCGACTTGTCGAGGTCATCGCTCCGTTGATGAAGCGATCGAGTTCCGCATACCGCCCTTGACTCACCCGCCGCTGCAGCAGGTCCAGGCTACCTGTGATTCCTTGCAGGAGGTTGTTGAAGTCGTGAGCGATGCCCCCGGTGAGCTGGCCGACGGCTTCCATCTTCTGGGATTGGCGAAGAGCGTCTTCTGCCTCCCGGCGAGCCGCGACCTCAGCTTCCACTCGTTGCCCGAGTTCCTCTGCGCTCTGACTGAGCATCTCCCGCGCCTGGACGATGTCTTCGATATCGGTGCAGGTCCCGAACCATTCTGCGATTGCGCCATCATCGCCGTAGATCGGCGTCGCCCTCGTCTTGAACCATCGATAGGAACCGTCCGCTCTACGAATGCGGAACTCGATATCGTAAGGGTGCATCCCGGCGACGGCACCCCGCCAGTGCTCGAGCGTTGGCTCTCGATCCTGGGGATGGACCGCTCGATCGAGCCAGGTGAGACCAAGCTGCTCAACCTCGGGGATGCCCGTATAGTCGACCCACTGCTTGCTCAGGTAGTCGCAGGTTCCGTCGGGTCTGCATGTCCAGACGAGCTGCGGCAGTGTCTCCGTCAGGGTTCGATAGCGTTGCTCGCTTGCCCGCAGGCGCGCCTCTGCGGATCGGCGGGCGGTGACGTCCCGCAGCGTCATCGAAACCGTTATGACCTTCCCGTCGTCGTTCGACAGGGGCGCGAGGCTGACTTCGATCCACCGCTGGCCGTTCGCGCCCATCAATTGCACCTCGCGTGCCGCGGCCGAGTCGCCTGCCTGCACCATATCGATGGCGTCGGCGAGTTGATCGTAGGCTTCTGCGGTGAGCACGTCAGAAGCCAGGCAGCCTATAGCGCGGTCGGGAACAATGCCGAAAAGCCGCGCTGCCGCCCCATTCCACGCGAGGATATGGCCCTCCGGCGACAGAGCGATGAAAGCTTCGGGCGCTTCGGACAGCAATGTCGCGAGGTACGCTTCCGAGAGAGCCAACTGCTGCAGCCGGCGAGCCTCGATCTCGGGCGCCTGACTGGTAGCGGCGTTGCGACCGAGCTGCATGTTGATGCGGTCCGCCAGAGTGGCGCTCTCCGCGCGCTGACGTGAGGTCTGCGCGGCCCGCACCAGGATGTCGGCGACGAAAGCCGGCGAACTGGCGACATCGGCGGTCCACGCCGAAGCCATGTGCGGTACGAACGGCAGGCTCGCGCGGAACCGCTCCAGCCGTACTGTTGCGACGAGGAACAGGATCTGTGCCGGAGGGACTTCGGCGTGAAGCCGCTGCGCCAGAGCCAGGGGCTCAGGAGCCGCTGGTCCCAATACGAAGATGTCCGGCTGAAACGAGCGAGGCTCGCCAGGCGCGATTTCGAAGCTTCCGCCCGCCACCTCAGCTGCGCTGCTGAGAAGCACCTGGCTGCCGTCGTCTCCGAAATGTGCGACGCGGAAGGGCACTGGCACTAGAGCAACGGCAGGTCGAGAAGCGAGCGCCCGAGCCACGTCTTGAGGAGGTGGCTGGTGGGTGCCATGACGTGAGCGGCGCGTGCGTCGCGGTGCAGCCGACCGACATCACTGTTTTCGCTGTAACCCCTTCCGCCCATCAGGATCATGGCTGTCTCGGTCACCGCAGTGACCGTCTGCGCCACCTTCGCCTTTGCGGCGAACAGGGCCAGCGGCGCGTCAGGTGCGCCTGCGTCTCCCAGTGTGGCTGCGTGGCGGACCAGACGACGCGTGGCCTCTACCTCGATCCAGGCCTCGGCGACGTCGTGCCAGAGCACAGGGATGTCGCTGAGTGCCTCGCCGGTGTGACTATGGCGGCGCGACTTCAGGTGGCTCACAGCGGCCTCCAGTGCCGCGCGGGCGATCCCGAGGTACACACCCGCCATGGCGACCAGGAAGTAGGGCGCAACAACCTCGAAAACATACCAGATCTGATCGCCTTCAACGCCGAGGAGGTTGGCCCGGGTAACTCGGACATTATTTAATACGAGGCCGCGGGAACTGTTCCCCCGCATACCGAATCCCTGCCACGGCTCGCGCCACTCCATGCCCGGCGTATCGCCCTCTACCGCGAGGCAGGTGAAGGCGCCCGGGTCGAGTTCCGCGCCGGGGGGCACGGCAGAAAGCACGTAAGAGTCCGCATGACCGCCGCTCGTGATGAAGCTCTTTTCACCCTCCAACACATAGCATTCGCCCTCGGGGCGGAAGCGGACCCTCGGGAGAAAAAAGTGGGACCCGGTCCCGGGCTCGCTCAGCGCGAGAGAGGTGATGTGACGTCCCTCAGCAATGGGGGCCAGCAAGCGGGCCTCCTGATCCGGCGTCGGTTTTGTGGCCAGAACCTTCGCTGCGACGCTGTGCATGGCGAAACACATGGCGGAGGAACTGCAGCCTCGGGCCAGCTCCTCGGTGATTACCGCCAAGGCCAGCAGCCCCTGCTCATGTCCGCCGAGCGTGCGCGGCAGGTGGAGAGCTGTGAGCCGTGACTGGGCAAGGCGTTTCATCATCTCTGCGGGCCAGACGGCGTCCCGATCTGTGGCCACAGCCTGTTCGCGCATTTCGGCCGCAAGATCCACGGCGATGGCGCGCAGCTTGAGTATCTCGGGATTGAGTTCGTTCGTCGGCATTGAGTGTCCCACCCGAAATGGCCTCTACCCGGTGCTACGGCTAACCTCCAAAGTCCCAGACCGCAAGCGTTTGCCTTCGCACGACGTCGGCCAAAGACAGGCTTTCCTTATTTGACGGGCATACCCTACTGCCACCGGATGCAGTGAGCCTAGCGACGTGAGAGGTTCCGGGGGTTCGCTAACCGCCATTCGGTGGCAAGCACCGACTTCACGACTGCCACCGC
>JBBDSI010000269.1:0-4054 GCA_040905005.1 Pseudohongiellaceae bacterium
ATTCCCTGGAACGACGCCAGCGGCAGGCGCCTGCGGCAGTGGCTGGACGTGTCGGAGGCCGATTTCTACGACACCGACAAGTTCGCCATCATTCCCATGGGGTTCTGCTATCCCGGCAAGGGCAAGTCGGGCGATCTGCCCCCTCTTCCCGAGTGCGCAGCGACCTGGCACGAGCGCCTGCACCACCACCTCCCTGACATTCGCTGCACCCTGCTGATCGGCCAGTACGCCCAGAAGCATTATATCGAGGAGTCCTGGCCGAGCCTCACCGAGCGCGTGCGCGCCTGGCGCCGCTTCGCGCCGGACACCTATGTGCTACCGCATCCGTCGCCACGCAATCAATTGTGGTTGCGCCGCAATGACTGGTTTGAACGGGAGACCGTACCCGCCCTGCGGGCCACGGTGCGGACTATTCTGGCAGCGGCTTCGGGCCATGGGAGTGGGCGCGAATGAAATCGGCCAGCAACAGGTAGTCGTCGCGGCGCGGGTCGGACTTGCGCCAGGCCAGGCCGATCTCGCGACAGACATTCTCCGTGTTGAAATGCTTGAGCGATAGTTGTGTTTCGCCGAGGACATCGGCCTCCACGGACATCGCCGGCAACAGCGTCACGCCGAGACCGTTCGCCACCATCTGCACCAGGGTATGGATGCTGGTGCCCTGGTAAACGAGATCGGTGTCGGTGCTCTCCAGCTTGCAGGCCTCCAGGGCGTGATCGCGAAGACAGTGCCCTTCTTCCAATAGCAGCAGGCGCTCGCCGCGCAACTGTTGCTGCCGAACCTGTCTCGCTTTTTCCAGTTGGTGTCCGGGCGGCAGGCAGAGCAGGAACTCGTCCCTGAACAGATTGACCGTCTCCATCTCCGGCAACGGATAGGGAAACGCGAGAAGGATCAGGTCCAACTCGCCCTGCTGCAGTAGCTGCACCAGTTGCGCGCTGAGATCTTCTTTCAGGAACAGCTTGAGTTTGGTGTATTTCTGGCGCAGCTCGCGCAGCAGATGCGGCAGCAGGAACGGGGCGATGGTGGGAATCACGCCCATGCGGATCTCCCCGGCGAGGGCTTCTTCATGCATCTTCGCCAGGCTGACGAAGTCTTCCACCTCACCGAGAATCCTGCGCGCCTGTTGCAGCAGGCGCTCCCCGAGGGGTGTGATCAGCACATTCTTCTTGTTACGCTCGAAAATGACGACGCCGAGCTGGGATTCCAGTTCCTGTATCGCCGCGCTGAGCGTAGACTGGGTCACATGACAGGACTCGGCGGCCTTGCTGAAGTGCTTGTATTCAGCCACCGCGCAGAGGTACTTGAGCTGTTTCAATGAAGGATTCATGGCTGCAATGATAATCGGAAAAACCGATCGAAGCATCTATAAAATCAATTGGCAGTGATTGCTATTACTACGTAAAGTAGGTGTTCATGAGGAGAAATCCGCTTCACTGCTTACTGCATTAAACTCAATCGAAAGGAGATTCACCATGTCGCTGAAAGGATCCAAGACTGAAGAAAACCTCAAGGCCGCCTTCGCCGGCGAGTCACAGGCCAACCGACGCTACCTGTACTTCGCCCAGAAAGCAGACGTGGAAGGTTACAACGATGTGTCCGCCCTGTTTCGCTCCACTGCGGAAGGCGAAACCGGCCATGCACACGGTCACCTGGAATACCTGGAAGAAGTGGGCGACCCGGCCACCGGTCTGCCCATCGGCGGCACCTCTGACAACCTGAAGGCTGCCGTCGCCGGCGAAACCCACGAGTACACCGACATGTACCCCGGCATGGCCAAGGATGCCCGCGACGAGGGCTTCGACGAGATCGCGGACTGGATGGAGACCCTGGCCAAGGCCGAGCGCTCCCACGCCAACCGCTTCCAGAAGGCGCTGGATGCCCTGGACGACTAGCCCGGCTACGCCCCCTGTCCCCTGCCGCCTCCGGGCGGCAGGTTGCGTTTGCTTCTGAGATTATCTAACTGAGATTGTCTAACCCGGAATAAGGAGTTCTGTCATGGCTGGAGAAGGTCGCGAAGGCGGACTGGATGCGCCCACGCGTCATCCGCTGAATCAGGATGACCCGGCCTTCTGGGACGAGGCGGCACTGAACAGGGAACTGGAGCGCGTGTACGACATCTGTCACGGCTGCCGGCGCTGCGTCAGTCTCTGTAACGCCTTCCCCACCCTCTTTGACCTGGTGGACGAGAGCGAGACCCTGGAGGTCGATGGGGTCGCCGTGGCCGACTACACGAAGGTGGTCGACCAGTGCTATCTGTGTGACCTGTGTTACATGACCAAATGCCCCTACGTGCCTCCACATCCCTGGAACGTCGACTTCCCTCACCTGATGCTGCGCGCCAAGGCCATCAAGTTCAAAAAGGGAGACACCCGGTTCCGCGACAGGATCATCACCAGCACGGACATGGTGGGTAAGGTCGCCGCGAAGCCGCTGATCAATGCATTGGTCAATGGCGGCAACAGCAACGGCGCCATTCGCTCCCTGCTCGACAGCACCTTCGGCATCCACAAGGAGGCGCGACTACCACACTACACGCGCAAGACCGCGCGCCAGCAACAGGCCGTGCGCGTCTTCGACCCGTCCCGCGTCGCAGCGCAGGCGGACAGCGAATGCGCCAGGGTAACCCTCTTTACCACCTGCCACTGTAACTACAACGAACCCGATGTGGCCGCCAGCATCATCCGGGTTCTCGAGCACAACGACATCGAAGTCTCCCTGCCCTCGCGGGAATTCTGCTGTGGCATGCCCAAGCTGGAGCTGGGCGACCTGAAGACGGTCGAGCGCCTGAAAGACGAGAACGTGCCCGCCCTCTACGAGGCGGTCCAGCAGGGCCACGCCCTGATCGCCGCGGTGCCTTCCTGTGTGCTGATGTTCAAGCAGGAGCTGCCGCTGCTCTTCCCCGAGGACGAGAAGGTCAAGGCGGTGGCGCAGGCATTTCACGATCCCTTCGAGTACCTGCACAAACTGTACAAGGACGGTAAGCTCAAGACCGACTTCAAGCAGTCGCTCGGTAACGTCAGCTACCATGTCGCCTGTCATCAGCGCGTGCAGAACATCGGCCCCAAGACCCGACAGATCCTCGAACTCATTCCTGACACGACAGTCAAGAATATCGAGCGCTGCTCGGGCCACGACGGCACGTACGGCGTGAAGAAGGAGACCATGGAGTTCGCCAACAAGATCGCGCGCCCTATCGTGCGCCAGATCGGCAAGGAGCAACCGGATTACTACGGCAGCGACTGCCCGGTCGCCGGCCGGCATATCGAGAACAATCTCGACTCCGGGCAAAAGACAGTCCATCCCATCGACATGCTGCGACTGGCGTATGGGATTTAGGGACCTTCTGGTTGATTCAGAAGCTTTGTTTTGATGAACACGACTACCGGGACCCAGACACCGATGAAGAAAATCTCAACGTCCGACCTGCTTTCTAGCGAAGCCTACGAGGCCCAGCGCCCGGCGATCCGCCAGGCCATCATGGAACACAAGAAGACCCGGCGGGTGCCACTCGGCCCCAACGCCATGCTGCATTTCGAGGATTACCAGGTCATGCGCTACCAGGTCCTCGAGCTGATCCGTGCCGAGAAGATCACCGATGAAAAGGAACTCGAGGGCGAGCTCGAGGCCTACAATCCGCTGATCCCCGACGGCAAAAATCTCAAGGTCACGCTCATGCTCGAGTATCCCAACGAGCAGGAGCGCCGCGAACGGCTGCAACAACTGATCGGCATCGAGGAACTGGTTGCCATCAGGATCGGTGACTTCGACGCGGTCTACCCCATCGCCAATGAAGACCTGAAGCGTTCCACCGACGAGAAGACCTCGTCCGTGCATTTCCTGCGCTTCGAGTTCAGCGACGAGATGATCGCCGCCGCCCGTGCGGGCGCCGACTGGTTCATCAGCAGTGAGCATCTGAACTATCCGCACAAGACGGGACCGTTGCCGAAGGAAGTCACCGCGTCGCTGCTGCGCGATTTCGCCTGATTTTCCGCGTTCCGATCGATGGAGCTTCGCCTGTGCATCACACAAAGCCGCGGCGTTGTGGGTTTTTCCGCAT
>JBBDSI010000270.1:0-2559 GCA_040905005.1 Pseudohongiellaceae bacterium
GGAAGACCAGCCCGCTTCCATTCCGGAAACCCGTCCTCCAGGCGACTTGCCCGGTAGCCTTTCTTCCTTAGCAGTTCCACGGCGTCGAATGCCAGTATGCAGTAAGGCCCTCGGCAATAGGCGATCACTTCATTTTCGGGATCGATCTCGTCCACGACGGTGCGCAGTCTGGCCAATGGGATATTGACGGCTCCCGGCACATGGCCGGCGGCGTATTCAACTGCCGGACGTACATCGATCACTGTTACCGACCCTTCTTTCGTCCGCCTCATCAGGTCATTCCGGGAAACCGGCTCCAACTCGTCCTTACTGGTGAGGTATACGCTGACGAGTTCTTCCACCTGGGTCAGATGGCGCGTGGCGGTACCACGCAGCGCATCCAGCAAGGCGGGCACAGCGTCGGACTCGAGACGATAGTGGACATGCTGGCCTTGCTTGCGCGAGGTCACCAGCCCCGCCTGGCGAAGCTGTTGCAGGTGATGAGAGGTGTTTGCCACGCTGAGGCCGCAGGCCTTGGCCAGTTCCTCCACCGAATAGTCACACTGGCTCAGAAATTCCAGGATCTCCAGTCGGTGGCCACTGCTCAGGGCCTTGCCGATTCGGGCGAACTGCCCGAACATTGCTTTCTTGAAATGGCTCATGGGTTTTCTGCAGAAGAATCAAGAGCCAATCATAGTATTCAAATGATTGCTTGAATAGAAACTCGAGGCCGCGCTACTGTATTCACGTCAATACTTGAATAATACAGTGGATAAAACAGCGCTCCATGGATATGTCGGCACTTGGCCCGCAGCAGGAAATGGCGATTCGTCTGGCTTTCTTCGTCGGTATATTCTGCCTGATGGCAGTCTGGGAGACACTCGCGCCAAGGCGTGCACTCACTCTGTCCAGGGCCTTACGCTGGCGCAACAACCTGGGGCTGGTACTCCTGAATACCGCCCTGTTGCGCATTCTCTTTCCGGCCGCCGCGGTTGGCGTGGCGGCCTTCGCCGCCGCCCAGGACTGGGGCTTGTTCAACTATTACTCCCTGCCACTCCCCTGGCCCATCGTGCTGTCCGTCGTGGCCCTCGATTTCGTGATTTACCTGCAGCATGTCATGTTCCACGCGGTGCCGGTCTTCTGGCGCCTGCACCGGGTACATCATGCCGACCTCGATTTCGATCTGACCACCGGCTCCCGCTTCCACCCGATCGAGATAATGCTGTCCCTGTTGGTCAAGTTCGCGGCAATTTTGTTGCTGGGGCCACCTGTGGTCGCGGTGGTGATCTTCGAGGTCGTGCTCAACGGCATGGCCATGTTCAACCACGGCAACGTGCGCCTGCCCCTCCATCTGGATCGCGTGCTACGGTGGCTTCTGGTGACACCCGACATGCATCGTGTGCACCATTCCGTGGAGGACAATGAAGCCAACAGCAATTTCGGTTTCAATCTGTCGCTCTGGGACCGACTCATGGGCACCTACATCGCCCAGCCACGCCAGGGCCACGACGGCATGCGCATCGGGATTCATCGCTATCGCGATCCCGATCAGGTGGACCGCCTGCCGGGCATGCTCGCCCTGCCGTTCGTCGGCAAGCTCTCGGGCTATGCGATCAACCGGCGCGAATGGAGCAATGCCGACTCGCCCCCACCACCAGAAAACACCCATGAAACATCTTCTGATTCTGAATAATTATTACGTTACTATGCCGTCGTCCCCATCAGCAGAGCAACTTCCAGCATGGAAAACGATTCCCCCCTCGCAATAGGCGGCAATCTATTGCAGCACTCCCTCAGTGACCGACAGGTACTGGCGACAACCAAACGGGACGTGATCCAGATTCTGCCGCAGGCGAATGTCATCAAACTGGGCGGGCAGAGTTTTATCGATCGCGGCCGCGCGGCGGTATTTCCGATCATCGACGAGATCGTCGAGAACCTGGCACGGCACCAGATGCTCATCGGTACCGGGGCCGGTACCCGGGCGCGCCATGCCTACAGCGTCGGCCTTGATCTGGGTTTGCCTACCGGGGCCCTGAGTGTACTCGGCACTTTCGTCAGCATGCAGAATGCCCGCATGATCAACTACCTGCTGGCCAAACACGGCATTCCCTTTGTCGAGCCGGCGCAATTCGCCCAACTGCCCTTGTATCTGGCAGAGCGCCGGGCGGTCATATTCTTTGGCATGCCACCCTATATTTACTGGCATGAAAACCCCGAGGTGGGTCGTATCCCGCCCCACCGTACCGACACTGGGGTCTATCTCGTCAGTGAAGTCCTGGGCGCGAGGTCGATGATTTATATCAAGGATGAGAAAGGCCTCTACACCGCGGACCCCAAGAAGGACAAAAGGGCGAAATTCATTCCGAAAATTTCGCTCACGGAACTCAAGGCCCTGGATTTGCAGGACGTAGTGGTGGAGCGGGCCGTTCTGGACTTCATGAGGAACGCCCGTCATCGACGCAGCATTCAGATTATCAACGGACTGGAACCCGGGAATCTCACCCGGGCGTTGAATGGCGAAGAGGTCGGCACAATAATCCATGCCGACCCGGAGAGTTCGAACAATGACTGACAGCG
>JBBDSI010000270.1:2659-3990 GCA_040905005.1 Pseudohongiellaceae bacterium
TGATGCGCGAAAGCCTGCTGGACAGGAATGTGGAACGCTCCACGGAAACCCCTGTCTTCAGCATGCTGCCCTATGCCCAGGTAATCAAGATCGGTGGGCGCTCCATCATGGATGCCGGCCGGCAGGTGACCATTCCCGTGGCGGAGGAACTGGCTCGATGCATGCAGCGGCACAAGTTGATCATCGGCACCGGCGGCGGCTCCCGCAGCCGCCATGTGTTTTCCATCGGTATTGATCTTGGCATGCCAACCGGTGTGCTCGCGGAGCTGGCCCAGGCCGACGCGCTGGGCAACGCCCATATCCTGGGAACCCTGTTGGCGCCATACGGCGTGGTCGCCATCCCCCCGGAAATGTTCGGTCATCTGCTGCCGTTGTTTCTGCATTCAGCGCCGGGAGTGATATTCAGCGGCGTGCCGCCCTATTCCCTATGGGAACATCCACCGGAGATCGGCAGCATCCCTCCCCACCGCACCGATGCCGGCGCACTCCTGCTGGCCGAATGTTTCGGCTGCAAACGCATGATCCTTGTCAAGGATGTTGACGGGCTGTATGAGCAGGATCCGAAGGAGTATCCCGACGCACGGTTTATTGACCGCATAAGCGTGGACGAAATAAAGGAACGTCAGTTCAAGACACTGCCTTTTGAAAGCATCCTGCTGGAGATACTGCCAAGAGGGCGCCTGGTCAAGGAATTCCAGGTAATCAACGGCACCGTGCCCGGCAATATCGCCTCGGCGTTAAACGGCGAGCACGTGGGCACCATCGTTCATACTGAAGACAGCGCGGCGTGACTCTCCGGATATGATCGCAGGCCGCCTGCCAAGCCTATCGCTCCTGTTCTCCATCTATGCCACCAGCCTGCTGGCGTCCCTGGTTCAGGGCCTGGTCCTATTGCTGATTCCGCTGTATGTCCTGGACTCCGGCAGCGCATCCTGGCTGGGAGCGGGCGCGCTGATGGCACTGAAGAACGCCGGCACTCTGGTCGTCAATATCCCCGCCGGCCTGGCCCTGGTGCGCTTCGGCGACAAGATAATGATGGCGGCGGGCCTGCTGCTCATGGCACTCGCCTGTGCCGGTTTCGCGCTGTTAAATTCCTTCATTGCGCTGACACTCTGCATGCTCCTGTTCGGGTTCGGCGCGGGGATCTGGACCCTGGCACGACTCAGTTTCATGAGTGTAAACAGCGCCCCCGGGCAACGCGGCCGGATCCTGGCCCTGCTCGCTGGCGTGCAACGTACAGGCATGTTTATCGGCCCCCTGGGGGGCGGATTCCTGGTGCAGGCCTATGGCTTCCAGACAACATTCCTGGTGGCGACGGGTCTCGTCATCTG